>NZ_JACEQV010000002.1:0-337869 GCF_015356275.1 Pseudoalteromonas sp. PPB1 | reverse complement strand
GCTAATAGCGACCAGTGAGCAGCGGTTGAGCTGAGCTTAAATGATTCGCACAAGTGTGCTATTTGTTCATGCAGTAACACGCTCACCTCCTGAAAATGCATCGTATATATGAATTGAGTGCTGCAGATCCGCGGACTTAAACTGAGATATTGTTTCTACCTTAAGCGCTTTGGCCTGTGGTACAGATGGACCAACAATGCAAGGTAAAGGCTGTAAGTGTTTTACTTCTTCAATCAACCGCTCCGCTGGCTTTTCCTGGGTTGTGCCATGTATTCGTTGGTGCGCTATCCGCTGTAGCCAGGGACCCACTTTGGCATTTGCAATATCGACGTCCAGTTCAAGGTTTTGTGCTTTTAGCTCGGCCTTGAGTGGAATGATAAAGCTGTTCTTTAAATAGTGATTGAATCGCTCTACTTTTCCTTTTGTTTTGGCTCGATAGGGTTTGCAGGCACTAAGCTCAAATCCATAATCTTTTGATATCTGCAGCATTTGAGCATTTATTTTATGCTTTCCTTCAGCATAGGCATTCCTTTCTATGATGAGTGCTTTAGCATTGTCACATAACACTTGTTGTGGCACGCCACCAAAGTAATCAAACGCGGCCTTCAATCCCTGTTGCCATGACTCCGCACGTTCATTATCAAAAAATTGTATGTAACTTGCTCGGGAGTAACCAAGCGTTGCAACAAAAGCCTTTAGAGGAAATTTTGTTCGTCGGATCGTTGTAAAGTCAATCTGCATCTGTTGTCCGGGTAATGTTTCGAAACGAACGACAGGCTCAGGGGTAGAAGTTGATTTAAACTGACGAACGAAGCGACGCAACTGGGCAATACCACCTTGATAACCCCTTTGTACGGCCTCGTGGAATAGAACAGTAGCTGGGATCCATTCAGGTTTAGCCTGTTCGATACGCTGAATTAGGTATTCTTCGAAAGGTGCGAGCTTAGTCGGTGGTTGAATTTGTTTGTTGTAAATAGGCATTTCTTTTCTCTGCAAATGACGTTTAACTGTGTTGCGAGAAATACCTAGTTCACGGGCAATTTTACGAATGCTCTGCCCTTGTGCAAAGCGAACATGAATATCCACAAATGTCTCCTTGGTTAACATAAAGTTCCCGCACAAATGTACGGATAATACCAAGTGGATCAGTTTTCGATGATCGTTAGTGGATCAGTTTTGCATGATCGGTGACAGCGAAGCGGTGCTTCGGTCGCAATTCACCCATGTGAAAGTAGGACATCGCCAGGGCCTAATAAGAGAAACCCGTTGCAGCAATGCAGCGGATTTTTTGCTATGTGCGATTTAAAAAAGTTGTAGACAGAGCGGTGTTGTCTATTCATCCATGAGGCTGGGTTGGATATAGTAAAGCTCGTACTGAACAACCTTTGGGGACACTTCCCTGTGGAGGGCTCCTTTTTGCGCTGTGAATAGGTCAGCGTTCTCTACAATAGCTCATTTCACCTTGCGCAAAGTAAATGTACTCGCGTTGCTCGCTGTCATTGTACTTTGCACTTAATTCATCAATGAATATCATCGACATTCGTACCTCCTTGTACATCAAAGCCCGATTCGAAAGAGTCGGGCTTTTTTGCGTTTTGAGTAGTTTAAAAAAGCTGTAGACAGAGCAGTGTTGTCTATTCATCCATTAAGCTGGGTTGGATGGTGCATGCAGTACTTAGCAACCTTTGGGGACACTTCCTTGTGGAGGGCTTCTTGTTGCGCTGTGAATAGGTCTGCGTTCTCTACAATAGCTCATTTCACCTTGCGCAAAGACCGCGCTAAAGCACGACTTTGCACGATAGCTGCGAAGCGGTACTTCGGTCACAATTCACCCATGTGAAAGTAGGACATTGCCAAGCTCCTAATTAGAGGTCGACGAAAGACATTCGTACCTCCTTGTACATCAGAGCCCGATTCGAAAGGGTCGGGCTTTTTTGCTATGTGCGATTTAAAAAGTTATATAACTTCCCAGTCACAAACCCCATACCACCGTTATCCCGCACTTGATGCGGAAACTGCTCACAGGCCACGCGGAGAGTATAAATGGCAAATCACTGCCAAGCGACTAATTAAGTTATTTTCGCCCTGTGCGTCTATGTAACCACATATCCAGATGTCTCTTATGACGAAGCGCGCTGAAGCTTTCTTCAGGTTCAAGTAATACAGAGAAAATGGTTTAACTGCTAACAGGTCAAACAGTAAATTTGAAAAGCACTACGGCCTGGCGATCATAGCAAGACACTTCGTTAAATTATTTTAAACAAGACAATCAAGCATGCATTATCGGGGAAGCGCACAAGTGTAGTATTATCGATATCCACCCGGATGAGTTTTCACACTTGTGCATGTTTCGCCTGAGGATGTTTCTGGATGTCTAATGGCAGCGAGCGGTTAAATACAGTAGTAAGTCATGCATGGCAGCATAGAAGTGGGCGTGCAATTCTCACTGTCACAGAAATGACTGGGAGGTGGCAAAGCACCACAGATCTGAGGTGTTACAAGTTCTGGTACTGTTTTTAAGTCTGAAGATAAGCTTTTGACCTGCTTTTTATTGAGTTTCAGCTTCATCGTTTTTTCCTTGCAAAGATTAATCATCGAGGTGATTGAAAAATGTACAGTTGGTTTTCGCTTTTGGCAATGCTTTTTATCATTACGCCTGACATTCATTATAAGCAAGGCCGGTGATATCGATGATTCTCCACATACTCAATACAGCTCCCAGCGCCCCTTCAGAATTGCACTCTATTGGCCTTCGCTGGGTAATAACAGCGTAAGACCGTAATATCGATTATGAAACCGCTATCATAACGACTCTTTACTCTCCTGAGGTTAAATGGCTGGGCACATTGAGGGGCAATAATACGTCGCTTTTTAAGATGAGAGGATATGGCAATTAGTATTTCTGGCTGGTTTAAAGTGTAAATAAACCTGATAACCAGTTGCTCAATGATCAAATCCAGCTCACATCACCAGCTGCGCTGGTGATCTTTAATTGCAGTATAAAGGCTAAAAAGGGGCCTGATGCATTGGCTTATAGGTTTTTGGGTATAGCGCAATGCCTGGTTTTTGGCGTTCAGGGGCTGTACTCTCTTCAATCGTAAATCATACCACTTTCCCTCACGGTGTCATATATCACAACAAGTCGAAGCCACATTTATCCTCTAGGATTTGGTTCCAAGGAAGATTAAAAGCTATTTGATTAATATAAAGAAATTAGCCAGTGCTGTGGTTTAGTCTCTTACTAGATACCTTGTAATGGTGATATCGGCAATGCGGCAATTTTCCGCCACTTAAATATTGGCCTCATTCTTGCTTTTATCTCATCAAGTCAATTTTTTGGAGTCGGGTTATGGCAATTAGTTTTGATAAAGCGTTGGGGGTTCATCCTCACACTATGCTGATCCGCTCTCAGCGTGCTGAAATTTTAGCAAGTAACATAGCCAATGCAGATACCCCTGGATATAAAGCTAAGGATATCGACTTTGGCCAGGCTTTTAAAGCGGCAAAATCGGCACAGCTAAGCGGCAATAAGATGGTCAGAACCAATGAGAATCATCTTAGTGGTGGGACTCAGCTGAACAATGGTGTTGAACTATATCGCACGCCAAATCAAGCAGATACAGGCGATGGTAACTCAGTGGATATACAAGTGGAACGAAACTTGTATGTACAAAACGCATTAGAGTACCAAGCTAGTTTGAATTTTTTATCTGGTAAATTTAAAGGGCTGAAGAAAGCCCTGAGTGGTCAAGGTGGCTAATCATGAGTTTATATAATGTTTTTGATATAGCGGGTTCAGGCATGAGCGCCCAGAACGTCCGTTTGAACACGACCGCCAGTAATATTTCTAATGCAAACAGCATCAGTTCTAGTCAGGATAAGGTGTATAGAGCTAGGCACCCAGTTTTCGCCGCGGAGTTAAACAAGGCTGCGGCAGCTCACCCGAATACCATGGGGTCTTCGGTTGGAGTGAAAGTACTGGGGATCGTAGAAAGCGATAAACCACTGCAGGTTGAGTACAACCCCAACCATCCAAGTGCTGACAAAGACGGGTACATCTATAAGCCAAATGTGAATGTGGTTGAAGAGATGACAAACATGATCTCTGCATCGCGTTCGTACCAAACGAATGTTCAGGTAGCGGATGCCGCTAAGCAGATGCTTAGCAAAACCTTGCAACTTGGTCAGCGCTAAGTGGGAGTATAGCCAATGAGTAACGAAGTCAATTCAGCAACCTCGACCTATGTCGATTCATTGCGTTGGCCTGACAAGCAGGTTCCGACAGAAAAGAATGATGAGTTGAAGCAGGAGGATTTCTTTGCGTTATTGACTCAGCAGTTGTCTTATCAGGACCCGAGCAAACCGGCTGATAATGATCAGATGATTGCACAAATGACAAACTTCACCATGGCCGAGGGTATCTCTGACCTGAACACGAAGTTTGAATCATTGGCTGATTCTATGACCTCGAATTCTGCTTTGCAGGCGTCGACTTTGATCGGCAAGAAAGCGCTACTGGAATCAGACACAATTGAGCACGGCCCGGACATGCAGTCGCGGGGTTCTATTATTGTGACCGAGCCTGTAGAAAAACTGACGGTCAGTATTCTTAATGATAAAAACGAGCTGGTAAGAACCATAGATCTTAAAGATCAAAATGCTGGTGCAGTTCGCTTTGACTGGGATGGTAAAAACACTGATGGTGACATGTTACCGCCTGGAGATTACACAATAAAGGCTGAGGGCTCTGTAAACGGTAAGTTTACAGCCTTGCCTACAGCGACTTTCAGAAATATTGAAAGCGTCAATGTCAATGGTGCAAGCGGCATCGTTATCAACACTAAAGCGGGTGCCGTGCGGCTTACTGACGTCGCGGAATTAGCCTAATTAAAAAGATTTAACCTTAATCGCAAGAGGTGAGAGTATGAGTTTCAATATTGCATTAACTGGTTTAGCTGCGGCTCAGAAAGACCTGGATACCACAGCTAACAATATCGCTAACGTTAATACGACGGGCTTTAAAGAATCGCGTGCTGAATTTGCATCTGTGTATGCATCTTCCGTATTTAGCGCTGGTAAGACAAAAAATGGTGATGGTGTGCAAACCACTATGGTTGCGCAGCAGTTTCACCAAGGTTCTTTGAACTTTACGCAGAACTCGCTGGACCTGGCGATTACAGGTGAAGGTTACTTTGCGATGAGTGAAGAGCTGGGAGCTCAGGACTTCACTTACTCTCGTGCAGGGGCCTTTAAACTTAACAAAGACAACTTTATCGTTGATGCTCAGGGTAATTTTTTACAGGGTTTCCCTGTTGACCCAAGTACCGGTGACACGACCTCAATCAGTTTAAGTACATCATCAGCACTGCAAATCCCAGATGCTTCTGGTTCACCACGCGCAACCACCAGTGTGTATTCATCTTTCAACTTGGACTCACGTGCTTCAGCGCCAACGTTGGCATTTGACCCAACAGAAAGTGCAACTTACAACAGTTCTACTTCAACAACGATTTACGATAGCTTGGGTGAACCGCATATTCTTCAGCTTTATTTTGTAAAAGAAGATCCCGCAACCAACCCCAATGAATGGCAAGTGTATGCAACGCTTAATGGTACACAGTTTAATACATCGGGAGCCAGTGGCGCACCACTTGAGCCGATAACTGAGTTTCAGTTTGACCAAAATGGTTTGCCATCCACGACAGGTAACCCGCAAGTTGCGAACACAGGCACAACTTTTAACTCGTTTGCAATCCCAGCGGGTGCAGGTGCTGGTTTATCAACTTTGCTTACAAACGGCGCAACATTCCCAAGTAACGTGGAACTGAATTGGCGCGATGAAGCAAACACCTCAAACAAACTACCTACACAGTTCGCCAGCCGTTTTGAGGTTAAAGCGCTTGAACAAGACGGCGCTACAACGGGCCGATTAGCGGGGATTGATATCGGCGGTGACGGTAAAATTGTCGCATCTTACAGTAATGGTGACTCAACCTATTTGGGTCAGGTTGCCATGGTGCGTTTTTCTAACTCTCAGGGGTTGCAGCAAGTGGGCAATACCGGATGGAAAAAGAGTTTAACATCAGGTGAGCCTATTGCGGGAGAGCCTGGTTCAGGAACACTGGGTTCAATCAACTCCTCAGCATTGGAGCAGTCCAATGTTAACTTAACAAACGAGCTGGTAGACCTGATAAGTGCGCAGCGAAACTTCCAGGCAAACTCGCGGGCACTGGAAGTCAACTCAACACTTCAGCAGAATATCCTGCAGATCCGATAATCAAATCCAATCACCTCTTGAGGCCGCATTTAGCGGCCTTTTCATTTTCTTGACGATCATCTTGGCATCTATATTGCTTTATTCAGTATAGATTGAACAATTTTTAGGTCGTTCCCATGGATAAAATGCTGTATGTCGCTATGTCAGGCGCCAAACAAAACCTGGTTGGTGTCGGGCTGAAGGCAAATAACCTGGCTAACGCCAATACTACCGGGTTTAAGGCTGACTTTGCACAGGCCCGTTCAATGCAGGCATTTGGCGAAGGGCTACCGACACGCGTGTTTGCGATGCAGGAGCGCCCAGGCACTATGATGACAGGTGGTGCCATTACTGAAACCGGCCGGGATCTGGACATTGCGGTAGATGAGAAATCCTGGATAAGTGTTGTAGATGCCGCAGGCGATGAGGCTTATACGAAAGTTGGCACACTGAACATCACGGCAGATGGTGCACTGGTTACCAGTCATGGTCGTCAAATAATTGGCGAAGGTGGGCCCATTATATTGCCTTTGCCAGTAGAGAAGGTGGTGTTCAGTGATGATGGCTCAATTCAGGTGCGCCCTCAGGGGGCACCTGCCAACTTTTTAGAAGTGGTCGACCGGTTAAAGATTATTAGCGCAGACAATAGCAAACTTGAAAAAGGCAATGATGGTTTGTTCAGACCAAAAGAGGAGTTGCTCGAAGACGGCGTATGTGGGTTTTGTGAAATTTCACCTACCGCCAAAGTCATGAGTGGCTATTTAGAAATGTCCAACGTGAACCCGGTTCACGAGATGGTAGACATGGTAAACCTTCAGCGCCAGTTTGAAATGCAGATGAAACTGATGAAAACAGCTGAAGAAATTGATGAGCGACACACTTCGCTCCTGCGTATCGTTTAAGAGAGTGAGGTATAGATTATGAACCCAGCATTATGGATCAGTAAAACCGGCCTAGATGCCCAGCAAACTGATATTTCGGTGATTTCGAATAACCTGGCGAATGCCAGTACTGTGGGCTATAAGAAAAGCCGCGCAATATTTGAAGACTTACTCTATCAGAATATTAACCAACCAGGCGGTCGTTCTTCTCAGGATACCGAGCTTCCATCAGGCTTGATGCTTGGCGCGGGCGCCAAGGTGGTGGCCAACCAGAAGAACTTTTCGCAAGGTAACATGCTGAGCACTGAAAACTCATTGGACTGGATGGTTCAGGGACCGGGTTTTTTCGAAATTCAGATGCCTGACGGCACCATTGCATACACGCGAAATGGCCAGTTTACCACTGATGAAGAAGGTAGAATCGTGACCTCTGGGGCAGGCTTTCCGGTGCAACCTGAAATGAATGTTCCGGACAATGCAAATTCCATCACCATTTCTCAGGATGGTGAGGTTTCTGTCAGTATTCAGGGTGAAGCTGCCAATACGGTTATCGGCCAGCTGGTAATAAGCGATTTCATTAACCCATCTGGTCTTGAACCGATTGGTCAAAACCTCTATACCGAAACTGCTGTCAGCGGTGCGCCAGTTCAGGGGAACCCGGGTGTTGAAGGACTTGGTTCTATTGTGCAGGGGGCGCTGGAAACTTCGAACGTTAATGTTACCGAAGAGCTGGTCAATTTGATTGAAACACAACGGGTTTACGAGATGAACTCGAAAGTAATCAAGTCAGTTGATGAGATGCTTAGTTACATTAATCAGCAGCTTTAAAAGATTGGGGGTAGTATGGACAAGTTACGTACACTAGGCCTGTTTGCGGCAGGCTGTATAGCACTTAGTGGTTGTACAACAACGCAAAATAAAGATGTTAAGCGGGACGATCCTTACTACGCGCCCATGTATCCGGAAGCTGAAGCTGCGCCAGTCGTGCCAACAGGTTCGTTGTTCAACGCTTACGCCAACGATCTGTACTCAGATAAAAAGGCGCTTCGAACCGGGGATATCATTACGGTAGTGTTACGAGAGTCAACTCAGGCTTCAAAAGCGGCCAATTCTAAACTGGACAAAGATAGTGAAGTGAATGTTGATCCTATTCTGGGTTTAGGCGGCGCTGCGGTCAACTGGGGAAGCAAAAGTATTCAGTTGGATGCAGGCTCAAATTCTTCATTTCAGGGGGATGCGCAGGCCAACCAGTCGAATAGTCTTATTGGTAATATCTCGGTCAATGTGATGCGGGTGTTGCCAAATGGAAACCTGGTGATAAGAGGCGAGAAATGGCTGACACTGAATACCGGTGAAGAGTTTATCCGTCTCGAGGGGTTAGTCAGACCACAGGATGTCAACGCTGATAATACCGTGGAGTCAAACCGTATTGCCAATGCACGTATTCAGTACTCAGGTAAAGGTGATACGCAGGAAGTGCAGAGTGCAGGTTGGCTGACTAAGTTCTTTATGAGCGCCATTATGCCATTTTGAGGAAGCAAACTATGAAATTATTTAATGTGCTCGTGCTAACGATGGCACTTATTGGCAGCCAGTTTGCGCAAGCTGAGCGTATCAAAGACGTAACCATGGTTGAGGGAGTTCGTTCAAACCAACTGGTTGGTTATGGTTTGGTAGTGGGCCTGCCGGGTACCGGAGAGCAAACCCGCTTTACTGAACAAAGCTTCAAGGGCATGTTAAACAGCTTTGGTATTACTATGCCTGCCAACCTAAAGCCGAAGATCAAAAATGTGGCAGCCGTAGCCGTTCACGCAGAGTTACCAGCCTTTGTGAAGCCCGGTCAAACTATTGACGTCACGGTGTCATCTATTGGTAGTGCGGGCAGTTTGCGTGGCGGGACTTTACTGCAAACGTTTCTTAAAGGTGTAGATGGTAATGTCTATGCGATTGCTCAGGGCAGTATGATCGTGGGTGGTTTGGGTGCTGAAGGGCTAGATGGCAGCCGGGTTGTAATCAACACGCCAACAGTTGGTCGTATTCCAAATGGTGGTACAGTTGAACGTGCTGTCAGGAGCCCGTTTACCCAGGGAGATCATATTACCTTCAACCTGAATCGCCCCGACTTCACAACCGCAAAGCGTCTGGCTGATACAATCAATGATCTGGTGGGCCCACAAAGCGCACAAGCAATGGATGCTGCTTCCGTGCGAGTTATTGCACCCCGGGATCCTTCTCAACGCGTTGCTTACCTGTCGACTCTTGAAAACCTGGAGTTCACACCAGCGGATACCTCAGCCAAGATTATCGTGAATTCACGTACTGGTACCATAGTGATTGGCAAAGAAGTGAAACTGCAGCCTGCGGCAATAACACATGGCGGATTGACAGTGACCATTGCTGAACAAATGAATGTGTCTCAGCCGCAGCCTTTGACAGAGGGTGATACTGTGGTGACGCGTCAAAGCATTGTCGATGTTGACCAGGACGATTCGCGGGCGTTTGTATTTGACCCCGGTTCAAGCCTGGATGATTTGGTCCGTGCAATCAATGCAGTGGGTGCTGCTCCTGGCGATCTGATGGCGATACTGGAGGCATTGAAAGAAGCCGGTGCAATACATGGTCAATTAGTCGTCATTTAATGCTTCCTTTATAATCAATTAGTTAGCCCCATTTTATGGGGCTTTTTTTTGGCTCAATAATTGCATTGTAATTGGTTATGTATATTGATGTGATTTCGAGCAATGAATACTGATCCAACTCGCAACCAAAGTTTCTATGACTTAACTGATCTGAACTCGTTAAGACAGGATGCACTGAAAAGTACCGGAGACGCCAATGCCTCTGAAGAAGCGTTGCGTAAGGCGGCTCAACAGTTCGAGTCAATTTTCACTCAAATGATGTTGTCCAGCATGCGAAAGGCCAATGAGGTTCTGGAGGACAAAGATAGTCCGTTTAATTCCAGCAGCGTCAAATTTTATCGTGACATGCATGATCAGCAAATGTCTATGCAGCTCTCCAGCGAAGGGAGCTTGGGTCTCGCAGACCTGATTGTGCAGCAATTATCGCCTAACCGGGATGGGTATATGCCCAGCTCTGTACTGCGCACCGGTGCGGAGCTACAAAGCGACCGGATCGCCAATGGTGAAGCTGCGCAGTTGAAAGCTGAGCAACAGCCTGAGGTGATGGAAAGTGCATCTAAAGATGTGCAATTCGATGATCCAGAGTCCTTCGTTAGCCAGCTTTGGGAGCATGCTAAGTCAGCAGCTGCCAAGATTGGTTTGAATCCAGCTGTGATGGTTGCTCAGGCTGCACTGGAAACAGGTTGGGGCAAGCACATCATTGCCCGCCAGGACGGTGAAAGCAGTTTAAACCTGTTTAACATAAAAGCCGATAAGCGTTGGCAGGGTGACAGCGCCAGTAAAATGACGCTGGAATTTGAGCAAGGTTTACCAGTGAAAAAGCAAGCGAGCTTCAGAGCGTATGATTCGCTGAAAGATAGCATCAATGATTATGTCGATTTCCTGCAGTCCAATCCTCGTTACCAAGAGGCTTTAACTAAGACAGATAATCCGGACCAATACCTGGATGCGCTGCAACAGGCAGGGTATGCAACCGATCCAGATTATGCAGAAAAAATTAAACGTGTGTTGGACAGAGGAGAATTTCAGTCCATGTTGTCAGCGTCAGTGCATCAGGGAGTAAATTAAGATGTCATTTAATCTTATGAATATTGGTACTTCCGGGGTCAGGGCCAGCTCTGAATTACTCCAGACGACCAGTAAAAACATCGCAAACCTGAATACCAAAGGTTATGTTCGCGAGCGGACTGAACACACCACTATGGTCAACAACCAGGTGGGACGTGGTGAAACCGTGCGCCTACTCAATGAGTTTGCTCAGAAGCAGCTTAATCGTGATCTTTCGAGTGAGGCTTACTACGAACAGTTTGTGACGGAAGCCACTCGGGTTGATACCTTGTTTGGTGAAGAGTCTAATAATCTGAATCAGAGCATCAACTCGTTGTTCAATAATATGCAGGAAGCGATGAATTTACCTTCCTCAACGGTTGCGCGCTCCCTGTTTTTGACGGATGCACAGAACTTAATTGATCAGATGGACAGGTTATCCGGTATCGTGTTTGATCAGAGCAATATCGTAAATGAGCAATTGTCGATTTATTCTGATGAAGCCAATAACCTGATCCAGAAGATCAGTGACATGAACGCCCAAGTTGCGGCGCTCAATGGTAATAACAGCGATGGCAGCGGCAGCTCCTTGCTTAATCAACGAGATCAGGCCATCAGAGATCTGGCTGAATTGGTAGACATCGAAACCCTGGATGGCAAGAATGGTGAAAAACTCGTTTTTCTTGGCTCCGGGCAATCTTTGGTCATGGAAAATGGCAGTTTTAATCTCTTCTCAATGGATGGCGACCCCGATCCGAACCACAAAACGTTGACGCTGGATGTGACTGATGGTGCCGCTGTGGCGTTAGAGGTGGATCATGTCAGTCTTAGAGGAAAGATTGGCGGCCTGATGGCATTTCGTGATGATATTTTGGTGCCAGCACAGACGCAGCTCGGTCAAATCGGACTATCACTTGCCGATGCTTTTAACCAGCAAAACCAGCTGGGTATGGACCTGGATGGTAATCTTGGCGGTAACATATTCACGCTACCAACGGTCGGCGGATATCCGTATGAAAGCAATACCAGTACCGCACAGTTAACGGCTACGGTTGAGCCTGGTAAAGGTAAAGAAGTCCCGGCGACGGATTTCAGAGTCACTTATACCGCAGCAAACACCGTCGAAATTGCAGCGGTAGACAGTAAGGGCAATGTTCAGGGAACTCCCGTAACTGCAAACGTGATTGGCGGAGTGATAGATTCAAACTCCGTTGCGGCAGGTGTCGACATGTTTGGTTTGCAAATGAACCTGACAGGGACCGCTAATGTTGGTGACAGCTTCCTGGTTAAGCTTAACTCGGGAACTGCGGGGAATTTACAACTTGCAACTGATAGACCTGAAAGTTTGGCACTGGCTTCACCAATACGGACGGAGACTGCGGCCAGTAATGTGAGTACGGCAAACATTTCTGTAGGCTCTGTCACCAACACAGATCCTGCTACGAGTAACTTTACAGCTGCACCACCGAGCCTGACCAATGGCACAATCACACTGACCAAAACGGCAAACGCCAATGAATATCAGATCGTTGATGGCAATGGTACCAATACATTTACTATTACACCGCCCGCTGAAAACTTACTTGCCCAAGCGGGGGGCGCGTATGCCAGCTATGGCTTCGATTTTAATATTGAAGGGACGCCGGCGACGGGTGACACATTTACCATTGAGTTTAATACCGGTGGTTTTGATGATAACCGTAATGGTCTCGAGCTTAGTAAGTTACAAAGTGCAGAACTGGTGCGTCAGAATGTGGTGACCACCGCAACTGCAGATAATTTGAAGACGTTCAATGAAGCGTATGCCGGCCTAGTGACGGAAATAGGTGTTGTGGCCAATCAGGCCAAAACCAATGGTGCGGCCTATGAAGCGTTGGCAGCCCAATCTGAAGCCTGGTATGAGTCTATGGCGGGCGTGAATTTAGACGAAGAAGCAGCAAATTTGCTTCGTTTTCAACAATCTTACTCAGCAGCTGCACAAGTACTTACCGCAGCAAGAACTGTGTTTGATACCCTATTAAGTGCGGCGAGGTAATTATGCGTTTATCTCAAAATATGATGTATCAGAATAACCTGAACTCAATACTCGATAGCCAGCAAGATGTGAATAAAGCAATGCAGCAGGTTAATACGCAAAAACGTGTATTAACTGCATCAGATGATCCTTCTGCAATGGCACGGGCTTTGTTATACACCGATAGGATCCAAACCAATGAGCAATATACAAAAAATCTGACTATGCTCAAAGGCCGTTTGGATACGCAAGAAGGTGTACTGGATAATATCAAAGATTCTTTGACTCGTGCTCTGACGCTAACGGTCCAGGCAGGTAACGGTTCTTTGGTGGATGTAGACAGAGCATCGTTGTCTGAAGAGCTAAGTGCTATACAAACCGCGGTGCATGACCTGATGAATGCGAAAACGGAAGATGGCCGATACATTTTTTCCGGTTATCAGGATAATACTGAAGCCTATTCGTACAACAGTACACAACAGCGTTATCAATACAACGGTGATCAGGGGCAGCATAAAATTAAGGTTGCCGAAGGGGTTGAAATTAAATCCAGCGATAACGGGTTTGATGTTTTTGAGAGTGTACCAACACGGCTCAATGTGGCCTCCAATACAGCGACTGTGTCGGGGGGGGTCGTGAGCTCGGATGTGTATGTAACCAAACAGGGACCATTTGACCAATTTCATAAAGCCAATTATAACCCGGACCCAACAGCGCCAGCTGGCTCGAATACATTTAGTCTGGTACTTACAGCGGGAACACCTAATACCTATTCCTTACAGCAAGGTGCAACGGTATTGGCAACGGGTAGCTATGAAGAAAATCACATCGAGGTTGAAGGCATGGAGTTCAGCTTCACGGGGAATGCGCCCGCGCAGATTGACTTTGATCTTGAAGCGCCAGAGCGAGATAACGTACTCAATATGTTGGATGACCTGGTTACGGCATTGAATGACACGACACTCAGTGAAAAAGATTATCGTCAGGTACTGGCTGATTCGATGATTGGTATAGATAACGCAAAAAACCGCGTTTCACAGACTCAGTCTGGTCTGGGGGGCAGGCTCAACACCGCAACGCGTATCACCGATGCGAATGCTGACCTGGATATTAACAATAAGATTGCAAAAGCAGAACTGGTTGAGCTGGATATGGCCGAAGCCATTACCGATCTGACCAAACATGAAACCGCACTTCAGGCATCGCAGGCCACCTTTGGCCGGTTGTCTAATCTATCTCTACTCGACTACATCAGGTAATCCGTCCTGGAAGCGGCTTTTAGGGGTTATCCCTGCCGCTTCCATTTTTCCTCTCTTTTACTCAATTTAGATTCTAACCTACTCACTTTTATAAACTTTGTTGCAGTGCATCAGATTTATCTGTGAAGTTTAGGGTGGCAATTTATTTCCCACTTTATGCCACTTTATAAATTAAAAATCTTTAATAAACAAACGGATGAGATTTTTTTCGAAAAATTTCTAAAGTATTTTTGCCGCTGCCCGATAACTTAAGTAACCAAGCCGGAGAGTGAAAACAAACCTCGAAGGCTATGAGAGAAAGTTTTAGAAGTTTGAGAGTGGGCACTTACAGAGTAAGCACTCAAAGAGTAAGCACTCAGATTATAGTGGGAGAATCACCATGGCACTTTATGTAAATACTAACGTAAGTTCATTGAATGCTCAAAGACAATTAAACAATTCAGGCAACTCGCTGGATGTTTCCTTCAAGCGTTTATCATCGGGCTTTCGTATCAACAGCGCTGCTGACGATGCAGCAGGTCTACAAATATCTGACCGTTTGACCTCACAAATCAACGGTTTAAACCAAGGTAACCGAAACGCAAACGACGGTATCTCGCTAGCGCAAACCGCTGAAGGTGCGATGGACGAAGTTACCTCAATGTTCCAGCGTATTCGTACCCTGGCACAACAAGCATCAAACGGTTCAAACACAGACGAAGACCGTTTGGCAATCCAGGAAGAAATCCGTTCACTGTCTTCTGAGGTGAACCGGGTAGCAGCAGATACAACCTTCGGTGGCCAAAACCTACTAGATGGTTCTTACTCTGCAAACTTCCAGGTTGGTGCTGACGCAGTACAAACCATTGGCTTCAGTATGCAAAATGTTGCCGGTACAACTAACGATATGCAGGCAAACGGTGGCTTCACACTATCTGGTATCGCAGGTATTGCAAGTGGCGTAACCGGTGTTGCACTGAGTGCGACAACAGAAACCATCAGTACAAACATTGGTACTGAAGCAGACGCGAAGGTTTTCTCTAACGTATTCACTGAAACAGGTATTTCGGTATCTTCTCAGGCAAATGCGCAGGCAGTATTAGCTGGTATGGACAACCTGATTGCGGTTGTTGATAAGAAACGTGCAGAGCTAGGTGCGGTACAAAACCGCTTCCAGTCTACAATTCGTAACCAGTCTAACATTTCTGAAAACCTGTCAGCTGCGAAATCACGTATCAAAGATACTGACTTTGCTCAGGAAACTGCAAGCTTGACTAAAATGCAGATTCTGCAACAGGCGAGCCAGACAATCCTGAGTCAGGCTAACCAGCGTCCTCAGGCTGCACTAAGTCTACTGGGATAAGATAGGTAGGAAAACAGGTGCCCGGACTTGATGGGGTATTAGCCAGGGCACCCAATTGGATGATAAAGCGGAGGAGCTTAAATCCAATTACAGTTCATCAAAACAATGAACACGTTAATATTAGCACTTTCCGTGCCAATATTATGAAAAAATATTGACACCCACTCTCAAACTTCAAAAAAAGAGGCTGCCAGGCCTCTTTTTCTTTATACTTATTATTTAGATACATGGGTTGGCTTGGTGATAACCCCCCCTGAAAAGCTCTTCCTTATAGGCATCAAGCGGATGTCAGCTCTATAAATAGTATAGTTCAGTTCACCATATTGCGATTCCAAGACACGATATTCACCTTGTCAAAATTTATTGGCACACACCTTGCTTTATTCATTCCAGAAGAAATTAAGTTTGTACAAGCGGCATTGGATTGCCCCTTCACTGAGCTCCGGCCAGTGATAACAATTGCCTCCTTGTACGCCAATGAACAGCTCAATGCTGAGCATTTGTATAGAGAGAGTGAATCATGGCTTTATTTGTAAATACCAATGTCAGTTCCATTAATGCGCAACGACAACTACAAAATTCCGGTGTTGAGCTGGATACGTCCTTCAAACGCCTATCTTCAGGTCTGCGGATCAACAGTGCGGCAGACGATGCAGCAGGTCTGCAAATCTCAGACCGACTACAATCGCAGATCCTGGGTCTTAACCAGGGTAACCGAAATGCTAACGATGGTATTTCACTTGCCCAGACAGCGGAAGGGGCAATGGATGAAATTACTTCTATGTTCCAGCGGATCCGGACCTTGTCACAACAAGCAGCGAACGGCTCGAACACGGATGAAGATCGCCTGGCAATTCAGGAAGAAATTCGTCAGCTGGCGGCAGAAGTAAACCGGGTTGCCAGTGATACCACGTTTGGTGGTCAAAACTTACTAGACGGCTCTTACTCAGCTAATTTCCAGGTAGGTGCTGATGCGGTGCAAACCATTGGCTTTAGTATGCAGTATGTGGGAGCCACCACTAACTCTATGGCTGATAATGGTGGTTTTACCCTGTCGGGTGTGGCGGGTGTTGCCAGTGGAGTGTCGGGCGCTGCGCTGAGTGCGACGACAGCAACCATCAGTACAAATATCGGTACTGAAGCGGATGCCAAAGTGTTTTCAAACGTCTACACGGCAGCTGGTATATCAGTGTCATCGCAGGCCAATGCTCAGGCTGTTATGGCAGGTATGGATGCGCTGATTGCGGTTGTAGATAAAAAGCGGGCTGAGCTGGGTGCGGTACAAAACCGATTCCAGTCGACGATCCGAAACCAGGCCAATATTTCAGAGAACCTGGCAGCTGCAAAATCCCGGATCAAAGATGCGGACTTTGCGATGGAAACAGCTAAACTAACTAAAAACCAGATCCTACAGCAGGCCAGCCAGACTATACTAGGCCAGGCGAACCAGCGTCCACAGGCGGCTCTGAGCCTGTTACAGGGTTAATAACACAAAAAAAATAAAATAATTTGCAAATAAGGCTAAAGCTTTCGCTTTATCAGTCGATAGCGGATTTAGAGAACTATAAATCTAGGACTCTAAATCATCGCTGCTGGCAGGGTAGGGGTATCCCGTCTCAGCGAGTTATATTGATAAAGCGGAGGCTATTATGGCTTTATATGTAAATACCAATGTGAGTTCATTGAACGCACAGCGGCAATTAAATAAATCCTCAGGAGCGTTAGATACGTCTTTCCAACGCCTATCATCGGGTTTGCGCATTAACAGTGCAAAAGACGATGCTGCAGGTATGCAAATCACCAACCGTCTGAACGGTCAAATCAATGGTCTGAATCAAGGTATCCGAAACGCGAACGATGGTATCTCACTGGCGCAAACCGCAGAAGGTGCGCTGGACGAAACCACTCAGATGTTCCAACGGATCAGAACACTTGCGCAACAGGCATCTAACGGTTCAAACACCGATGAAGACAGACTGGCACTACAAGAAGAAATTCGCTCTCTTTCAGAGGAAGTAAACCGCGTTGCAGCTGACACCACCTTTGGTGGTCAGAACCTGCTTGACGGTACATACGACGCGAACTTCCAGGTAGGTGCTGATGCGGTACAAACCATCGGCTTCAGTATGCAAAACGTTGCCGCCACAACCAACGACCTACAAGCCAACGGTGGGTTTACCCTGTCTGGTATTGCGGGTATTGCCAGCGGTGTAACCGGCGTTGCATTGAGTACCACTACAGAAACCATCAGTACGACGGTAGGCGCAGCAGCAGACGCTAAAGTGTTCTCCGATGTGTTCACTGAGGCGGGTATTTCAGTGTCTTCACAGGCTAATGCACAGGCAGTATTGGCTGGCATGGACAATCTGATTGCGGTTGTGGATAAAAAACGTGCGGAACTGGGGGCGGTTCAAAACCGATTCCAGTCAACCATTCGTAACCAGTCGAATGTTGCCGAAAACCTGACCGCTGCACGTTCTCGTATTCAGGACACCGACTTTGCTGCAGAAACGGCGAGTTTGACCAAGATGCAGATCCTGCAACAGGCAAGTAGTTCAATCCTGAGTCAGGCTAACCAGCGTCCTCAGGTCGCCCTGTCGCTCTTAGGCTAATAATAGTGTAACGTCAAGTTTGCATGAGAAATCGCGAAACTTGGCGTATACTTACAGTTAGACTAGAGATTGGAGGTGTATTGTGAAAGAGATTCAGGCAACATTAGGGCTTGGTTCGAATAATGCGGTGCTCACTCCTGGTCAAATTAAGCCTGAGGAAAGTGCAGAGACGCTCCGGGCTGTGGAGAAGTTAACCAAGTTGGTTGATAACCCCTCAGTGCGGGCTCAGGACAAGCAAAAGGAAGAAGCTGACCCTGATGCACAGGACAAATTATTCGCCCAGGTGAAATCTGATCTGGCAAAGCTGAATGACTTTATACCGGTCACGGCAACTAATTTGTCGTTTGAGTTTGATGATAAAGGCAATCCGCCTTTCATCAGAGTCATCGACAAAGGCAATGATGAAGTGATCCGGGAAATTCCCTCAGAGGAATTTCGCGAAGTTGCTAAGGCTTTGGAGGAATTTGCCGATAAAGTATCAGGAAAAGGTTTGCTGTTTGACAGGACAGCATAAATGAAAGTGAATTGGAGGTAGCAAATGCCACTTATAACGTCTGCAGGCGTCGGCTCAGGTCTGGACTTGGAGAGTATTATTAAAGCATCGGTTGATGCCGAGAATATTCCCAAGATGCAGGCCTTCGTCAAGAAAGAAGAGTCTTTGAAAGTAGAGCTCTCTGCCTTGGGCGAGGTTAAGTCTGCTATCTCCAAACTCAATGACACAGTTAAAAAGCTAGCTGACCCTGAAAACTTCGGTAAAAGGGTCGCTAATATCACGCAGCCAACATCTGGTGACATCATCAGTGTGACGCCGACGTCAGAAATTTCAGTTGGTAACTTTGATATTGCCGTCAAACAATTGGCACAGGGGAGCCGTGCCGTTTCGGCTGATGGTGCTTACACGTCAATTGACGATGTCGTGAGTGCCACCGGAGGCACGTTAACGTTTGGCGCCGGAGCCGATAATAGCTTCACGCTGGATGTGACAGCGGGTATGACGCTGGGTGAATTACGAGATGCGATAAACGCGTCTGACACAAACTTTGGCGTGACAGCCAATATAGTAAATACCGGTACTGCAGCAGGGTCAAAGTTGATATTGACATCTAATGTTAGCGGTACAGGCAATGACCTTACCGTGACGAATGACAATGCAGAGCTGGATAAAGTATCGATTGGTACCACTGGCGGGATGACCATTGGCACAGACGATGCTGCGCGTAACTCAATCATCACGGTTGATGGTTTGGAAATTCAAAGTGATACCAACACCTTTAAAGACGCGGTTCAGGACATGACTATCAAGGCGTTGGCAAAGAGTGAAGGGAACGATACCGATGGCTATGATACGGCGAGTCTCAATGTCGACTATGACAGAGACTCAGTGAATACGCTGATTGATGAGTTTATCTCGAACTATAACAACCTGATTGGGAATATCGGTTTTCAGACTCGGATTGGTAAACCGCTAAACGGCGATTCATCGATGCGGACGCTTAGTGACCAGTTGATTACCACCTTATCCACTAACCTAACCGATGCGGGTCCATTTGAAACCATATTCGATATCGGTTTAGGGGTAGACAATGATGGTTACCTTGAAAAATCGTCGTTAGTACGTAGTCTTAATGATGCAATGGATAGTAACTTCGACGATATTGGCACAGCGTTTGCAGGAGATAATGGTGTCGCCAAGCAGCTAGAGTCGTTGCTTGACAATTATGCAAGTTCGAGCGGTTTGATTAAAGATCGAGAAGATGGTCTGAACGGCCAGCTCAGCGATTTAGAAGACGATGTGGAGAATCACGAATTTCGCATGGCGTCTTTAGAAGAGAGATTACGAAAGCAGTATGCTGGGCTGGATGTGTTGATTGCCCAGATGCAGCAAACGCAATCTTATTTGGGCGCTCAGCTCGCGAATTTGCCAGGGTTCACCAAGTCTAAGTAAGGAGCCATTATGTACAACGCAAGAGTTAAAAATTATCAGAAAGAAGCACTGAAAACACGTGTGGCCGGTGCTGATCGTTACGAAATTATTCAAATGCTAATGGCTGGCGCAGTGGAGAAAATGGTACTTGCTAAAGTATCAATTGAAAAGCGTCACCTGGAAGCAAAAGCAGAGCATATTTCAAAAGCCTCTGCGATTTTAGAAGCACTTCGCGGTTGTCTGGATTTTGAAGTGGGCGGGGAAGTGACCGAGAATTTATACGCATTATATTCTTATATGATCGATAGGCTGTTGGATGCCAGCCTTCAGAATGATCCTGCGATTATTGACGAAGTGTCAAATCTATTAAAGGAAATTAAATCAGCCTGGGATGCTATCCCTGTCGACGTTCGTCAGCAGACATTGAATGACAATGGCGCTGATGCCAATGTCGGTTAACTTTGCGGATATAGAAGCATCTTTAGAAGCAGTAGATGCGGCTTGCCAGGCTGGCGAGCTTGAAGAGGCGCAGCGTCTTTTTAAACAATTTGACGATCAACTCCGCTCAACATTAACGAACGAAATGCTGGCTGAATCAGAAACAATTCAACAGGCTGCATTCACGCTTTTTAATCATATCCAGACACTCACTGCCACACTACAACAAAATAAAATGACAGTCGCGAAAGAACTGTCGCAATTTGTTGGTAATCAAAAAAAGATCAAAGCGTATAAAAGTACTTAATACGACATTGGCTGATGTATGAACAAAGATCCCATATCACAACAATTAGAGTCCCTCAGTGAAAAACTCTCAGAAACAACAGCGCACCAGGCTCGCGAGGCGAAATTCGCAGAAGAAGCCAATGTGCGTTTTAGCAAAAACCTGCAGAGTTTTGAGAAATATTATCCAGACATTGCAAAGGCAATTAATAACCACAGTGTTCGCGATGAGTTTTGCCTCCATGTGACCACATCCGGACATGGCAACTTTGTCCCGAAGACCAGTAGTGCCCCTATCTATTCTCAGTCGCCGATAGAACAAACCACAGAGCAAGTGGAGAGGCAGCTTCGTAAGCCCGTTTTGAGTCTGACGGATTACACGGGATATGGTCAAAATCAGGAAGATGAGCGCTTACACGTTCGCTACATGACGGAACTGACTAAACTGATGATTGACATTCGTGAGCGAGCAGAACCCCCGCTCAGTAAAATGCCTGATCATTTTCCAAGTGCTATTATCTTCGGCATTGGCCTAGGCTATCATGTCCCGCTCTTGCTAGAGCGAACTCAGTTCGATTACATTTTTCTGATCGAACCTGATTTTGAACAGTTTTTTGCTAGCCTGTTTTGCACTGACTGGTTTCAAGTTATCGCTGATATAGATGAGCAGGGCGGGTGTTTATTCTTCCATTTAGGGGTGGATCATAGTCTATTTATTCAGGACATAGAAAAGATAGCTGAAGATGTGGGAGCGTTTGCCCTGGTACGAAGTTTTTGTTATCAACACACGCCTGGGAATGAACTTAATACGCTGATTAAGCAATGGGTTAAAGATTATTTTCGATTCCAGTTCGGGCATGGTTTTTATAATGACGCCGTGACAGGACTGGCGCATGGTATCCATCATATTCGTAATAAGGCGGCCTGGTTAACTAATACAGCGCAAGGTCTGGATAAAGACACTCCAATATTCATTATCGGGAATGGACCATCACTAGACGAAGCCGAAGCCTTTATTAAGCGTAATCACAAAAAAGCCATTATCATTGCTGCTGGGACCTCTATCGCGACTTTGCATAAAAAAGGGATCCCGGCTGATTTCCATGTACTGGTTGAACGGCCTTACTCCAACTATAAGATTTTTGGAGAAATAGTCCCTCCGGAAGTATACGAAAATACCAATCTTATTGGTCTTAGTACGCTGTACCCTGACACAAATCATAGATATAAATGGTCGGGCATTGCTGCAAAAGGGGCTGAAGCAGGGACTTCTCTATTGGATATCCTGGCATTACAGCACCTATCACAGACCTTGCCGAAAATTCCATATTGTAACCCAGTCGTTGCCAACGCGGCGTTATCGTTTGTGTTATATCTTGGGTTTCGTAATGTGTATCTATTTGGTGTCGATAATGGCAAGGCCCCAGGTGGTGCACATCACAGTAAAGACAGTATATATCGGGCGCGAAATGAAGATACTGAGGATGAGGGACATTGTCACCTCGAGATTGAGGGACACACTTTACCTGCCAACTTCGGTGGCCATGTACTGTCAAATGATCTGTTCATGATTGCCCATGCTCAGTTAGAAAAATTGCTTAGATATTATGACGTGACGACATGCCTTAATGTCGGCAGTGGCGCGAAAATTGACAAAGCAATGGCAGTGCATGCAGAAGATCTACTCGATATTGAAGGTGACTATGATACTGAGAGGCTGGTGGAGCAAATAAAAGCTGAGTGTTTTAGCACTTTCCCACTCGATGATGTCAGTGAAGAGGCGATTGCTCTGGAGGGGCTTAAAGAGCTAACTGAGCATATTTGCAGTATTGCCAGTGAGCCTGTGACCAGTCGTCGCGAAGCAGCCGATCAGCTTAGACGTCAAGCTCGCTATTTAAACGCTTACAAACAGTCGAAATGGGGCCACTTGTTTCATGTGATCAAAGGGTCGTTATTATACTACCATTGCCCACTGATAACTTTGTTGTATACCTATGAAGATGAAGCTTTCAGCCTTGAACAGTATCAACGGTTAAATCAGTTATGGATGAGTTATATCAAAGAAATCTATACACATTTTTGTGAACATTACACTGAGAAGTGTGATCTGGGACTGGAGTAGCCGTAGTGTCGTATCAAGAAACAGAAGCGTTTTATAATGACCTTTATGATGAACTGTTTCCTATCCTCAGGTCGATCACGGGTCCCGGGCTGAGGCAAAGTTACGATATTTTTGGCAGATACCTGCCGTTGGAACGCTTGTCTATTCCTTCAGGCACGGCCTTATTTGACTGGCAGGTTCCTCAGGAGTGGCATTGTGATGAAGCGTATCTGTTAGGACCGGATGGTGAGCGTGTAGCGGATATGCACAGGCTCAACCTGGAGGTGGTTAATTACTCAGAGCCTGTGGATGTCACACTGTCTCTGGAGGAACTGCAATCTCACTTATATAGTTTGCCCGAGCTGCCAGAAGCGGTGCCGTATGTGACCAGTTATTATAAAAAGCGCTGGGGCTTTTGCCTCAGTCAGTCACGTCGCGAGCAGTTGAAGCCTGGTCAGTACCGAGCGGTGATCAAGAGCCGTTTTGTTGATGGGCACTTAGATCTCGCGCAAACGGTACTTGGAGGGCAATCAGAGCAAGAAGTGTTGCTGAGCTCCTACCTGTGTCACCCCTCAATGGCGAATAATGAACTGAGTGGGCCACTGGTGCTATTAGGCTTGTATCATAGAATAAAACAGTGGCCTAATCGCCGCTATACTTATCGCTTTATGTTGCACCCGGAAACTATTGGGAGCCTGGGTGTGCTGCATCTAATGCAGGAGCATTTTCGTCAGCATTTGGTGTCTGGGCTCGTACTGAACTGCTTAGGGGGCGACCCAAAGGAGCTGGTGTTTAAACATAGTCGTAATGACAATGGGCTGCTGGATAAACTGCTGTATCACTTGAGTGAGCAAGGCCATGGCCACAGCAACATCCCTTTTAGTCCGCTCAGTGGTTCTGATGAGCGTCAGTATAATGCGCCCGGATTTCAGTTTCCGGTGTGTTGTGTTAGCCGAAGCTTTCATACAGGTTATAAGGAATATCACACATCGCTAGATAACAAAGATTATATGGGGATAAAACCACTACTGGATAGCATTGACAAACTTGAAAAGATTTTCCTGGCGTTTGAGCAAAGTGCACGCTTTGAAAATACCCACCCCTATGGCGAGCCTAACCTAGGCAGTCGGGGTTTGTATCCGACGTTGAGCTTTTTTAGTGAAGAGCGAACTCGTCAGCTGGATGAACTGAATCACATTAAGATGCTGCTGTGTTACAGCGATGGACAACATGACACCATAGACATCGCAGGTAAGTACAATCAATCTGTCACGGAATTTGCAGGTGCAATCAGTAAGCTGGAGGCGCATGGGTTGTTAAAAATGTTGCCACCCCAGAGTCAGTTGGAGGCGTAGTTATGGCGAGTAATCAGGCCGTTGTAGTTGGCGGCGGTATTTGTGGCATGGTTGCGGCTGTGCTTTTAAAACAACGTTTTGATCAGGTGGTACTGATTGAACAGGCCGACACTGTGGGTGGTTTATTTTGCTCTGTTAAAGATAGCTCTGGCGCTGCTTATGATATGGGCTCACACATTCCCAACGCAACAGGTGTTGCGGAGCTGGATGACATTTTGTTTGCTGATGCAAACACTGACAGCTGGCATAAAATTGCCAGGTTGTGCTCAGGGAACTACTTTGCTGGTAGCTGGGACTTGAACAGTCCATTTCCGGATGCATCTAAACTCCCGCAAGATATCTACCAGAAAGGTTGTGGAGAGCTTATCAATCATACCGACTTGCCAGAGTCAGGCTTGATTTATGAGTATTGTGCCAATTCACTGGGTATTGTTTTTACAGAAAGCATTGTTGTGCCGATATTACGCAAACTGTATGGGCAGGATGCACCTCTGAAGAGCCTTACCATGGCTGCGGGGTTATTTGGTTTTACCCGTATTTTGGCGCTGCCAGCTGATGTGGCCGCAACCCTTAAGCAGTTGCCGGCTTTTGATGCTAAGCTGGGATATCAACGGGAATCTGATTTTCAGCAGCGCAAAGAACAGGATAACCTGAGTGAGGTAACTTACTATTACCCTACGACAGGGGAGGGGATTGGTTACTGGGTCACGCAGTTGCAAAAGCGTGTAGAGCAGGCCGGTGTTGAAATCATCACATCAGAACGTGTTGCAAAGATAGTTCACCAGAGCAATAAGGTGACGAGTCTGACTTTGGCGAATAGTGAGCGTACTTTAGCATGCGATTTTCTATTCTGGAGTGCGCCTCCTTTTATCGCGCTGGGCGCGATGGGTCTGACACCTGCCAGAGGCCAGGTGACTTTGCGCACCGCGCTTATTTTCCATCTCAACTTTGACCTGCCTTTGTTGGACAACAAGTCGCATTATTTGTGGGTTTGGGATGCGAATAGCGCTATTTTTCGGCTGACTTTGTATCCTAATCTAACCGGGAGAAATCAACATCATCATTTATCCGCAGAAATACTATGCAGTCCTGACGAGGTGGAGTCCTTTTCGGAATCTGAGATCATCGAACAGCTTAAATCGATGGGCATTGTCGATCCGCAAGCGCAATGTGTCAGCGGGCAGACTCAGGTGATTAATAACACTTTTCCCGTACCAACCACAGAGTTCCAGGCTGTCAATCAACAGAACTACGAGACCCTGACAGGGTGCGTTGATAATGTTGTTGTATCGGGTCGTTTTAGTGGTAAATGCTGGCGTCAGGCTGAGGTGCTGGTTGAGGCGTACGAGTCAATTATCCGGGCAACCGACGCAAATTAAACGTCGGTTTTGTCCAGTCGGATGTGAAAATACGGTTCGACATTGCCGCCAAAGCTCAACTTAAACCAGCCCCGCTGGGGACTGTTAATACCTTCTAAGTCTAGCTTTGACACGCCTTTTTGGGCGAGCAGTGGAAAAGCTTGCCACAACACGGCTGTGCCCGTGTGACTGTCCCTCAGTTCCGGGTGATTTGCTCCATAAAAATAATAGGCTGTATCCCCGTGGAGTAAGTAGGTCGCAAAGCTACCTATTTCCTGGTTACTGGTGCGCGCCTCATACATACAGAGCAGGCCCTGTTGTGCTAGACTTTTGATTCTCACCGCGAGCTCATCCAATCGAACTGGGCTAATTTCAATGCCCTGACGAGCCATGGTGAGTCCGTAATAATGAGCAAATAAAGTAAAGTCCTGAGACTCACTGAGCGTAACCTGCTTCTTGAAACCGTAACGGATCTCCTGTCGTCTTGATACCGAGCTATTGCTATAGTTGTCGGAGTGCTCAAGTGCTGATAAAGGCGCGGTAAACTCGTCTAACTCAAGCACGGACGTATAGCGGGGCGTTACGGCATATTTAGGGCCATCGTTGTGGTAGTTAACCCATAAAAAAGCGCGAATGTCCTGGATGGCTGGGTGTAGCTTCAGGGTCACCTGAGCATAGCGGTCGGCAAGGTACTCAGCAATATACTCTTGTGCGGCAAATAATTCCGAATGACGCTGAGCGCGATTCAGGTGAGCGATATTGCGATGCATAATCCCGTCATGGATCACATCATGATGACCGATGGCACGTTGTTCATGCTCATCTACGATAAGCAGCACCGCGGCAATTTTCTCTTTGCCCTTACAACAGTAATAAGCGTGATACTTAACGTCCAGCAAAGCGAGAAACTGGCTGTGAACAAACGGGGTGCCATGGGGGGAAGTTGCAATGAAGCTGTCCCAATTTTGGTCCAGCTCACATGGTTCGAGACTAAACTTATTCTTCATGAGCGGGCTTTTTTAGTACCATACTCCATGCCGCATGGACGCCATCGCTGCCATACTCACTAGATTGAGAGTGGCTGAGGGAGACTATCTCAAATTTTGATACGAGCTGGTGGATAAGCTCAGCATCGAAAAAGTTGACATTGCCGACCCCTGAAAACGGCCCCCAGGTGTAACCTGTTTTGGTGTACTGGTCGATTGATTCCGGTGCTTTTGCATAGTCTGAGTGCTCAGTACTAAACCAGTCTGTGATTAACAACACGCCACCAGGTTTGAGAGTGTCGTATGCCTGGTCCAGATAGCGCTGAATGCTACTGACAGGGTTGTGCACGGATGCCCCTCGATCGACAATTAAATCGAATTGTGCCTCAAAGGGCCAAGGTTGCGTAAAGTCTCCGGCATATAAGTTGTTGGCGATGTCTGTGAAGCGGTTTTTCAGTTCATTGATGATGAAGTCACTGCCATCAATGCCATATACGGTTGGACAATAAGACAGAAAAAACGGAAAGTTTGCACCTGCGCCACATCCAACTTCCAGGATCGTGAATGTTTCATCGCCATCTCTCAGGCGTGTGTTACGCAAAGCACCACTGACAATCTCACTCCATGGCCATACGGACATATGTTGATTGTTGCGATACAGTTGGTCCCAGTTTTGACAAAATGACATATATAAATCCTTCGAAATAACTATGCTGTTTTTAAGCAAGGTTTGAGCCAGTGTAGTTATTTAATTAGCGTAATCGGCTTACTAAGCTCTGTGCCTGAATGTAACTTTCAGGGGTGCCAATATCAATGTAATGGTCGTCAACAAGCCAGCCTTGCAGCTTGCCGATCATATTCGGCACAATATCCACACTCAACTCATAATGATGATTGGGTGTTAAGTGAGTAAAGTACTTGTCGTATACTTTTGGACTAAAAATAAAAAGGGCACCACTGGCGAGGTTTCCTGGTGGATTTGCGACTTTCTCATGAAACTCCCGAACAACCTGATGTTGATCCAGTTTCACAATCCCACAGCTTTGTGGCGTTTGAGTTTCAAAGAGCAACAGCGTTGCATCTGTGTGTGCCTGACGTTGTTGGTGTGCCTGGAGCATAGCCTGAAGCGAGCTGAGGCAGTAATTATCCGCATGAATAACTAAACACGTTTCATCACGCCAGAACGCGCTATTACGCCTCAAGGTACCGGCTGTACCAAGCAAATCAGGTTCATAACTCAGTGTAATACGCGCTTTATGAGGGTGGGTTGCGACAAAAGCTTCAACCTGCTCACTAAAATAATGAGTATTGATGAGGATGTCGCTTACCCCCAGATGAACCAGTTTATCTATCCAAAGGCCCAGCAAAGGCTGTTCATTAATGGGAACCAGACACTTTGGTGTTGAGTCGGTGAGCGGTTTTAGGCGCGTACCTAATCCTGCTGCGAGTAAGATGGCTTTCATTTTAACTGAACGAGTCCTTGACGGCTTTTTCTAGTATGCTAGATGACAGAGGCGTATTACCAAGTGATGCAACCTGACAGGCTGCTGCCAGGCTACCAAGGTAACAGGCTTGCCATATGTTGGCACCCGCAACCAGCGCCAGCGAGCTTGCCGCAAGCAAGCAATCACCAGCACCTGCTGGGTCAACGGCGTTGGGGTTGAGTGCGGGTAAGCGATCATTTTCCCATTTTTGCACAGGCAGGTCGGGTTTATGCACCAGTATGCCTTCCTCGGCCAGGGTTATCACCAAATTTTGGCTCTGTGTCTTTTCGATGAGCTTTTGCGCCAGAATCACCAGGCCATCATCGGTATTATTCAGTGCTACGCGCACTTCTCGTTCGGTCGGGGTTAACAAGTCCATCCCACAGTAGCGTGAAATGTCACCCACCTGAGAAGAGGTCTGGCTATCCGCAACCATGCGAATGTTACGAAGCTGACATGCGGCACTTAAACGCTCTACCAGAGGCTGAGGTAATACGCCATAATTGAAGTCAGAAAAGACCAGCAGATCTGTGGTATCGAGCTTTTTCTCGATGGCGCTGTAGATTTGTTCCTGTAATTCTCGTGCAATCTTATGCTGTCTGACCTGATTAACGCGTAACAGCGTTTTGTTGCCAGCCCGGTACCTGGTTTTAAGCGGAGTCGGACGGCTTGGATCGGTAAAGAACAGCGGCTCAACCTGGTACTCTGAGATATTCTCAGTGGCGTAGGAGGCCGTATTATCTTCGCCCAGTACAGAGGCCAGTGTCACACTTTTGGCTCCCAGTGCTTTGATGTGTCCTGCTGTGATAGCAGCGCCACCAAGAAACCTGTCTTTACGATTTGGGGTCATTACAATCGTTGGGTCTTCCTGCGATAACCCAACCGCTGTTCCTTGTACATACTCATCTACGATGACTTCGCCAATTACCAGTACACGTAAGGCACGCATGTTGTTAAACAGACTGACTAAATCCGCTTGTGTTATTTCATGACGTTGTGCAAATTGCTTGGCTTCCTGGTAGTCAAAGTTTCGCCCCACTGAGGTGGTGCGGCGAATGTAATGGTCGGCATTAGTCTCGAACTCACCAGAGCCGAAAACCAGCTTTCCCCCATATTCTTGCAATGCACTTAACTCGGCATTGTGACGGGTTTCAAACTCTTTTCCCTTGACGACAATGGCAGGTCGATGTTGCTGTACAACCTGTTCGGGTGTCTGATCAGTCAAAAAGGCTTCGTTAACACATTCAAGTGATTGCACAATTTCTAAACGGTGCTTTTCCTTAACGCGGCTTTTTACGGTCATCGCTGAATCGGTATTGATTGCGACAATGAGCTCATCACCACAGTCTCGGGCAAAGTTGAGTAGTCTGATATGGCCCGGGTGCAGCACATCAAAATTGCCCTGTACTAATACACGTTTTGGCTTTGGTATCATTTTTTCCATTGCGCTATACCGGATGCTATACAGGTGTGTACAGACGTAAAATCGAACTCGGAGAAGAGAGTGGAGTTTACCATTGTTGTATTCAGCGGGCGCTTTGCGTTGGGGTCCAGTTCGGCAAAACGGATTGGGCACAGCACAGTGTCACTTTGTAATGCATTTGCCATCATCTCAGCCAAATCATAGCGGCTATATGATTGTGGATTACAAAAGTTATAAAACCCTTTGGCGTTTTGCTCTACTAGCAAGTTAAAGGCGCTGACAATATCCATGATATCGGTAGGGTTGAAAATCAAGTCCGTGGCAGCTCTTACAGGGTCGCCGGAGCTTATTTGGCCTGCGATATCATTGAGAATAGTACCATCTGCGCCCGGGTTGCCTATGATTTTTGCCAGCCTTATGACACAGGCCTGACCGTCAGTGAGTGACATGAGGGCATTTTCTACGTGGCGTTTTTGCTTGCCATATTCCGATACTGCTGGCGCTAAGCTGTCATCAGAGTAATACCCCGTATCACCAGTGAAAACGTTATCTGTCGAAACAAAGATAATCGGGATCTGCTGTTGATGGAGTTCCTTGATTAAGGCAAGTGTCGCTTCCACATTCACCTGAGCTGCTTTTTCCGGCGCTGCGTTAATTGCACCAATGTTGGTGAGTGAAGCACAAATAATGGCAATGTACTGGCATGAAGTATCCAGCGTTAGATCGGCCAGTGTATTATCCTGGAGCCGAAACTGTTGCATACCTGGTTGTGGGTTGTGTGCGTAAGTGCCAATCGAATTCGGTCGTGTTGCAACGAAGTGGCGATATAAGTGGCTACCCAGCAGCCCACTGGCACCAAATATAATCGGTGTTAATTGCTGATCTTCTGCCATATTTCCTCTGCAAGTTGAATGTCGGAAAGTGCTTCACTTGCAGCGATAGGGCTGCTAAGGTTCTGCTGTCTCAGTGCCTCAAGGAACGCCTGAGCTTGCGTTTTAAATGCCCAGGACCAGGGAGCCTGATACTGTGTTTTTTCCGCGATCTCACCGTTGCGTTGCAGTTCCACCTGTGCCGGCACATTTCGCAGTAGCGCCGGCGGCAAAGAAACCTGCAACTGACCATGTTCAAACACAAATGTGCACTGTTCCTGCCAGTCTTTCTGATCTACTTCACCCGTATGCAAAGTGACAAGCTGGCGATCAGTACGCATTACACACACATGGGCTTTTGCCGACAAAAAGTTAAAGTACTCTACATCCATGTCACAGTTTAGAAAATACCTGAGTAAATTCAACAGGTGAGAGTGAACGTTGACATAACGCGCGAACAGGGGACGATGCTCACTATTGAGCCACTCAGGTGCAAAGTCAGCCTCATCGGGCATTTGCGGGCGTGCCTGCTGTGAGTGAATATAACCACCGGCTTTGCAATAACTGTCGCCCATATAGCAGTGCGCGTTGACCTGCAGTAATTCACCTAGTTCTTTACTGTCGATCAGCTGAGAAAAGAGGGCTTTCGCTTTGATAACGCCTGCATCAAATCTTTTCATGTAACCCACGCAGTAAACGAGCTGACGGGCCTTAGCCAGCTCGACCAATGCACTTGCATCTTTGCTGTTACCTGCCATGGGTTTCTCACTGAATACATGTTTTCCGGCAAGCAAGCAATCTTTGACGACTTGTACGGTGTGAGCACGTGCTGTTACCACAATAACGGCATCGATGTCATCGTCCTCAAGCAGTGCATGATGATCGGCATAGGTCTTATTAAAACCAAATTTGCTGGCAACTTGTGTCAACAGCTCTGGACGTAGATCCGCGATACCATACAGCTCACAGTCGTCGAGCTGCGCATAGTTTTCAATGTGCGCGACCTGTCCTATGAAGCCGGCACCAATGAAGCCCAGTTTTATTTTAGCTGATGAAGTCTGCATAGTTCTCTTTCGTGATCAGTACAACTTGCGGTGTTAAGGTTAAAAACGCACCACCTTGTTCAAGATAATCCAGGTGCTTTTTGACAATGGCTTTGGCATGGATCCAGGCTAATATGACTGTCAATGTCGGCATTGTGTCCATTAACTTTGCCGTTGGCTCAACCAGAATACTGTCTCCCGGTGTATAGCGTCCCACCTTTTGTGAATGATCGTCGTAGATTTCTGTGATATCCGCACCAATGTCATATTGCGTTAGCAGCATGGGGCCGCTACGCGCTGCACCATAAGCCGCAATGACACCTGGCTGGCGTTCGGCGATTAGGGCTTTGGCTTGCTCCTTCATGGCGTCAAAACGTGCAACGAATGCATTCATTGTGGTCATACTGTGCAAGTCGCTGGCGTCTTCTTCCTCAATCATCTGTGCAACTGATGGCTGAATCGGGCGAGGACCTGATTTATGCTGCGCAAATCCTATGATGGAGCCTCCCTGAATCGAGACATGTTCGACGTGGATCACTTCCAGCCCTTCCGTCGCGAGGAAATTAATCATAGGTTTGAGAGAGTGATTACACAAATGTTCATGAAAGATGGTACCAATGAGCATCTTGTCTATGATGTCTTTGAGGTAGGATACTTCAAATACAAATAAACCATCATCCGCCAGGGTTGTTGCAATACCTTTGAGTAGATCTCGCATTTCATCGGCATGTGCAAATACGTTAAATGCCGTCACCAAAGAGGCCTGACCGTGTTGGGCAACGATTTTTTGTCCGTTTTCGGCTGTCATTAAATCCGCGATAGTTTCGATACCGTTGCGGGTCGCCTGAGCGGCAATATCGCTGGCAGGATCAATCCCCAACACTTTGAAGCCTTTTTCTTTAAAGCACTTTAGGAAGGTGCCGTCATTACTGCCTACATCCAGCACAAAGGGCTGCGGAAGTGGCCCATACTTATTGAGGATCAGCTCTGACACGTCTTTAAAGTGATCAATGATCCCCTGAGTCTGGCCTGAATGGTAGGTATAATCAGCCCACAGGTATTCCGGGTCGACTACATCAAGGATTTGCACGTGACCACATTCATTACAAATGTACAAATCAACGGGTAATGCAGGTGCAGAGGCGTCAGTTTTGTTTTGTGCATACTTTTCTGCAAGCGGCGTCGGCTTAAAGGGAATAGCAACCTGAACATCCTTGCTAAGGCAGAGACGACAGTTATCGCGCAGTTGAGTTAATTGTTGAGTGATTTTATTCATGTACAGTACTCTTTGATTTAGGCGTGGCGAAAGTAGCGATCAACTTTAGTGATCGCAGCCACAATCATGCTAACGTGCGACGCGTCATAGTTTTCATTAACGTATAGATTAAATGAGGTATCCCGGGCATGAGTCGCATTGGGGGTTGTGACCGGTTGCTGTTTAAAATGTTCATGTGACCAGTGCCAATCCGCAACAAGGAATTTGTAGTCCGGATTCATCGGTACTCCCTCGGCAACCAGAGCCTGACAGTACTCAAGTTTATCGACATTTAACCTTGAAGTATCGATTTTCACCTGGATGAAAAACGGAGAAGGGTCACCTTGCCAGGCAGTAATACTGCAAATATCAGAATGACTGTTTATTGCCTCTCGTAATTGCGTCATGGCACGGGTTCTATCTGTGATGGTTTGGTTCAGGCGTTGTAAAGAGGCCAGCGTCACCGCACAGCTGAAATCATTCGTGTTCCAGTTTAAAGCAGGGAATAAGTGCTGTGCCGGATTACGCTCGACATATTCATCAGACCATAGCGGTTTGCCACGGTCAGAATGTGCAAGTGCACTATGGTATAAATCCTGGTCGCGACAAAATACCAGACCTCCGCTGCCAGGCGAAGCGATATTTTTTCGGTACATAGTGGATGTGGCCATAATGTCACCAAAGGTACCGACTAGCTGGCCATTTAATCTGGCCCCGGGCGCTTGCGCACAGTCTTCCAGTACTTTAATGCCCCGAGCACGCGCTTCTGCCACAATAACTTCAGTGTCAGCAACAGGCAGACCGCCACAATGTACTAGCATGATACAACGTGTATTTTCTGTTAGCTCTTTCTCGATTTGTGGCCAGCTGGTATTGAAGCTATCTGGCGCAGCATCTGCGACAACAGGCACTAAATTCTGCATGATAATTGAATTGAGAGGGCCTGCGTCAGTCACCGGTGAAATAATGACTTCACTGCCTGCAGGCAGTTCAAGTGCTGCCAATGCAACATAGACGGACGCAGTGCCAGTCGCTACCGCGACGCTGTAGCCGCCACCCATATAGTCAGAGAAGGCGCTGCACAATTGGGTCTCAAACGGGCCCCGGTAACAGGGGTCTTCATCCCGCTCCCGATAATAGTCAAGCACCGCCAGGACAGCTTGCTCTTCACCTGGACCAAAGGCTTTCCTCGCAGGGAAGGGGGCGCTAATAGCGGGGCTTCCACCGTACAAAGCCAGTTCATTGAGGTTATGACTCACAATTTTACCTCTCTTCGTTCGTCAAGTGCGCGATCCGCGGCTTCCAGAATTTCAATGACCCTGATGCCCTCAGAAAAATCTGTCAGGCTGTTGTCGCCTGTGCGTACTTTGTTGACAAAGTGGGCCAGAGATTTTGCCAGGGGCAATGTCGGATCGACCGCGATTTCTTTATTATTTTCTTTTAGTGGCACGGTACCTCGGTCAACGAATTCGAACTGCTGATTTGTCGCAGAGACTGTTAGCATGCGCGTTTTGTTGATCATACCGTTGCCAGCCTGGATGGTCGCTTGTGCGCCATTTTCGAAGCGGATAGTGACAGTAACCAGCTCCCTTTGCGTCTGGTCTTGCAGCTCAGGCGCTATGTTATCGTAACAGGCTGATATACTTATCGGCCGAGACGCGACAAGTTTAAGGCTGGCAGCAATAAAGTGTGGGGAGTACTCCCAAAGCGGGCGCATAATCGCACGGCGAGGATAGGCTGCACCTATCTTGCCGCTGACAGAAGTGACCGGCGAGTTCAGACGTGCCGCAATCTCAACCACGGCCGGATTATACAAATCTATGTGGTCAATATGCACAATGCTCTGATGGCGTGTCGCCAAAGACAAAACTGTGTGCGCATCCTGTGCAGACAAGGCGAGCGGCTTCTCCATAAATAGTGGGATACCCAGAGGCAACAGCAACTGCGCTAGCGGCAGATTAAGGTGCGGTGGCAGTGCTGCGACGACACAATCGAATTCATCACTGTGGGTTACCAGCTCATCCCAGCTGGCCAATATCTTAGTCTGCTCCGGGAGCAGGGGGGCAACTTCACTATTACTGGTAACAACATGGGAAAGTTGGACATCAGACACTTCATTACGCAGTGTTTTGACGATTGCTTTTCCCCAGCTGCCAATCCCAACAACAGCCACTCTAACGGTTTTAAACTCGGAACTCATTTAACTCTCTGATAAATTTATCCACGGCAGCACTATCTTCCGGAGCAGGTGAAAAAGGCGCTGTCTGGCTTGTATAGTCGGGGACCCATGGGCCTGTCAGTACTTCATGATAAATAACGTAGTCGCTCCTGGGTACCACGGTATGATAACAAGGGCTGGTAACTTTATGAAAGAACACTTTATTTTCATCTGAAGCATGTATCGGTGCAAGGGCTGTTTTACCAATGATGTTTCCCGCATCGTCGAACGTAAATACGTCCATCTGCCCCTCAATCATGTGATAGGACTCTACGACCCCGGTAGGGTGACGATGAGGAGGAAAGTAACTCATTCCATGCAGGCAGATGATCATCTCCTGAATGGCTGCTTCATGGCTCTCATGAAGACAGTATCTGAAGCGACCATTGTGCGCGTTGGCTGCTAGCGTTTTTAGTTCCGTCAGGTGCTTTGTTGTGAGCTGTATAATGGGGGCCTGAATGTACTGAGCACCGGCACTGGTCGCAGAGTGTGGCTGTTTCATAGTGTATTTTGCATATATGAGTGGCAGGGCAGCGTTGCCAGTGCTGAGCGTTCGAACTCAGCCCGGACAACCTCAGACAGGGCGTGCACTTTGAGCAACGTTATTGGCGTGTCGCCGAATAGGGCGACTGTTAACGCGTTCATGTTATGCAGTGCGTTACCAAATTGATGAAAGTCCCTGACGCTACGTGTGTGGCGATGCACGTTGTACTCAACTACCTCTTCGTTAGTTTGTATCAGTCGATAATGCTCTGTCTTACTTTGCAAAAACGCATCAAAGTTAAAGTGTTCTTCAAAGTAATGTATATAGGTGCAGCTTTCAAGCGCTACCCCAATCAGCAAAATATATGCGTCGTCTTTTAGTTTTGAGTTTTCTATCAAGCCATAAGGGCTTGAATCGGAGCAGGGTCCCGGGTTGAGGTGGTGCCCCTGCGTTAAATACTCTGCATCAGGTCCGGCAATTGCAACCGAATGGGTTGGGTGTAAACTTCTGTGGGTCGCAAATTGTGTTCTGAATAGCTCTGACAATATACCCGTGTGTGACGGGGTTGCTTTAACGTCGAAGCAGTTTTGTGCTTGCGTGACGGTGCGCCAGGTCATCGTTGGCATAATGACGTTGCCCTGATGTACGTAATTAAGCAAGAACTCACACAACGAAGCAGCCTGAACACCTTGTTTACTCAAGCCACTGAATGCACTGTGTACCATGAGTGTACTTGTGGATTTGACTCCCATAGGTTGCAATAAAGTTGTCATTAACCACTGATCAAACTTCATAGGTGTTGCACTCCAACATCTGGCATTGGTGATTAAAGGCTTGCTGTATCGACTCGAATGTTTCGACTTCAAAGGGGATTTGGTGAAGCCCATTTTGTGCAAAAAACTGTTCTTCTCCGATTTTGAATCCTGCCGTTTCCAGCGTATTTCTGGCCGTTGCAAAGTGATTATCATCAATCGGTGAGTAACGTATTGAGGAACACCCTTTTAAAAAGTAATAGGCAAAACTGGGGCCACCAGACGAGCTCAGGTTGATGTAAGCTGCATCGTACAAAGCGATACGCAATGCAAAGCTGATTGTTGCTGCAGGTACTTCAAAAGCCAACTGACTCAGTGGCGTTGCATTAAGACATTCAGAGGTGTCTCTTAGCAACACCGGAAAGTAGGTGTCAGTATCGAGCGAGTGCAGGAATTCTATCCAGGGGCCTACAGGGGTATTTCGCTCGGGGTGTGTTGGCGTGTTTCTTAAGGTGAGGGTGACCAGTTTTTTATTTTGTGCATGACAATGATCCAGCAGTGTTTGGACCATACTCGCCGCTGCGGGTTGCACCTTTAACTCTGGCATTGGGATCCCATTGTTATAATATTCTTCAAGCTTGAGCAAGCCATGGGCTACACCTGCTTGAGTGGTCAGAATATCCTCGGGAAATAGGTTTAATTTACCCGCCATTGTAGGTGTAAGATCTGCTCGATTGATAATGTCACTGCAGCCAATATACGAAGGCAGGCTCTCAAAAATGGGCTTGACGATATTGGCGATACGCCAACTTCTGTCGTCCTCTGTGTAGTTGGCATCGAAAGATAACTTATTGCCGCCGGGATTAGCGGAAAGCATATAAAAGTGAATATATTTGAGCTTTCGCTTAATCCTTTCTGCCTCGGCGACGGCGGCAAAGCTCAGCGCATCGTAACAGGGCAGGTTCACCTTCATATCATACACGACATGTAGTGTTTGCTCTGTGCTTCCGGACTTTCGAATGGTGTCTTCACAGCTTAATACTTTACAGTGAGTAATATTATAAAAATAGATTGCTGAGAGTGAAAACCCATGCTCTACCAGAGCATTGGCAATGTCGTCCACAAACATAGAGCAAATGATGATCTGAATGCCCGGGGTGTTGTACTGTGCACTGAGCTCTTCGAGGCTAAGGATAGGCTTGTTGTGATAAGTGCCACCACCCTGAGTGGTTGCAAAAATAGCATCCGGGTGGGACTGTAGTAACGTGTTAGTTACGCTATTGATGCCATACAGGACAACCTGTGGAGAGTTCATAATCAAATGCCTTAAATAAATGCGTTGTAGTGATTGTGTTTATAGCGGAACTGCATACAGCACCGTTTCTACCAGACCGCCATCATGTTGCCTTAAATAAAACTGGTAGCGGCCTGGCGCAATGTCTTCGACCTGCTTTTGTAATGAAAAAATATGCTCAGGCTGGTGGTAAACGGAAATGGCCAGCAGCGGCAAGTTACGCTGGATAGTTTGTGTGGCGCCTTCCAAAGCAAAGGGCTCGAATGCTTCGATGTTCATTTTTATCATGCTTGGCGCGAAGTGAGTTAGTTCACTGTCTAACGTAGTGATATCAATGCTTAATTCGCCTGTTTCTGAGAACAGTGAAGCCCTGTCTTTATTTGCAGAGAAGCCCAGTTTAGTCACGCTGTTGCCGACGCCCTTATTGACACACTCAACAAAGCCAAAGTGGGCCATATTTTCGCTCAGCCGTGCAAATGTGGCGGGGTCGGGTTCAAAGGCATATGCGCCTTTCACTATGTCTGGATAGCGATTGATGTGCAAGGCAACACTGTCGCCGTCGAAAGAACCACAATCTACATAGTGGCTGGCAAAACGAGACAGATCGATCCCCGTTGGCAGATACAACTCCCAATCAATGTGGGGCTCCATGACACTGGGGTCGCCATGCAGGCGATAATCCAGGCAAGAAGCCAGCACGCCAAGAGATAAATCATCAGCCAGTTTGCCTTGCAACGCTTTGAGTGCTGATACATTGTTCAGCAGGGTTTCGAGCATGTTTTCATGGAAAAAGTGCGGCTCGAAGGTTTGTGGGTAAAGCAACTGAAGATGCATAAAGGTGTTCACTGAGCTGGCATGCATCTCTTTACAGGTGTTGTAGGCTTTACAGGTTCTGTGTGTTGCCAGGATCACGTGGCGCGATTCGATGTTGCTTTTACAAAATGACTGAACCCGATGCTGCTCATGCGCCAGCTGGCCTATCTTTGCCTGGTTCATATCTACAATCTGGACATCTTGTGCATTGAGTGACTCAAAGATACTCAGTAATCGGACCCCTTCATCAGCCGCACCTACGATAGTGACAGGCTGAGAGAGGAGTTCATCAAGTGTGACATTCTGCGCTCTGAGTGTTTCACGCAGTGTGTCGCTATGCTTACCATCAAGCTCACATAGTAAGGATTCTAAATATTTCGTATTGTCCATAGTAATCTATTTCTTCCACGTATTTAATCTGTCCAGGCGATTATAAAAAGTAAACTCGGCAGACTTACGTATCAGGAGGTTACCTTCCGTTCGCTCTTCATATTGGCTCGAAGCCCAACGGTCGCAATTTTTGCAAAACGGCACTTTGTCCCAGTCGCCATTCTCGTGGTGTCTGCGAATTTCATTGAGTTTCTCGCCTTGCCAGACGTTTTTAACGCCTTCCTGGACCGCATTACCGACCACCACATCTTTAAACCCATCAAGACAGCAAATTGAGACATCTCCGTTCGTGTGGATTGTCATTGTTTCGTATAGTTCAGCACAGGGAATGCGTTTACTTTGGTCTATTTCTATATTCGGAAATTTACCTTCCTCAAATACTTCCCCAATTCTCACGAAGTCAACGATCTGGGTCCACTTTTCAATGAACTCTGCTTCTTCATGCAGATTCTCAGCTTGCTTTGTAAACGACACCCCGATCCTGGGTGAAGGCGCATCTCCACGAATAGCCAATAGTTGCTTAACATGCTGTTCAATTTTTTCCAGTTTCTCGACACCACGAATTTTGCTGAGCGTTTCATTTGTCGTAGAGTCGACACTGACCGTAATGCTATCAACGTCGATTTCAACCAGGTTGGCGGCCATTTTCTTATTGAGCAGCAGGCCATTTGAGTTCATTGATATTTTGAAACCCCTACGTTTCATGCTGTTGAGGTGCATCAAAATATCACGGCCCATGAGGGGCTCACTCCACAGTCCGGGTCCTATTGTTTCTGTATGACCCTCAATTTCATCGAGAATTTGCTTGGCGTCCGTTACCTTCATATTTTTCTTGATGATTTCCAGCACTTTTGGATCGTCTGTGTTGCCATGAACGACACACATGGGGCACTTTAAGTTACAGTCTGAACTCAAATCCATCAGTACTCTGTTGGGGTAGGGTTTCAGTGGTAGCTTATACTTGCTCATCTTTACCTCCGACACGGATCACGATTAAATCTCTATCAACGCGCGTATGATTTTTTTGTTGTGTAAGTCGTCCAGTGCAGTATTGACGTCCTCTAGCGGGTATGTGCGCGTTATCAGGTCATCCAGCTCAAGCTTTCCTTCGTTATACAGCGCAATAAATTTGGGAATATCGACATCCGGTCTGCTGGCACCGCCCCAACTACCACGAATAGATTTCCCTCGATGGAATGCGTGCGGCTCCAGTGAAATCTTCTCATCATCACGTGGATGAGAAGCGAAAATACACTGCCCGCCACCATCTTTGACCGATTCAAATGCTTGCTCGATTGTGCGAGTTTGGCCAGATGCTTCGATACTGTACTCGACTCCCTGGCCATCGGTAAGTGACTGAATCGCCGCAACGGGGTCTTGCTCTAGCGCATTAATGGTATGTGTTGCACCAAGCTTCTTTGCCATCGCGAGTTTTTCTTCCGTTACATCAACGGCAATTAGCATACGAGGCTGACCCAGCTTTGCAGCGATCAACGCGCTCATACCTATCCCGCCGAGACCAAAAACGGCCAGAGTACTGTTTGGCAGGGGCTGCAGTTCATTAAAGACTAAGCCTAATCCGGTCGGCAGGGCACAGCCCAGCAGCACAGCCAGCTTTTCCGGGAAGTCGTCAGGTAAGGTCACCAGCCGGTTTTCGGCAACTATGGTTTTTTCGCATAGCGTGGTCGCGCTGCCTGAGTTAATCAGGTAATCCTCATGAGGATACTTCCCACCAGGTGCATCCAGCCCGTCACCTTTGATCCAGCCTATAACGACCTTATCGCCGGGCGATACTTTAGTGACACCTTCACCTATGGTTTCGACAATGCCGACTCCTTCATGGCCGAGCAAGTGGGGCAAATATTTGTCTTCACCTCTGCCACCTTGCACTTCCATTAGCTGTGAATGACACAGTCCGCTGTACAAGAGTTTCACTTGCACTTGCCCTCGCGTCAGCGCGGGCATTTGAATGCCGTTGATGATTTCCAGAGGTTCACCGGTATTGAATAAAACAGCGGCTTTCATGACTTCCCCTTATTGGCAATTTTTTTAAAATAGTAATAGTTACTGATTGGCTTGTGTGCCTCGAAGTCTGGGACATCCGGGAAGGCATATTCGAGCAGTTCATAATCTGTGGAAACAAGCTCAAAGCCAAAATCGGATACCAGATCTATAAACTCTTGTTTAGTCCAGGCATTTTGATGGTTGAACTGAAAGTCGCTCTCAGTCGCTCGGACTTTTTGCGTCAGAATCTTTGAAATCTCGTTTATCGATTCTATTTTAAGAATCTCAGCGTATTGCGCACTGGAAAGCTTAGCGGGTCCGCAGTAACCTGCGCGGCTGGATGTTTGATTTTTGTATAGGTGGCCGTAGTCTGCATCCCAGAAGCTGGTAATAACGTTTGCGGCATGAGAGAGCGCGCAATCAGGATCGACATCATACTTTTGCCAGCACTGTAATAGCGCTTTCGACTGTGAGAACTGATCAAAATATTCCATGTCGCCATTGAGACCTGCCTCCCTTGCTGAATCAAAGTCCGGGATCTTAACTAACAGATCGCCATCGTGTTGCAGGATCCGCCAGCTTTCCGTCAGCAAATTGGCCAGTGTTTCATGGTTGATATGCTCAAAGAAGTGAGACGAGTAGACTAAGCTACAACTGTGATCTGAGTTGGGCAAACGGGTGTCTGGTGTAAAGCTAATTGGCTCTATGTTGGCTCCGTCGCATTCGTCGTAGCATATCCAGTTTTCACCATTAAAGTTTGCGCCGCCGCCCAGGTTGACTTTGTATGCCCCACAACGTTGCCAGGGTTTATAAGGAAACTCAGACACTAAACCGACTTTACGGACCTGAGTGTCTTTGTATTGATTGGTCGCCACAGTGAGTTCGCATACCAGTCTGTTCAGTTTGTCTGTAGACAGCCCGCGATGCTTGAGGCGACTGTTTTGAAAGAGCAAAAAAGTACCTTGTGGGCCTTCAACCGTCACCTGACTACCATCCTCGAGCTCCATCATGGTTGAGCCTGTGTTAGCAGATGGCGGGGTAATATAAAGCAAAATCTTTTTCACCGGTTTTGGCATGTTATCCAAGTGCAGCTTGTTTGAGCCGACATTGGAATTTAACACTTTGGCAAGTTTAGTGATGCGGCTATTGACGACTTTCCAGTGGCTTCCGAGTTGCTCTGCGATTTCATCATAATGTTGTTCCAGAAAATGCTGGATCAAGGTCTGTGCTTCAGTAGTGATCTCAAGCCGTTGTAAATCTGAGTTTTGCTCTCCTAACGCGTTAGAGAAGTAGTCAAAATCTTGTCGGCTTGACTCTAGGGTGTGATGTTGCTGTGGCAATGTGTCACATAAAATGCGAAAGCTGTCGGCAAATGCTTCATCTGACACCCCGATATAAAACCCCTGCTGCTGCAATTGAGAGCCTGTCCAGCCATGCTTTTTTCTGTATGAGGATTCTGCTAATGATTGATATTCAGTCCAGGCAGATTCTGAGATATAGAGCCTGTTCGTCACATTCTCGCTGTAGGGCATGAGTGGGATCAACTGAGATTTAAACTGCGCATTGTGCTTAACAAGGGCATGTTTAATCTCGCCGTAAAAAGAAATGGAAGACACCACAACAGGATGTGCGACTTCTTTTAACTCATAAGCACTAAGTACTTCTAGTGGTTCAGCTTTGGCCTCTCTGTCGAGGACTGCAAGTGGGGCTCTCAGGCCTTTTTCTTCAATATAACGCAGGATATCCAAGCCGCCGCCGCCCGAACCATAAACATAATAGTCTCTGTCTGATAAATTGTTTTCTCGATAAACGATTTCAAATCTCGTGGTAATTTCAGACATAGTGTTCCTCATTTTCTCGATAGGGCAAGTATTAATGCCTTGGTGCACGCTCAGCACTGGGACTTATAGCTTCATGCATTTCAGTCACACAAGCTGGCTGCTGACTCGATGTTCGATGCAATTGATGCAAAATATTTTTGGCTTTTAATCAATTGCATGACCTTTATTTCTTCTAGTTCACTAGGTTTTAAGCAATTTTTGTTCCATGAAAATTGACGGCGACTTTGTACATCGCCAATAAACTCATTTAACATGATTAAACACCATTTCAACTGAGTCAGTTCTAATATTGTCAGGAAAGTATCCTTTTGGCTCGGGACATGCTCAAACAAACGACTGGCGAAGAAGATATCTAGGGAGGTGAGGTCAACAGGTACCGCCGGTTGTGAGAAAAAATCACACAAGAGTTTCCAGCTGGTATCTATGCCTGCATATTCAAAGTCGAAGAAGACTATGCCCTGGCTCGTTTGCAATGCATTATGAAAGCCGAAGTCGGAAGGTGATAACACCTCTCTTGTTTGAGTGGTCTTAGCACCAGCGGGCAAGTGACAGAGCAGCTTGTTCGCCCGAGTCTGGATCTGTTGCAGCAAAGTCTTGAGGGCCCGGTTATCTTGTTGCGGTTGAAATCTGGCCAGTCGTTTCTCAATGATGCTATAAAACCCATACAGGGAGTCGGGGCTCTCCGACGCGATATTCAAGTGTGCTCTGGGCTGAGAAATGGCATTAATGTGCTCAAGAAATTGCAGAGCTTCTTTGACTGAACCGGGTTTTGCCTCAGTGACGGGGTCACCCTGAATAAAGCTAAAAAGGCTGACATACGCTTGTGCGTTGCAAGCAATGGGTTCTGGTACAGATGTGACGCCGTTTTGCCATAAGTACTGCGAAAAACCAAATTCGTTGGCAAGTTTATGACTCGATTGCGTGTGGTTGGGCGAGAAAGATTTTAGAAACCAACTTGTGCCTTTTGACACAATCTCATAACCGCGATTATTTGCGCCGCCATTAAGTGAGGCAATAGTAAAGTTTTCCGTGCCCAGCACGTCTTCTAACCAATGGCGCACCGCATCATTTATCATAACTTATCCGGAATATCAGACCAGAACTTAACAGGTGCTAAGGCCGGGTCGCCAGACCTGGTATTAAATAACACCTTTTTACAGTGAGCGGGGAATAAATCATGGTTGAATATGGATTCCAGATCATCAACAAACAGTTCACAGCCAAGCGTGCTAATACATAAAAGCTTGTCTTCTTTGGTTTCGTTGAAAAACAAGTCTGACTTTTCAAGCGGGGCATCGAGTGTGCCCACAAAACCATTGTCTTCTAACCAGCGGGTGGCAGCGACATGAAAATCGACGCGTTCACCTATGATGGGATAGCGTGTTTTATGCGAAATAAGCTTGAGAGTATGTCCCTGTTTACGCCATTTTCTGAGTGTCTCAAGGCAATCCGGATAAGGTTGTGCCTGAGAAATTTCTTTGCCGTAAACGATGCCTTGTAACTCAGTCCATCTGGTTTCGTTATCCTGGCTGATAAAGTGCTGCTTGACTTCATTTTTACTCTGGCCAACCGACTCAGGTAGCCAGCCAAGCGCACAGCCGACGCGATAAAACACGCCGGTGTAGTTGGCAATGGTGTTATCAAAATCAATACCTATGATCACACCACACCTCGCTCTGATAAGGTATTCATAATGTCAGTCACAGTCAGGCCTGCTTTAGCCCTGGCATCCGTGGTGGAATGCACCTGATCAATAAAGCGGTCCGGGATCCCGAAACGGTGAACCCGTGGCCAGTTTGGTTGCTCACTAAAATACTCCAAAACGGCGCTACCAAAGCCGCCACTGACATTGTGCTCTTCGAGTGTGATCACATGGTCGAACCGTGTCATGGCATCGTTCAGGTAATCTTCGTCGAGCGGTTTTACTGTGTGGAAACTCACCAGTTCAGGCGATAATCCACGTTCGTTCAATGTAGTTACTAGATCTTGCGCCAGTGGCATAATGGTGCCGGTACTGAGTACCGCAATGCGTTCACCGGGGCGCATGACATGCACTTTGCCAAAGGTAAGTGCAGGTTTACCTTCGTGGACTGCTGGTTCATTCTTTTTACCAATTCTGAAGTAACAGGGTGCATTGAGCTCGATCAACTGTGGCATCAGTTGTTCAAGTTCATAGGCATCAGCCGGACAGATCACGTGCATATTTGGCAAGGCGCGCATCAGGGCAATGTCTTCGAATGAGTGATGAGTCGGGCCCAGGTTGGCATACGACAAGCCAGAGCCGGTACCGACGATGATCACAGGCTGATTTTGATAGGCTATGTCAATCTTGATCTGTTCAAAGTTTCGTGACGTGGTAAACGGAGTAATAGTATAAATGAAAGGCTTGTGGCCCATCATCGCGCTGCCTGCGGCCATTGAGGCCATATTGGCTTCGGCTATTCCAGCATTGATGGTGCGATCTTCGGCAAACTCCTTTAAGGGGTTAAACAATCGATTGCCGATATCAGCGTAATAGAGCAACAGCGATGTGTCGTCTTTAGCAAGCTCAGTCAGGACTCGTGCAAACGCGTTTCTCATGATACTCCCAGCTCCTGTTTTGCGTGCGCTACTTCTTCTGTAGTTGGAATGCGGTAATGCCAGTTGTTGTCATTTTCCATAAATGACACGCCTTTGCCTTTTACTGTATCAGCAACAATGCACACAGGCTGTTGGATGGATTTTGCGGCTTCTAAAGCCTGTTCCAGCGCACTGAGGTCATGACCATCGACGCGTACTGTATGCCAGCCGAATGAACGCCATTTCTCTTCAAGCGGCTCCAGATGCATAATCTTGGTACTTTCACCAGTCCCTTGTAACTTGTTAAAGTCGACAATGGCAACCAGGTTACTTAAGCGCTTGCCGGCTGCAAACATCGCAGCTTCCCAGACAGTGCCCTCATTGATTTCACCGTCGCCCATAAGTACATAAAATCGGTTTTTAGCGCCCTTGAGCTGGGTGCTCAGTGCCATTCCGGTTGCCAGAGATAATGCATGACCTAAAGAGCCTGAGACTGTTTCTACACCAGCGGGGGCATGTATTCCCGGATGCTCTTCAAACTGGCTACCTGTCTGGCCATGTTCATACAGAGCGGCGGGAGAAAAGTAATCACGATAGGCGAGGGTGGTGTAAAGTGCGCTGGCGGCATGCCCTTTACCGAGTAAAAAATAATCTCTTTCGGGGTTGTCTGGCTCGTTGGGCGTGATGTGCATTGTACGCCAGTACAATACTGTCAGAATATCAACGCAGGACAAACAACTGCCCAGATGCGGTGTTTTAGTCTGGCTGGACACGTCACACAGGGTGTAACGTATCTGCGCTGCGATGGAGTTCAAAGTCATAATATGCCTAAGGAATAAACCAATAAAAATCGCCAGTGTAACCGTTGTCACGGAAGAACTGTTTCCAGTCATCCACATGCATAATCGTCTTGGCAGTCAGTGCCCATTCCATCATGCGTTCTTTTTCTTCGTCGTTGCGATAAGCATCAACGGTAATGAAAGACTTGCCACGGCTGACGCGTTCTATTTCACGCAGTGCCATGGCACATTCATTTTCTTCCAGGTTGTGAATGGTGTTGATTGACATCACCACATCAAAGCTATTGTCTTCGTAGGGCAGCGCTTTGGCGTTGCCTTGCGTCAGCAGATCTTTGACTTCTTCTTTGGCATGTTCCAATGCGTATTCTGAAATATCCAGTCCGCGCAATGTCATACCTGGGATCAACTGTTGCAGGTCATACAGCATAAAGCCTTTTGCACATCCCACGTCTAGCAGGCTGGAGCTTGCATCGAGGCCGAAGTGTGCTTTGAGATCCGGTACCACGGGTTGCCAGAAACGGGGGAAGTAACTAAAGCCACCATAACCATAGGTACGATCGCCATCAAAGAAGTCCTTGCCATATTGTCTGGCAATTTCACGGTCCGCTTCGGTGATTACGTTGGCGCGGCCTTTGGTATCGCGCTTAGATTTAGGGTAATTTCTTAATAAATCGATTTCTTGTCCGGACATGGGGATCTCACGCTTTATGAATGTAGTCATGGGGTAATGTGCCAAGTTCGCTCTGGTACTGTTTCACCCAGGCGATGGTGCGCTCCAGGCCGTTTTCCAGCGAGACTTGATCCTGCCAGTTGAGTTCTGAGCGGACCTTGTTGCTGTCCAGCAGGTAAGCTGCATCTTTGCCGAGGCGGTCTTCTGTGACAGCGCAGACCTGTTCAAAGGGCACTTGCAGCATGTCGCAGATAAGCTCAACTAATGCGCGAATGGTGATCATGCGCTCGGTCGAAATATGATACGTCTCGCCCAGTGTGCCGTGATTGCCTATTTTCAGTGTGGCATCTGACACATCATCGATATGAATAAATGAACGGGTAGAGTGACCGCCGCCGTGCAGGGGTAATACCTTACCTAACAAGGCAAACAAAATGGTTCTTGGGATAATGCGATAAAGTTGTTGGCCTTCACCATACACATTCGCTGCACGGGTAAATAGTACAGGGAATTTGTAGACATCAAAAAACGTATGCAAGCTCATATCTGCTGCAGCACGAGACACCGCATAAGGAGTGCTCGGTTGGTAGTTACTGTGCTCTTGGACCAGGCCTTCGCAGCTACCGTAGACCTCAGGCGTGGAGATATGCACGTACTTGTCCAGGTGATCTAGGTCCTTGAGCTGATTATGCAGCTTGATGGTCGAGACAGCGTTGGTCATAAACCAGTGTTCTGGATATTGCCAGCTTTGTCCCACCATACTCTGTGCAGCAAAGTTATAGACAGTATTGACTTTATGGCGTTTGATGAGCGCCATGATGTCGTCCAACTGGTGGTTCAGGTCGAGCTGATGAAAGTCTGGCTGGTTTGCCTGCCACTTGTAGGGCAATAGCGCGCTATGGGGTTCTGCTGAGCGGCTGACAGCCAGCACTGAATGTTCTTGTTTTAGTAAATGGGCGCAAAACGATGCGCCCGAAAAGGAGTTACTACCGAGTACAAGGATTGGCGCATTAGCCATGATTGAGCTCCTGATAAAGGGCTTTCATTAAAATATGTCCGATCACCACTTGGGTATCCTCAGAGATCTGCATGTCCTGGATCGCAAAGTGAAATGCCTGGTCGACCAGTGGCTTGGCTTTACCACCATCAAAACCGAGTATCCCGACGGTATGCATACCGAGCAAGTGAGCTTGCTCTATAGCACGAATGATATTGCCTGAATTGCCGCTACCTGAGAGCACCATCAGCACATCGTGCTTACCTGCTTTTACCTTAAGTTGATGGGCAAAAATGTTGTCGTAACCGATGTCATTGCCGAGGCAAGTTAACACTGAACTATTTGCTGCCAGCGCCTCAACTTTGAGGGCATCTCCTTGAGGGTGAACACCAAATGTAAAGTCGTTCGCAAGGTGGATGGCGTTGGCCGCAGACCCGCCATTACCACATAAATACAAGGTACCGCCTTTGGCTTTCATATCCAGTAAAGTACTGACCAACTGTTTAATTTCATTGCCATCGAGCTGTGCCAGCACCTGACTCAGTGTATGCACATAGTCTTCGGTTAGGGCGACAATGGGATCCCGGCGAGGGATTGGGGCGACGATGCCTTGTTGCTTGCTCATAATACTTCCCGCTGCATCCATTTAAGGTTATAGAAGCGATCTTCATTTTTTAACTGGCCTGCGCGATACGCGGCGATCAGCTCTTCAATCGCAGTGGCGACATTTTTAGTTGGCTTAAAGCCAGTCTCAAGGAGTTTGTCTGAGTTGATGCGGTAACACCTTGGGTCGTTTGAAGGTGTCACTTCAATGTCGCACTCCACCTGAGCTTTTACCATGTTCGCGATATCCATGATGGAGATATTCTCAAAGCCTGCATTGAACACCCCACTGGTTTTCTCTGGGTGTTCCAGCATATAGATATACAGGTCAGTAATATCGTCAATATGGATGTTTGGCCTTACTTGCGCACCACCAAAAACGGTGATTTTGCCATTTTCAAGTGCCTGCATCGTCAACATATTGACGGATACATCCAGTCTTTGACGGGGTGACAACCCACATACGGTGGCAGGGCGAACAATTTGTACAGCCATATCGTCGGCATAGCTTAGTAGCACACGCTCGGCGACCATTTTGGTTTTGTTATATTCTGAGATGGGCTCTAAAGTTAGGTCTTCAGTGACCTGCTCTTCATCTTTCACACCGTAGACACTGCCTGAAGAGGCGTAAATGAATTGCTTGATACCGGCACGTTTCGCTTTGTCTGCCAGCTGCATTGTGGCCAGTGCGCTCACTTCCCAGGTCAGTTTGGGGTCCAGGTCACCGCATGGGTCATTGGCAATAGAGGCCAGGTGAATAATGCTATCCACGCCGCTCAGTTCGATGTCTGAGGTATGACGCACATCACCTTTAATTACAGTGAGGTTTTTGTGTTCAGGCAGGAAGTTACCGAACCATTGGGTGTCCAGCGCGATAACCTGGTAGCCTTTGGCGAGCAGCTTAGGTACTAATACCGTGCCCTTATATCCGGTGGCACCGGTCACTAAAACGGTTTTATTGCTCATTTTTCTCTCTTTTTGAATATTTTAATCACCCGGTATGACAATGCTAACGCAAATATCGTGCCTAAAATGCAGGTGTCAAAGACCTACTCTGTGTTAAACAGTTTTTTGTTCAACGTGCTTATTTATATCGGCAAGGTGGGGATGATTCTTTAATGTTTCTAACAACTCGCTGAAACCAAAGTCGAGGCGATTATCCAATTGCTGATATATTGCCTTAATTGCGGTGTAGTCGTCCGGCTCGTCTAGTGTCAGCCGATAGTGGCTGTGGTCGTCGCCTGCACTGATGATGTGGCTATTCATGGTATTGAACTTTGCCATACCTAAAGTGACATGCTCTCTGTCTGGTGCGCTTGTTGCGAGCTGGTGTGTGCGCGCCAGCAATCGAAATGCGAATACACAGGTATCGAGGCCGCGAGGAAAACCGCTATGTGGGCCGAGGCTGACCATATCTACGTCATGATTGTGGTAGTAAGTGATGGCTTGACGAACCAAATCAGCATCAATGAGAGGACAGTCACTGGTCAGGCGTACAATGGCGGTATTGTCTTGTGCACCAAACTGACGGGCTGCCAGATAGTAGCGACTCAGTACATCTTCCGTACTGCCCCGAAAATACTTCACTCCAAGACGTTGACACAGAGCGACGATAGGGTGTTCGCTGCCATCGTCGGTCGTTGCTACGATCACATTTTCCGTCAAATCTTGAAGTCGCTCCAACATCACTTGCAGCACAGTGCTAGTACACAGTGGCAGCAGTACTTTGCCGGGTAGACGAGTAGAGGTCATTCTTGCCTGAATAATGATCTGAACTTTATTCATTGAAGTCATTGTTATCATTGTAATTGAGATCAATATAGCAAATGATTACACTCAAAGACAGAGACAAAGTGGCGTTGAAGCGCGCGAACCTATTGACTTTGGACAATGTTTATTCATTTTTTCAAAAAGGGCGCACTTTTTGCTTAACTTGATAGAGATGCCAGCGTAAAACAAGAAGGCGTACAGTGAATTTTCAGAAACAGATTACCATAGCAGGTGACCAAGTTGGCCATGACCAGCCCTGCTACATCATTGCAGAAATGTCTGCAAACCATGGCCAATCTTTAACCAAGGCCAAAGAGTTGGTTTATGCGGCAAAAGAAGCAGGAGCCAATGCGATTAAGCTGCAAACCTACACCGCAGATACCCTGACCATGGATTGTAAATTGCCACATTTTGAGGCTACGGGCCCATGGCAGGGGCAATATTTGTATGACCTTTATAAAGGGGCCTACATGCCCTGGGACTTTCATGCTGAGCTGTTTGAGTTGGCTGAAAAAATTGGTATTACCTGCTTCTCATCCCCTTTTGACAAAACGGCCGTTGATTTGCTGGCTCAGCTGAATGCGCCGGCCTACAAAATTGCCTCGCCGGAGTTAATTGATCATCAACTTATCCGCGATGTTGCAGCAACCAACAAGCCTGTGATTATGTCGACAGGGGGAGCGACTTTGGTTGAGATTGCTGAAGCCGTAAAAGTGGCAGAGGAAGCGGGTATTAAAGAACTATGTTTGATGAAGTGCACCAGTACTTATCCGGCGCCTGCAGACAGCATTAATCTGCGTACCATTCCACACATGCGAGAAGCCTTTGACTGCCCTGTCGGCTTGTCTGATCATACTTTAGGTAATGACGTGCCTTTGGCATCCGTGGCTGTGGGCGCTTGCATGATTGAAAAACACTTTGTGATGAGCAAAGAAGACGATACCGCTGACAGCTTTTTCTCAATGACACCTGATGAATTAGCAGCCCTGGTGCATGGCGTGCGGCAAATAGAAATGGCGATGGGGCAGGTTCATTACCCGAGTGAGGCGTCCAAAGCACGCCGCTGTGTTTACATCGTTAAAGACATTCAAGCAGGTGAGCGGATCACTGCAGAGCATGTGGCACAGATGCGTCCGGGTGGCGGCGAGATCATGCCCAAATCGTTACCAGATGTGATTGGCCGCACGGTAAATAAGGCGCTGATACGCGGGATGCAGTTGAGCTGGGGAGATATGCTATGAGCATACAGCGTGAAGCCGTAGTGGTTTTGTTAAAAGAGTTTTTCGAAGCGCGCGCTGTGGTTGTAAGCGAAGCGGACTTTGAGTCCTTCGACTTTATTGCCGCAGGGGTGCTGGACTCTTTCGAAGTATTGTCGATGATCATGCACATTGAAGCGCATTTGGGGTTGTCTGTCCCACCGGAATTGCTGCTTGAGTCAAGCAATGCACAAGTGGGTAATTTTGTTGATGCCATAGTGGCACTCGCATGATAGCAATTCGTGTGGATACGCGCTGTGGCCTGGGCCACTTTATGCGCATGAAGTGGCTGGCCAAAGCGCTGATTGAGCAACATCAGCAAGTGGTAATGCTGGTGGACGAAAACACGGTGCCCGCGCGCTTTTATCAAGATATGAATATCGTATTGGTTGAAGTACCGCAGCAGCCGGATCCGGTCAGTGACGCGCAGTTTGCTCTGGATATTTTGGCGCATCGAGGTGATATGGTCAGTCGCTGGGTGGTCGATGGATATGGTTTCGATGTGCGCTGGGAATCACGCATCCGGCAAAGTGGCGTGCCGTTGTTGGCAATGGATGACTTAGCCCGCGAGCACGTCGCCGATTTAGTGGTTGATGCTAAATGGCAAGGGTCACAAACCGCTGTGCGTTATGATGGAAAGCTGGCAGCACACAGCCAGACTTTACTGGGGCCGGATTACAGCATTTTGGCACCAGAATATCACTGTCCAGCGGCTCAAACGCGTGATGGCGGACTATTATTTTCGCTGGGTGGCGGCGGAGATTGGCATGTGCCAGCTGCATGGATAGACCGTTTACTTAAAACGCCTCCACAAGGGCTTGAAACCACAGCGATAAAAGTGGTGATTGGACCTAAAGCGACAGGCACTGAACAGCTGCGCTCTTTGGCAGCACAACACCCACGGCTGACTTTAATTGAACAGGCAACTAGTCTCGCACAATATTATCAGCGCTGTGGCCTGTTTGTGGGGGCGCTCGGGACATCCCTATATGAACTGGCCGCAACACAAACGCCTGCGCTGAGTTTTAGTCTGGCCGATAATCAGAATAATGCCCAGGCAGATTTGGAAGCGCTGGGTCATTATCTCCATATTCCCAACCTGTTGACACATGCTACGCATAAAGTGGTTGAGTTGATCGCCTCGTTATTCAGTGCACATACTCGGGTGCAACAATTGTGTTCAGAGGCTTCTGTCATCGTGGATGGGATGGGGGCTAAACGTATCGCGTCTGTACTGTTAGGCAACGCTGTATCGGGTTTGACATTGGCGCGTAGCGCTTCGAGTGAGCCTGGAGTGAGCTGGGCGCTTGCAGATAACTTACACTTGTATCCTGTGACAGATAAACACATCAACAGTTACCTTAACGCACGTAATCGCAGCGACAATGCCTGGCGTATGACGATTACCGACCGCATTGATAAAGTTGATCATTATCGCTGGTGGTTCCGTCAAACACGTGACTCATTTGTGCTGTCGCAAGACGGTGAACCATTACTCTATGTCTGGCATCAATGTGCGGAAATAGCAGGGCAGACTTATCTGTTTGGTGGCTGGTTTGCAGCCAGTGATAAGGTGAATTTTGTGCATGCGCAACTGATCTTGCGATGGCAGCTATCACACACGGCTCAGGTTTATCCTGATGCAATTTGGGTGGCAGTGATCAACAAGCAAAACCGGTTTGTCAACTTGCTGAACGAGCGCGCCGGCTTTGTTGCGTTGACTGAAAATGAGCCCGGTCATGACGCCGCGCGGCTGCTTTTTCCCAATGCCAGTCCCGCAGACTTTAATTTTGTTGCCAAATATCCATAGAGGACAGATTGTGAGTAATATCTATCAAATTTTTGCACAGCATGTGCAGTCTCAGCCAGATAAAACCGCATTGGTGTTTGAGCAACAGACTTTGAGTTATCAGGCGCTGAATGCTCAGGTATTGAAGCTTTGCGTGCATTTTGGTCGTTTAGGGTTACGGCCTGGTCAACGGGTGGCGTTGTTTGCTCCGAATGGCCTTGAGTATCCGGTTGTTATGCTGGCGGCGGCCCGCCTGGGCCTGGCCATTGTGCCTTTGCCTATCAGTCTCAAAGGTGATGCGTTGTCGGTGGCGCTAAAGAAAACGCCGGTTGCGGCAGTGATCGCTTGGCCTTCTATTGGTCGAACTTTACTGGCAGACGCCGTCATTGACCCCACTAACTTAATCAGTTTGTCACAGCCTGTTGCGGATGAGCCCTGCTGGCACGACATTATGTCAGAGGAGTCGGTGGTGCAGTCGGTGAGTGCACCAGTGCAAAAGATTGATGTCAATGACCCCTATATACTAACCATGACATCCGGCTCCACAGGTCAGCCCAAACCGATAGTACTAAGCCAGCAATGTAAGATCAGCCGTGCCTATGACGCCACGATAAATTACTACGGGTTAACCCCAGACGAAGTCGTGCTGGTTGCGACGCCACTGTATCACTCACTTGCCCAGCGGGGGGTATTGATGCCCCTGATGTTAGGCGCAACCAGTGTGATCTTGCCTAAGTTTACGTTATCAAAGTGGCTCTGTGCTATTGAGACGCATCAAGTTAGTTTTCTGTTTGCGGTATCGGCTCAATTAGAGAGTTTGTTAAGCAGTGACGAAGAGGCTGATTTGAGTTCGTTGCGTTGTGTGGTGTCCTCCTCGGCGGTGCTGTCAGCTGAGTCCAAGCAGGCTTTGTTGCGCAAGTTACCCTGTCGTTTTCACGAGTGCTATGGTGCTTCTGAAGTGGGTGTGGTCAGTGATTTTTGTGTTAGTGAGCGACGAGATAAAAACGGCGCCGTCGGTGAGGCTTTGCCGTTTGTGCAGGTTAAGATCCTGGATCAGCAGGGACATGCCGTGGATGAGGGGGAAGTGGGCGAAATTGCGTGTCAGACGATAACCGGCTTCAGCGGTTATCTGAAAATGCCTCAGCAAACTCAGGATGCATTTGATTCGCAGGGCTATTTTCTGACCGGCGATTTGGGTTATCTGGATGGTGACGGGTTTTTGTATTATGTGGGGCGGAAAAAAGAGGTCATCTCCAGTGGGGGGATCAATATTTTTCCTCAGGACATTGAGGCAGTGGTCAGGAAGCATCCTAAAGTGGTGGATTGTGTGGCATTTGGTTGTGCGGACAGGCAACTGGGTGAGTATATCAAAGTGGTCTATGAGCAACAGGGTGATATGGATATCAGCCGGGAGTTAAGGCTGTTGTGTTTGTCTGAACTGACGGACTATCAGCAACCACGTTCACTTGAACGTATTAGTGCGCTACCAAGAACGCCGATGGGGAAGGTTCTCAGAAATGATGTGAAAACACGTTTTTCAGAAGTGTGATCCGGGTGTCAGGCTCAAACCTGACACCAACTGTGTTGCTCATTCGAAGTGACTGCTGCTTCAAACAGCGCCATACCTGCCTGAGCCTGAGCGAATCCAAACACATACTCGTTCTTAGGGGCTGTGCCTGCCTGATGTGCAGATAAAGCCTGATGAATGTCAGTGTATAGATTTGCAAACGCTTCAACAAATCCGGTCGGATGACCTGGTTTCATTCGATTGTACCGGAATTGATTGGCATACTGACACTGACCTGCACGGTCCAGTATCTCACGTCTGCCATCACTAAACTGTAGCTGCAACTCATCTGGGTTGAGTTGTACCCAGGTAGCACTACCCGTTGTACCATAGACCCTAACCTGCAACCCATTTCGGTGGCCGATGGCAGTTTTTGACATCCACATGCTGCCGTGGATCCCGTCAGGGTATTTTAGGAGCATTTGCACATCGTCAATTAATCCCGGATAGTCTGAGTGATTGGCAAACTGAGCACAGGTTTCTGTGGGTTCCCGTTCCAGTAAATAGCTCGACAAGTGATGTAAATGGACGCCCAAGTCAAGGCAGATAGTAGGGACCTGATAGTCCTGAAGTCGCCACGCCTGAGGCTTGGCTGGTTTGCCTGCGATATCGGGTGGGCGCTTGAAGCCTTCCTGGGGCATCTCCAGGTGAATTTTTTGGATCTGACCTAACTTTCCCTGAGCAATTAGGTGCTTGAGTTCACGAACCATAGCATAGCCACTGTAGTTATAGGTTACAGCCAGGAAATGTTTAGCCGGGTCATACACAGTAGCCAATGCTTGTGCTTCAGAGGTACCACAGACCAGTGACTTTTCGCAAATGATCGGAATATTTTCATTCAGTAATGCCGTTAGCACCTCCAAGTGATGAGGCGTGGGCGTAAGCACCACCACGGCGTCCACCTGATTTTTTTCTTGTTTAATAAGCGTGCGCCAGTCGCTATAGGTACGCTCAGGGGCAATGTCCCACTGCTGTGCGGTCGCTTCATTGGCGCTATGATCGCGACTGAAGGCACCTGCAACCACTTTGAAGCGATTGTCTAGTTGTGCAGCGGTAAAATGTACGTAGCCAACGGCCGAGTTCGTTCCTCCACCGATAAAGGCAAGGTTTAAAGGCTTAGTTGTCATGGGCTGCTACTCCTTCAGTGCTGTTTGAGTGTGTTGCCAGTCGCTGAGTAGCTGACTAAGGGTGTCAACGACCTGTTGTTGCTGTGGTGCTGTTAAAGACGGAAATAAGGGTAGAGTGATGGCACTGTGATAGTACGCTTCGCTGGCCGGGCAATAACCAGCCTTAAACCCTTGTTGTTGATAGTAAGGCTGCAAATAGATCGGGATATAGTGCACATGAGCAAAGACCCCTTGGGCTCTCAATTGAGTGACCAGATACTCATGTAATTGCCGGGTACTGTCAGCAATTCTGACGACATAGAGGTGATAGGCGCTGTATTGGTTATCTGATTGAGCCAAAGGGGTTACGCCTTCCACCTGCGCAAACAGAGCGTCGTAGTGTTGTGCCAACTTGTTACGCGTGGCAACAAATTGATCAAGCTGCGCTAGTTGGCTCAAACCCAATGCAGCATGCAGATCGGTCATCCGATAATTGAATCCTAGTGCTTGCTGTTGATAATACCAGGGCCCATGACTTGGCTCGGTCAGCAGAGCCGGGTCTGCAGTAATACCATGACTACGCAATGAGCGCATACGCTGCGCAAGCGCCTCATTTTGTGTGACGGCCATTCCACCTTCTGCCGATGTAATGATTTTTACCGGATGGAAGCTGAATACACAAATATCCGAATAGTCGCAGTGGCCGACAGGATTACTCTGATAGCGTCCCCCGATGGCATGGGATGCATCTTCGATGATTTTAAAACCATACTGCCTGGCTAACTTCGCGATGGCTTTCATGTCACAAGACTGGCCTGCAAAGTGTACGGGGATAACCACATCGGGTAAGCGGCCGGTTTCCTGTGCGTGCCGTAACTTTTCTGCCAATGCAAGTACACACAGGTTGCCCGACGTCTCATCGATATCCACGAAGTCGACGGATGCGCCGCAATAGAGCGCACAGTTTGCCGAGGCAACAAAAGAATTTGGCACCGTCCAGACCAAACTGTTTTGTGTGACATCGAGTGCCATACAGGCAACGTGTAAAGCCGACGTGGCACTATTTACTGCCACGGCATGTGGCGCTTGGCAATATCTGGCGACGGCTTGTTCAAACTGAGGTACAACCGGTCCTTGGGTCAAAAAATCAGACTGCAACACCGCGACGACTGCGTCAATGTCCTGTTGTGCGATGTTCTGTTTGCCATAAGGGATCATGCTGTCCTCCTGGCGTATTAAGCTAATGCCTGAGCATTGAAAGCTTTTATTTCTTCTATAGAGAGATAGTCTGGGTTACTGAGCGAATTATACTCAAAGTCTGGTGCGACAGCATGGCCTTGCTCGCCCAGGGCATTGGTATCGAAATCATTGCTGCGGCTACTGAATTTGATACCGGGTGCAATTACAAAATGGTCGCTAAATTCAAAGGTGTCAAAACAAAGGTCTTCGGGACACATCACTTCGTGCAATTTTTCTCCAGGGCGTATACCCACGATCTTATGCGGCAGTTGCGGTGCCATTGCAGTGGCAAGGTCAACAATACGAATCGAAGGTATCTTAGGTACGAAAATTTCACCCCCCATCATTCGTTCAAAATTCTTCAGTACAAAGTCGACACCTTGCTGGAGACTAATCCAAAACCGGGTCATGTCAGCATGGGTAATCGGGATATGGTCACACCCTTCATCGATAAAACGCTGAAATACGGGGACAACCGACCCTCGAGAGCATACCACATTGCCGTACCGGACGACTGAGAATAAGGTCTTATGCCCACCGGCGATATTATTCGCAGCAACAAATAGCTTATCAGAAGCCAGTTTAGTTGCACCATAAAGGTTAATTGGGTTTGCTGCTTTATCTGTTGACAGGGCGATCACTTTTTCAACATTGTTGTCCAGCGCTGCTTCAATGACGTTTTCAGCCCCATTGATATTGGTTTTGATACATTCCATGGGATTGTATTCAGCTGCTGGCACCTGTTTGAGTGCTGCCGCATGGATCACATAATCTACACCTTGCATCGCTCGATAAAGGCGGCTTTTGTCTCGGACGTCACCGATAAAGTAGCGCATACAGGGATCGTTGAATATCTGCTGCATCTCAAACTGCTTTAATTCATCACGAGAAAAAACAATAATTTTCTTTGGCTTGTATCGGGTTAAAAGCGTTTTGACATACTTTTTACCAAATGAGCCTGTGCCGCCTGTGATGAGAATAGTCTTATTGTCAAACATAAAAGTCCACCTAAAGGTGCATTGAATTCTTTACAGTATAGAAAAAGGTATGACTGTAACAAAATTCCCTTAAAAAGATAAAAAAGCGATTACTCAATACTTTATATCAGATATTGATAATTTGCAGTAAATATACATAGACTGCTATTCAATTTCTGACAATAGATGACTTTTTGAACACAAAGGGGTAGACTTAGAGGTAATAACACCTGATGGGGAGGCGTTATGCAGATAAATTCTCAAAGTACTAGTTTTTTTAACCGGGTTGATCAAACCAATAACAAGCTTAATCAACAGCTTGCAAGTGGTAAAAAGGTCAATTCAGCAGCCGATGATGCGGCAGCGTTGCAGATAATCAACCGTCTGACATCTCAGCAGGAAGGCTACAATCAGTCTATCCGCAATGCTTATGATGGTATTTCTTATTCGCAAACAACCGATTCTGCCTTGTCTGGCGTGAACGATGCTGTATCGCGGATCCGAGAGTTGTCACTTCAGTCTGGCAGTGGTGCGCTGACAGACAGTGACAGGCAAGCTTTGCAAGACGAAGTGTCGCAGCTTCAGTCGCAGATCTCAGATACCTTCGCTAATACAACGTTTGGTGGACAGGCACTGTTTGATGGTAATCAGACAAGCTTCCAGGTAGGGCCAGATGCAAATACAACGCAAGGTTTCACGGCGTCTGATGGCAGTTTCGCTAACCCGATCCTGAGTGTAGACATTTCGACTCAGGCCGGCGCACAAACGGCGATTGATGCGGCAGATCAAGTGTCGGAGGCGCTCAATACACAAAGGACTCAGCTGGGGGCGTTTGAAAACACACTCAATAGCACCATACGTGGCCTGGGAACACAAAGAGACAATATCGCAGAAAGTCAGAGTCGTATTCAGGATACTGACTACGCAAGTGCGGTTGCCGAACAAACGGCCAACGATATTTTATCTCAGGCGTCCATTGCATTGCGCGGACAGGCAAACCAGTCTGCTTCATCGGTGCTCGGGCTGCTGTAAGTCAAACTTTGGCTAGTACAATGTTTTAAAAGAGCCGGCAATTTAATGCTGGCTTTTTTATTGTTTTTCGCGCCTCAGACGCGTTGAGCTTATCGTCGTCAGCATGCGGCTGTTTTTAAAATAGTACCAGGTTCCAGAGCGCCATTGTTGCGACGTTATAGGTTATTCTGAGGCGTTCAACTCGTCCCTTATAAAAGTACACCTCTCTGATTTTTCTAAATTTTAATCCTTAAGTATTGATTTGGCGCATAGGCAGCGGCGTTTTTTTGGCGTTGATGTCAAAAACTTGCCACTTAGGTATTGCATCCCCATGTCACTGACTTACAATCATTACTATTGATATATACGAAGAAGTTGGATCTTGCGGGCATGATTACGATCCTGGATAACAATAATAACAGAGCAGCCGGGCTGGCAGCGGCATTGAGTTTCGTTGGACAGCCAGCACAGGTGATTGCGGAGTCGGAATTTTCCGCCGATCTGTTGAATAACCTACAAGAGCCAGTGGTTATCTTGGGGGCTCTGTCACAACTAAATCATGAGGCGTTGATCAAATCTTTGCCCGCAGTACCGTTTTTGCTGATTGGCGAAACTCTAAGGCCGCTACTATCGTTGGCAAACGTGATTGGTCTTATCACGGAGCCATTTAGTCAGGAAGTGACCATGCAGCTATTGCATGATTGTCAGCAATACCAGCGCATGTTGCCGGGTAAGTCGACTCAGCTGAATGATGCTAAATCGTTTGACGGCCTGGTGGGAGATACAAAAGCCGTCAAAGAAGTGCGTTTTTTGATATCTCAGGTTGCGAAAACAGACGCCAATGTCCTGATCCTGGGCGAATCCGGAACCGGTAAAGAGGTGGTTGCGCGAAATGTGCACTTGCTATCCAACCGCAATACAGGTCCCTTTGTGCCTGTTAACTGTGGCGCTATTCCCGGAGAGTTACTTGAGAGTGAATTATTCGGACATGAAAAAGGAGCCTTCACCGGTGCTATTTCTGCACGTAAAGGACGTTTTGAATTAGCGCAAGGTGGTACATTATTCCTCGATGAAATCGGCGATATGCCTTTGCAAATGCAAGTTAAGTTGTTACGTGTCTTGCAGGAACGCAGTTATGAGCGTGTTGGTGGTACTAAGCCTATCCAGGCGGATGTACGGGTTATTGCTGCAACGCACCGTAATCTGGAAATCATGATTGAAGAAGGTAAATTCCGCGAAGATTTGTTTTACCGTTTAAATGTGTTTCCCATTGAAAACCCCTCCCTGCGTGAACGTGCTGATGATATTCCTTTGCTATTAAAAGAGTTATTACGTCGTGTTGCTGAGCAGGGCGGGAGCACGGTGAAGTTCACTGATCGCGCGATTGACAGTCTTAAAGCACATAGCTGGCCCGGGAATATTCGTGAGCTTGCAAACCTGGTGGAACGCATGGCGATTATGTTTCCTGAAAAAGTGGTCGATGTGACCGACTTGCCCAGTAAGTATCGTTATATCGAAGTGGAAGCCTATGAGCCGGAATATCCGGAAGAGCTGCTTGAAAAAGACGTCTTTAATGAGTTGTTCAGTGATGGCTTCAGTGACTTTGAAGATGAAGAAGAAACACTCGATCAGGATAATATGGAACCGGGCCTGGGGTTACTGCCTGATGAGGGTATCGAGCTCAAAGAGTATCTGGCTGAGATGGAAATTAGTCTTATTACTCAGGCTCTTGAGCGTTACGACTATGTGGTTGCCAGAGCGGCTGAGATTCTCGGTGTGCGCCGTACAACCCTGGTCGAAAAAATGAAGAAGTACAATCTGAATCGCGATTAGAAAGAGTGACTAATTGCGTAATTACGGCACCCTGGAGGTGCCGTTTTTTATGGGGGCTAAAATGTGATGTGCCACACTTATGTGTTTGTTATGGTGTTCGTGAGCTAAACACGAAGAGCTTGGCTGCGGTTAAATGATAAGGCGCCTCACATCATAGCTTGAAGCTGCGCTTTAATATCCAGCGTCTTGTTTGCCTCTAATATGGGTGCCTTGCAAAAACAGTCATCATGATGATCATTGACCATGCCACAGGCCTGCATATGCGCATAGACTGTGGTGGGCCCAAGAAATTTGAAACCACGCTTTTTTAAATCTTTGGCAAATTGTGCGCTTATCTCTGTGGTTGCCTGATAGTCTTCGGGACTGTGAATGGTGTTTATGATTGGCGTAAAGTGGACAAATTGCCACTGATAGTAAGCAAAGCTGCCGAACTCCTGTTGAATTTCGATAAATCGTTTTGCGTTATTAATGGTTGCCTGGATCTTCAATTTATTGCGGATGATCCCGGGATTGTCCATCAGCCTGGTCACATCGTCCTCTGTCATTGCTGCAACTTTGTGCGGCTCAAACTGATGAAACGCCGCTCGATAGTTATCACGTTTTTTTAATATGGTATACCAACTGAGTCCTGCCTGAGCAGACTCCAGAGTAATAAACTCGAACAGTTTATCGTCATTCAGTACCGGCTTTCCCCATTCTTCGTCGTGATACGCAACGTAATCAGGCTTGCTTAAATCGACCCAGTGACAACGTGTGGTCATGATATTGTCCTTAATGTTGACAGTGATTAGAGTCAGTTTAGCGCATTATTAATCGCTGTACAAATAAACAGTGTCAAACTTTTGAAGGCATCCTTACGATTTTAATTTATTGAATATATTGAATTTTAAAGTTGGCATGGCAATTGCTTTTTCTTTGTATCTAGATTTATGAGAGCAACGTCATGGCATTAGCAAAAGTGATTAATCCACAATTTGTGCCAACCACTCAATACAACCCTTGCTTATTACAAGAAGCGTATATGGGTGAGTTGAGCGATTTGCGGCAACAAGCCAGTTGGCTGAGTCATCTGGTCGATACCATGCCAGCGGGTGTGGTGGTATTAGATGGGCAGGGTATGATAGCCAAAGCCAATCAGATAGCCATTGATATGCTGGGTGAGCCACTGGAGGGGGAAAAGTGGTTTAATATTATCCAGCGTTCTTTTTGTCCACAGCAGGATGATGGCCATGAAGTGTCTCTCAAAGACGGACGTCTGATCAAACTTGATATTACCGCCCTGACGCCGGAGCCCGGTCAACTGATCCTGATGACGGACCTGACAGAAACGCGACGCCTTCAGGCCCGTGTTGCACATATGCAGCGTCTCAGTGCTTTGGGCAAAATGGTGGCGTCTTTGGCCCATCAGGTACGTACACCTTTGTCTGCAGCGATGCTGTATGGTGCAAACCTGGGCAGCAGCAAACTACCTGCACAGTCACGAGATAAATTTCACACTAAGCTGATGTCGCGCCTAAAAGACCTTGAAAATCAAGTTAACGATATGCTGTTGTTCGCAAAAAGTGGCGAACAGCAGGTCATTGAACGTGTGTCGATGCAACAGCTATTGAGTGAGGTCAAAGCCGGCGCAGATGCGATGGTGTCATTGCACAAAGCCGAATTGACAGTGACTTTACCTGAGCCGGATATTGAAATTCTGGGCAATAAAACGGCACTGGCAAGCGCTATTCAGAATCTGATCCATAACAGTGTGCAACACATTGGCGCAGGGGCCCAAATAGAGATTTGCGCCCAGCGTGATGCCGGAACAGACATTGTGCGTATCAGTGTGTCTGACAATGGCCCAGGTGTTGACCTGAGTCAGGCAAGCAAACTATTTGAACCTTTTTACACGACTAAGTCACAAGGCACAGGCCTGGGGTTAGCCGTTGTGAATTCTGTCGCCCACTCCCATAAAGGTCGGGTTGACGTTAGCAATAATGAAACCGGAGGCGCATGTTTTAGCATGTTATTGCCTATTACCAGCGAACATTCATCATTACAGGAGGCCGTATGAGCAGCAAAATTTTAGTTGTCGAAGACGATGCCGGATTGCGCGAAGCACTTATCGACACACTTGAAATGTCGGGGTTTGAGTGCGTCGAGGCGGATAGTGCTGAACAGGCAGTGATATTGTTAAAACAACAAGTGTTTTCACTGCTTGTCAGTGACGTACAAATGGGCGCTATGAGTGGCTTAGACCTGCTCAGGACGGTGAAGCTAAATTACCCAGATTTACCTGTGCTGATGATGACGGCCTACGCCACCATAGACGATGCGGTTGAAGCGATGCGCCTTGGGGCGATTGACTACATGGCAAAACCTTTTGCGCCCGAAGTATTGCTGAATATGGTTAGCCGCTACATGCCTGAAAAAGCGAAAGAAACCGATGGTCCGGTAGTGGCAGATAGTAAAAGCCTGGAGTTACTTGAACTTGCCAAAAAAGTGGCGCGCTCAGATGCCAGTGTGATGGTGCTGGGTCCCAGTGGTTCTGGTAAAGAGGTTCTTGCGCGTTATATTCATGACCGTTCAGAACGTGCTGATCAGCCATTTGTGGCAATTAACTGTGCTGCCATTCCCGAAAATATGCTTGAGGCTACACTGTTTGGATATGAAAAAGGGGCTTTTACCGGTGCGATTACAGCTTGCCCAGGTAAGTTTGAACAGGCACAGAAAGGAACCATATTATTAGACGAAATCACTGAGATGGACTTGGGTCTACAAGCTAAGTTGTTAAGAGTATTGCAGGAAAGAGAAGTCGAGCGGCTGGGTGGTCGTAAAACCATTGAATTGGATGTTCGGGTTCTGGCAACCAGTAACCGTGATCTTAAAGAAGCCGTGAATGACGGTGTTTTCCGGGAAGACTTGTATTACAGATTGAACGTCTTTCCATTGACCTGGTTGCCGTTGTCAGAGCGCAGCGGAGATATCGTCCCACTTGCAGCGCACTTGTTACAGCGTCACTGCGATAAAGCCGGTAAAGAGACTCCTGTATTGTCTCACTGTGCCAAAGACAAACTACTTAGCCACGCTTGGCCTGGTAACGTCAGAGAGTTAGATAATGTAGTTCAGCGGGCGCTTATTTTGCAGCAAGGGTCGGTCATTGCAGCTGATGATATTTTTATCGAGAATTTTGCGCCAATGCTCACAACCGCAACACAACCGTCACTTACGGAGCCTGCTGAATTTACCACAGGTGCTCTTGAGCCGGCTGGCGAGATTACAGTGAACATGAACGAGGATGCAGAGGGGCTGAGCTACAAAGAAGAGCTGCAGGATAAGGAACACCAAATTATTCTCGATACGTTGAACCGTTGTAACGGCAAGCGCAAAGACGTTGCTGAGTTACTTGGGATCAGTCCCAGAACACTTAGATATAAGCTGGCCAGAATGCGCGATTTGGGTTTACCTGTGCCGGCCTAAGTATTTAACTAAGACATCCGGGCAATTACTTGCCCGGATTCATGACCTTCCTGTGACCGGTTTGTGTCACTGTCAAAAATTCGACCCTCAAAAACCCTTCGTAACCTATTGTTTTAATTTGAGTTTAATTTGGCATGCTTTGTGCATTATTCATGTTATGTATAACTCACAAAGTGAGCCAGACCATGAAAATTCAATCTACCGGACTTTATCAGGAAATGCAGGCAATGGCCTCAGAGGCCGGCCGTGTCAGACCCCAGGACCCGAATAAATTGCCTGTCCAGGCAACGGCGGCAACCTCAAGTGCCCAGTTTGGCGATTTACTCAGTGATGCACTTAATACGGTTGCTGGACTACAGCGAGATGCCAAAGAGAAAGTGACCGCGGTTGAAATGGGTGACCGCAGCGTCTCTCTGGCGGAAGCAATGATAGCCAAAAACAAATCATCAGTGGCCTTTGATGCAACCATGCAGGTCAGAAATAAGCTCATAGAAGCATATAAAGACATCATGAGCATGCCGGTATAAACAGAGTTTAGTGGAGAGTAATCGTGGCTACCAATCAATCAACCGATCTGGCACTTGCTGATGGACAATCCGTTCCAGGAGCTGGTGCTGATGCAGATACGCAACAAGAGCAAAAATCAGGCTACTTTAGTGCTTTGAGCGGTGTTGATATGCTCCGCCAGATTACTTTGGTGATCGCACTGGCTATCTGTCTGGCAATCGCTATTTTCATTATTATCTGGGCACGTCAGCCAGATATGCGTCCGTTAGGTCAGTACCCAACCGAAGAGCTTGTTCAGACACTGGACTTTCTGGATGCACAGAAAATCGAGTATGACCTGGATGGCAATACCATCATGGTTGCAGAGTCTGACTATCAAGATATTAAGCTGAGAATGGCCCGTGACGGGTTCAGTCAGGCACCGAGCAGTGGTACTGATATCCTGATGCAGGATATGGGGTTTGGCGTGAGCCAACGTCTTGAGCGTGAACGTCTTAAGCACAGCCGGGAACAACAGTTAGCGCGTACCATCGAAGAGCTGCAAGATATTAACCGTGCGAAAGTCCTGCTGGCGATTCCAAAAGAAAACGTATTCGCGCGACGTGAAAAGCAGCCGTCAGCGACAGTGGTGCTCACATTAAAACGTGGTCGTACACTAGACAGTGAAGAAGTTGATTCAATCGTTGATATTGTTGCTTCAGCGGTACAGGGCCTGACGCCGGCACGTGTTACTGTGACAGATCAGAATGGTCGTTTGCTTAATTCTGGCTCCCAAGACTCTCTGGCTGCACGCTCTCGTAAAGAATATGAAATCGAGCGTAAGCGTGAGCAGGAATATCTGGAAAAAATTGACAGCATCATGATCCCAGTAGTAGGGCTGGGTAAGTATACCGCTCAGGTTGATCTGACGATGGACTTCAGCGCGGTGGAAGAAACCCAAAAACGTTTCAACCCCGACTTACCCGCGGTGCGCAGTGAAACCACCTTTGAAGAAAATAATGTCGGTGGCCTGGCTGTAGGTATCCCAGGTGCACTTACTAATCAGCCACCGGTGAACTCCAATATTCCTGAAGTGGCAGGCCAGGGCAATGGTTCCGGCACGACACCGTCACGTGTCCACAAAGAGGCCACACGTAACTATGAACTGGATACCACCATTTCACACAAGCGTCAGCAAACTGGCGTGATCCGTCGCATCAGTGTTTCAGTGGCGGTGGACTACATGAATAAGCCAGATGCCGAAGGCAACATGGTAATGACTGCGCGCTCACAGGAAGAGCTCAACAACATACGTCGTTTATTGCAAGGTGGCGTAGGCTTCGATATGCAGCGTGGTGATGCGCTGGAAGTGGTGACCGTACCTTTTGTACGTGAAAATATTCTGGAAGAGAGTGACTTGCCACTGTGGGAGCAGGAATGGTTTATGAAAACCATCCGCCTGGTTATGGGCGCGCTGGTTATCATCGTACTAATACTGGCGGTTGTCAGACCTATGCTGAAGCGTCTGATTTATCCAGAGGATACGCTGGAAGATTATGATGAAGATGCGCTAACCTCAGGTGTAGACCTTGGCGACAGTACTTTAGATATGCTAAACAATGACTTTGATGAATCAGCAGTTGGCTTCTCTTCCGATGGTACATTACAATTGCCAGACTTACATGGCGATGAAGATTTGCTTAAAGCTGTTCGTGCACTGGTTGCCAACGAGCCAGAGCTGTCTTCTCAAGTAGTCAAAGCATGGTTAACTGAAGATGAGTGATGAAGAACAAAAACAACTGCCGCCGGCGTTTGATGTAGATAAACTGGATGGGGTCGACAAAGCCGCCATCCTGCTACTCAGCCTGACGGAAGAAGATGCCGCCCAGATCCTGAAGCATCTTGAACCGAAGCAGGTTCAGAAAGTGGGTATGGCGATGGCGGCACTCGATGACTTATCGCAGGCCAAAATCAGTGCGGTACATAATCTGTTTATCGAGCAGATCCAAAGCTTCAGTACCATAGGCTTCCAGTCAGAGGACTTCATTAAGAAGGCACTGACCGCCGCACTTGGTGAGGACAAAGCCGCCAGTCTGATCGATCAGATTGTGATGGGCTCTGGCGCCAAAGGTCTGGACTCTTTGAAATGGATGGATTCTAAGCAGGTGGCGAATATCATCCGTAACGAGCACCCGCAGATACAAACCATCGTACTGTCTTATCTTGAGCCGGAGCAGTCAGCTGAAATATTGTCGCAGTTCCCCGAGAAAGTGCGGCTTGACTTGACAATGCGGATCGCAAACCTTGAAGAAGTTCAACCTGCGGCATTGCAAGAACTGAACGAAATCATGGAGAAACAATTCGCAGGTCAGGCTGGTGCGCAAGCTGCGAAAATGGGCGGCCTAAAAGCCGCTGCGGATATCATGAACTATCTGGATACCAACATCGAAGGTCAGCTCATGGATTCAATCCGTGAGCATGACGAAGAAATGTCTCAGCAAATTCAGGATCTGATGTTTGTCTTTGAGAACCTGATGGATGTAGAGGACAGAGGCATTCAGGCTATTCTGCGCGAAGTTCAGCAAGACGTCCTGATGAAAGCCATTAAGGGTGCCGACGATTCGCTGAAAGAGAAGATCATGAAGAACATGTCTAAGCGTGCAGCTGAAATGATGGCTGACGATCTGGAGGCAATGCCACCGGTACGGATCAGTGAAGTTGAAGCAGCGCAGAAAGAGATCCTGGCAACAGCCAGACGTCTTGCCGACTCGGGTGAAGTCATGCTCGGTGGTGGTGGTGGTGAGGAGTTCTTGTAAGCCATGGCTGAGAAGAAGTTATATCGTGGTAAGCCAGTGAGCTCAGAAGCACTGGATGAGCTGCTTGAAAACTGGCCAATCCCTAATGTGGATGAGGATCTGAGTAAGTACTCCGGGCGTTCGACCGCCATGGGCACCCCACTTGAAGAGCTCTATCAACAAAAAGTCAGCCAGCCAGAGCCAGAGCCTGAAGCCGAAGAAGTCCCTATGCTCACACTGGAGGAGTTGGAGCAGATCAGACAGGATGCCTATGAAGAAGGCCTGAAACAGGGCCATGAACAGGGTTATATCGAGGGATTTGACAAAGGCGTTAGTGAGGGGAAAGAAGCGGGCTACAAAGAAGGGGTAACGCTCGGTAAAGAGCAGGGGATAGAAGAATCAAAGCCGCTGATTGAAGAGCGATTACACTCTTTGTCTGCATTACTTGAAGCCACTCAAAAACCCCTTCGTCAGATAGATGAAGCTGCCGAAAAACAGTTATTGCAACTCGTCAATTTATTGGCAGAGCAAGTGATCTTTGAGCAAGTTAAAACTCGCCCTGAGCTGATTTTACAGGCCCTGAAGAAAGGCATTGATGCTTTACCGCTGCATGACACACAGATGCGGATCAACCTGCACCCGGAAGATTTAGCCCTGGTTAAAGAAGCCTATGGTGAGGAAACCATCGCTGAGCAACACTGGCAGTTAGTGCCAGAGCCGACGCTTGAACGCGGTGGCTGTCATATCAGAACACCAGAGTCGTCAATTGACCTGAGCCTTAAAAATCGCATCGCTGAAGTGCTTGGCAGTTTTCTGCAAGCCAGTGGTGCTGACACCTGAATCTAAGCACAACGCGGCGTACTGATTTGGTCGCCGCAAAAAATGTTGGAGAGATTTTTGCATAAGTGAATTATCTGAATTTTTTCACTGACAGCAAATGACCGTATCTAGTTCGACAGAGCAACCCTTGGCTGAGCGCCTGCAAAAGTTTCAAAAACATATCCAGCCTTACGGTGTCGCCGTTGCGGGCAGTTTGACTCGGGTCGTTGGTCTCACGCTTGAAGCCAAGGGCCTCAATGCCCCGGTTGGCAGTCAGTGTAAAATTGAAACCATCCGTGGTTTTGTCGATGCCGAAGTAATCGGCTTTAATCATGACACCCTCTATTTAATGCCCAATGATCATATATCCGGCGTGTTACCTGGCGCCCGTGTTATCCCGCAAATCAAAGAAGCAGGCTTACCTGTTGGGATGACTCTGTTGGGCCGGGTTGTAGATGGCTTGGGTCGTCCTTTGGATGGGCTCGGGCCGATTGAGGCAGAAACCCACCTGAAATTTGCACAGGCTGCAATTAACCCTCTGGCCAGAAGGCCAATTAAGGAACCAATGGACGTTGGCGTGCGTGCCATTAACTCCATTGTAACGGTTGGACAAGGGCAGCGAATGGGTCTGTTTGCGGGCAGTGGTGTCGGTAAATCAGTGCTGCTAGGTATGATGACGCGTGGCAGTGAGGCAGACGTCATTGTGGTTGGTCTGGTTGGCGAGCGGGGCCGGGAAGTTAAAGAGTTTATAGACGAAATACTCGGTGTTGAAGGGCGACAACGTTCCGTCGTCGTCGCAGCACCAGCCGATGCATCACCCTTGATGCGATTGAAGGGATGTGAGAGTGCAGTCACGATTGCTGAGTATTTTCGTGATCAGGGGCTGAACGTATTGTTGCTGCTCGACTCGGTGACTCGTTATGCCATGGCGCAGCGTGAAATCGCGCTGGCAGTGGGTGAGCCTCCGGCAACCAAAGGTTATCCACCTTCGGTGTTTGCTAAATTGCCGGCTTTGGTCGAACGGGCGGGTAACGGTGGGGAAGGTCAGGGGTCGATCACGGCTTTCTTCACGGTATTGAGTGAAGGGGACGATATGCAAGACCCGATTGCAGATTCCGCTCGGGCAATTCTTGATGGGCACATTGTTTTGTCGCGGGAGCTGGCTGACAGTGGTCATTATCCGGCCATTGATATTGAGAAGTCCATTTCACGGGTAATGCCGCAGGTGGTCTCGGAAAGTCACATGCAGCAGGCGCGTGTGCTCAAACAGGTTTATTCTATGTATCAGCAAAATAAAGATATGATCACATTGGGTGCTTACCAGCAAGGGAGTGATCCCATGTTGGATCAGGCTATCAATATGATGCCCAATATCAATGCCTTCTTGCAGCAAGGAATGAAAGACGTGTTGCACTATGATGAATGCCTGCAAGGTCTGGCACAACTTCTGGGACAGGGCTAATGGCAAATAACAAACTTGACTTATTGTTCAAACTTGAAAGTGAGAAAGAAGAAAAGCTACGCCTTAATTTTATTCAGGCGGAGCAAAACTTTCATGCGAATCAACAAAAGCTCAATGGCCTGAATGATTTTCGTCTTGAATATAGTCAACAGCTTCATCAAAAAGCGCAGCAGGGTCTCTCGAGTGCAGGGTTTGGCCAATATCACGCTTTTATCAGTAAGATTGAAGAGGCCATTCGGCAGCAGGCTAATACCGTTGCCACCGCTAAGCGGGTGGTGGATCAGCGTCGTAAGTTATGGTTAGAGCAACAAGTGAAAGCCAAAGCGATTGCCAAGCTGATAGAGAAAAAGGCGCTTGAAGAACAACAAAAGCTGGCCAAAGCAGAGCAGAAAATGCTTGATGAGTTTGCTACCAATATCTTCATGCGTCGCAAGCTTGCACAATAATAAAAGGTGTCAAAAATAATTCATTAATGGCGTACTTTTTGCAGTGTTAATCCAGTATATCAATTTAATCCGGTTAGCGGCGCAAACTTGCCGCACATAAAGGTGAAAATATGGTCAATGTTTCGCTAGAAGTAGCAATCAATAACGGAGTTTCGGCGAAGGGAAAAGATCAAACGGAACAAGCGGAAGAGTCAGGGTTTCTTGCCATGCTTGCTCAGGCAGAGCAAGACAGTGGTGATGAAACATCTCAGTCGGATACACAAAGCGCGGGTGAATACACCCCGTTACCTGAGGGCCTGGACCGCCGTTTAGGTCTCGATGATAGCCATTTGCCGAAAAAACAAAATACCGCGCCGGATGAACCTTTGCGGCTTGATGATTCCGAGTTACCCGGCAAGGGAAGTGCGGCAGCAGGTAGTGGTGCAAACACCAGTGATGCTGATGAGCTGCTTGCTCAAATCACTTCCTCTAACGCGCAAAGTACAGACGTTGCCCACAATTTGGCACCAGTTCCCAAAGCGCTAAAAGATTATTTGGGTAAAGAAACGCTGGTGGTGCCACCTGAAACGAAAAAACCGCTTGATAACATTGGACCTGGACCGGTTGTACCAGCTCCTTTGGGTCAGGAGGAGTTGAATCAGACTGACGATGCTGTGGATCCTAAGCTGCAAGAAGCGACATCTAAATCTGTCACCGCAGGCGCAAATGCGCTTCCCGATGGTAATCATCTGAAAGGCAAAATTCAGGTGGAGAGCGTGGATGAGTTAGTTATTCATAAACGGATTGATCGTGTGGGGCCTGGTATCACACAACCCAGCGATTCGTCTGGACCGGTGGCTGATGAGCTGCTTGCCAAAGGCGAAGGAAAACCGGCCAGTATCATGGAAGCGTTAAAATCTGACAATGCTGAAATAAATTTGAAAAGCAGTGACAAGGCGCAGGCCCAGGCCAAGCCTGTGAACGCAGAACAGCCGCTTCCAGGCGCTAAACCGGTTACTACGGAAGCTTCGTCTGTGCAAGCGAATCCATTACAAACAAAACCTGTAAATGCGCAAGAGATTTCATCGCAGCACGAACAAACGCCTGAACAGGTTGCCGTGCATAAAGAGGTAACAGAAAAAGTGCCGTTCGACGGTAAAATCGCTCAGCGCCCGGTTGACCAGGTAGGCCCGGTGATAACGGCACCTCAGGGCGACCAGAAAGAGGCCAAGCTCAGTGATAAAGTTCAGAGTGAGCAGAGCGAGTTTTTGCGCAATAGTAAATCTCAGGTGTCAGTCGCTGATAATGTGACTAAAGCACAACAGCCTGTACAGCCACCTCAGGGCGCAAATGTAAACAGCACAGCTGACTTGAAAGCCATGGTTGACACACTTACTCCGCAGCAAAAGCAAACTCTTGCGGCAAATTTACAGTCACAGCTAGATAGTAAAGAGCTCAGTGATCCTGAACATCGTGCAAAAGCGGAGCAGTTGTTGCAGCAGTTGGGTGTCAAACCGACTGGGACAACGTCCGGCAAGGCAGAAGGTGTAACAGCACCAGTTGTGTCAAATGTGGAGCAGTCAGGTCAAGCTGAGCAGGCCAAAGTGTCTGATAAAGACAATAACACTGCCAGAATAACTGATCCGATAGCGCCAGAAAAGGTTAACAAACAGGCGGCGACAGTGAGCCAGTCTGGAGCAAATAGCGTAGATCAGAAACCGCAAAGTAAAGAAGCTCAACAGCAGACGACTGTTACTGAGTCACAAGAGAGTGAGCATCCGGAATTAGCCCAGCTTAAAAAAGACGGTGGACAGTCCGAACAGCAAAATTCACAACAGCGTAGTGCTATGGCCGCACCGGTAGAAAATATCTTTAAAGCCATTCGTGGCGAGCGCATAGATGATGGACTGAAGCATGAATTTAATGAAGTGCTGGCACAGGTAGAGCAGGTTCGCCAGAATCAACAGGTTAATCAACAAAGCGCAGTAAATCAAAAAGCCATGCAAACCGACCCAGCTGTTAGTCAGGCCATCAACATTGCCCGCAATGATGCTGTGAAAGCATTGCAAGAGCGTGTGAACATGATGCTGAATATCAACAATAAAGAAGCAGAAATTCGTCTGGACCCACCCGAATTGGGCAGTATGCAGATCCGAATTCGTTCTGAAGGCGAGCAGGCTCAGGTAAACTTCGTGGTGCAAAACCAGCAAGCCAAAGAGCAGTTAGAACAGTCCATGCCCAAGCTCAGAGAGATGCTTGCTGAGCAGGGGATCCAGCTCGGAGAAAGCAATATTCAGCAGGGGCAGGGAGGAGAGCAACAGCAACAGGAATCATCCCAAGGTCATGGAACACTTGCTAATAATGGCAGTGAAGCGCAAAATAACGGCCAACAATCAACGACTAGCAGACGGCAAAGTGATTCAGCAATAGATTACTATGCATAACAGCTGCTATGATTAAGGTTAAAGTGATTTAAAGAAGCGCGAATATGGCAGAAGAAAGCGATTTAGAAATAGAAGAAACTGGTGGATCAAAGAAAAAGTTGATCATCATTATTGCCGCTGTGGTTGTTGTTTTAGGTGCAGTAGCAGGCTACTTTTTATTTGCAGGGTCAGATGACGCGCCCGAATCGCTGGCAGAAGAGACGACTGAGCAGCAAGAGCAGGCATCGCAGGAAAATGCGGCGCAAACAGGCAGCGCACTGTATGTTGCCATGCCTCGTCCCTTTGTATTTAACGTACCAGGCGCCAGTCGCGACCGCATTGTACAAATCAAAGTGCAACTGTTGGTACGCGGTGACGTCAACGAAGAGGTTGCAAAGAAGCATATACCTCTGATTGAAGGGACACTGCTAAGTGTGTTTTCGACCACAACCGCTGATGAACTGAGTACCAGTGCGGGTAAAGAAACTCTGCGCCTTGGTGCACTGGACAAAGTTCAGGCTGCAATGGAAAGCGTTGAGGGCAGCAAGGTGGTCGAGCGCGTGTTATTCACCGGTTTTGTAATGCAGTAGGAAGAGTCAGTGAGCGACTTATTATCACAAGACGAAATCGATGCCTTATTGCATGGTGTCGATGAGGTCGAAGAAGAAGAAGTCCCGGATAGTGACGATGGCGGCACCAGTAACGCCTTACAATATGACTTTTCGTCACAGGACCGTATCGTCCGTGGTCGCATGCCGACTTTGGAAATCGTTAATGAGCGATTCGCGCGGCACATGCGGATCAGTTTGTTTAACATGATGCGTCGTACTGCCGAGGTATCAATCAATGGCGTACAGATGCTCAAGTTCGGTGAGTACATTCACACGCTATTTGTTCCTACCAGTCTGAACATGGTACGTTTTCGTCCGCTCAAAGGAACAGGGTTGATCACTATGGAAGCCCGCCTGGTGTTTATCCTGGTGGATAACTTCTTTGGTGGGGATGGGCGCTACCATGCGAAAATCGAAGGGCGAGAATTTACGCCTACAGAGCGGCGGATCGTTCAGATGTTGCTCAAAATCATTTTTGAAGATTATAAAGAAGCCTGGGCACCGGTTATGGATGTGTCGTTTGAATATCTCGACTCGGAAGTGAACCCGGCGATGGCGAACATAGTCTCTCCAACGGAGGTTGTGGTGATCAGCTCATTCCATATTGAGCTGGATGGCGGGGGAGGAGACTTCCATATTTCCTTGCCTTACTCAATGCTTGAACCTATTCGTGAACTGCTAGACGCGGGTGTTCAGTCTGACACTGAAGACACCGACCTGCGTTGGAGTAAGGCGCTGCGTGACGAAATTATGGATGTTGAAGTGGAGCTGTCTACACAATTACTCGAAGTAGACTTATCGCTTGACCAAATCATGCAGTTAAAAGCGGGTGATATTATTCCTGTTGAGATGCCCGAGCATATCACAGTATTTGTGGAAGAACTGCCGACCTTTAGGGCTAAAATGGGGCGTTCTCGTGACAATGTTGCGCTACAAATCAGTGAGAAGATTAAACGTCCAGAATCTGTGAAGTCAGAACTTCACGTGTTTACGAAGGGCGGCAAGAAGCTGGACTCGGATGCTGAGTTGGCGGAGTTAGAAGAAGATCTGCACCTGTCTGAAGGTGTGGATTTAGATTGGTGATGAAGAAGTTAATTAAGGTAGTCAGTGCATGAGTGATGATCAAGATACAATGGACGAATGGGCGGCTGCACTCGCAGAGGCCGAGGAAGCTGACCAGGACGGTGCTGAAGCCGAAGTTGCGGAATTGGAAGAGTTGCAAGACAGCGGCGCTTCTCTGAGCGCTGATGAAAAGCGTAAGCTCGATACGATTTTAGACATCCCGGTCACCATTTCGATGGAAGTTGGGCGCTCTAAGATCAACATACGGAACTTACTTCAGTTGAACCAGGGGTCTGTTGTTGAACTGGACCGAGTGGCCGGTGAGCCTCTGGATGTGCTGGTCAATGGCACCCTGATTGCCCATGGCGAAGTGGTTGTTGTTAACGATAAGTTCGGTATTCGCCTGACTGACGTTATCAGCCAGGTTGAACGTATCAAAAAGCTTCGCTAACAGACCGCTAATGAGTGCTTTGATATTCTCCAGTGTGGCTGCGGTGCAGCCACCAGGTGGGCTCAGCAGTGAGCTGTTGTCTATGGGCCTGTCTTTGGCGTTTGTGGTGGTGGCAATCATTGGACTGGCCCTGCTTGTGAAACGCTTCAATCCCAATCTCGGTAATAGCCAGGATTTTAAAGTGATCCGCAGTCTGCCGCTTGGCAGCAAAGAGCGATTACTGGTCATTGAAATAGACGATAAACAACACTTGCTTGGTGTGACACCACACAGTATTAATTATTTATATCAGTTAGAGTCGCCTTTAGAAGTGACACCCACAGCCCCATTTGCTCAAGAACTCAGCCGCTTAATGTCTGGCGCAAATAACAATAAGAAATGAACCTATGATCCGATTTTTACTCCTTATCACAGTGTTGTGCTTTGCTCCGGGGGCGTTAGCTGACGGCATTGAGGCACTGAGTGTGACAACCAATCCGGATGGCTCTCAGGAATATTCAGTCACGCTGCAAGTACTGGCTATCATGACGGCGCTGAGTTTTATCCCTGCTGCTGTAATTATGATGACTTCCTTTACCCGCATCATTGTGGTTTTGGCTATCCTGCGTCAGGCGATTGGCTTGCAGCAATCACCGTCTAACCAGGTATTGGTGGGAATGTCTTTGTTTCTGACCTTTTTTATTATGGCACCTATCTTTAACCAGATTAATGAGCGCGCGGTACAGCCTTATCTGAATGAAGAAATGACGTCAATTCAGGCGCTTGAGCAAGCCAAGGAACCGATCAAAGCGTTTATGTTATCGCAAACGCGGATAAAGGATTTGGAAACATTCGCTAAAATAGCTGGCTACGATAAGCTGGATAGCCCGGAAGATACCCCGTTTGTGGTCATTATTCCGGCGTTTGTGACCAGTGAACTGCAAACCGCTTTTATCATCGGCTTTATGTTTTTCATCCCCTTCCTGATTGTGGATCTGGTGGTTGCCAGTGTATTGATGGCGATGGGTATGATGATGCTGTCACCTATGATAGTGGCCTTGCCTTTTAAGATTATGTTGTTTGTGCTGGTCGATGGCTGGTCTCTGATCATGGGTACCCTGGCTCGCAGCTTTGGCTTAGGAGTGTGACATGGAACCAGAAGTTTTTGTCGATATTCTGAGTGATTCGCTTTTTATTGTTATTAAACTGGTGACCGCCATTGTATTGCCGGGCCTGATGATAGGTCTGGTCGTGGCGGTATTCCAGGCGGCAACCTCGATCAACGAACAAACCTTAAGCTTCCTGCCCAGACTTATCGTCACCATTGTAGCCCTGATTTTCGGTGGTCACTGGATGACTCAGGTACTGATGGATTTTTTCAACCAGTTGGTGCTTCAGATCCCAGAAATCGCAGGGTAACGTGCCATGGAGTACCCCTTCGAACTCATTATTCAGGCGCTCAGTGACTATATGTTGCCGTTTATCAGGATCAGTTCGATGATTATGATAATGGCAGGTTTAGGGGCACAGAGTGTCCCAACCCGTATCAAGCTTGCTATGTCAGTTGTTGTGACTGTTGCGGTTGTTCCGGCTATTCCTCAGACCCAGTTCACCGACTTATTTTCTTTCGCCATGGTACTGGTGGTGATGCATGAAATTATAGTCGGGGTCTCAATCGGGTTTGCTTCTATACTGCTGCTCAATACGTTTATTGTTGCGGGTCAGATTCTGGCAATGCAAACGGGGCTAGGCTTTGCTTCCGTGGTTGACCCGGCCAATGGATTGAGCGTACCGGCAGTCGGTCAGTTTTATCTGATTCTGGCGACATTGCTGTTTTTTGTTTTTAATGGCCACCTGATGATGATCAAGATGGTGGTGTATAGCTTTCAGAGCTGGCCCATTGATGGCAGCTGGTGGGTCGTTGATAATTATTGGCAGATTGTGACCTGGGGCAGCTGGCTATTTGCCACTGCGCTGGCATTGTCGCTGGCACCACTAACCGCCATGCTACTGATAAACCTGTCATTCGGTATTATGACGCGTGCAGCACCGCAGATGAATATTTTCTCTGTGGGGTTTGCTTTTACTATGGTGTCGGGTTTGTTGATCATCTGGGCAACGATGGGGAACTTTGTGATTCAATACGAGTTTCAGTGGCTGAAAATGACAGAATTAATGTGTAACCTGATCGGGTGCACGGTGTAATCGAGTAGCGGGAGCAAAACGATGGCAGAAGATTCTGGTCAGGAACGTACAGAAGAACCCACGGATAAGAAAATTGCAGATGCCCGTAAGAAAGGGCAAGTTGCCCGCTCAAAAGAGTTGGGCACGACATTTGTACTTATATTTTCTGCTGTGTCATTGTTGCTGTACGGCCCGGACATTGCCAAGGGGCTGTACAACATGATGGGTCGAATGTTTACACTGAACCGTAATGAAACCTATGACACCACCAAAATGTTTTCTGTCTGGGGGGATGCATTTTCTGAAATCATTTTTCCGCTGAGTATGTTTGTGTTGATCATTATGGTGGCTGGGATCATTGGTAATACACTGTTAGGTGGCTTTAATTTTAGCTGGCAAGCAGCGGCACCCAAGCCAAGTAAAATGTCCCCAATGAAAGGCATAAAACGGATGTTTGGGCCACAGGCTGCGGTGGAGTTGGTTAAGTCGATCCTCAAGTTTGTACTGGTGGCCGGGTTTGCGATATTACTTATTAAGGTATTCTTTTACGAGATACTGCATCTCAGTATCGAGCAAATTCCGGGCAGCATTATGCACTCCCTGGAAATTTTGGCCTGGATGTTTCTGGCGCTGAGTTGCACCATGATCATTATCTCGGCAATTGATGCGCCATATCAGAGTTACAATCATCATAAACAGCTCAAGATGACGCTACAAGAGGTCAAAGATGAGTATAAGAACTCGGAAGGTGATCCTCAGATTAAAGCCCGTATCCGGCGCACACAGCGTGAAATGTCGCAACGACGGATGATGCAGGAAGTGCCTGATGCCGATGTGGTGGTCACCAACCCAACTCATTACTCTGTGGCGCTAAAATACGACACAGAAAAAGCGGGCGCGCCCATGGTGATTGCCAAAGGCGTTGATGAACTGGCGATGCAGATCCGTAAAATTGCTAAAGGGAACGAAGTCCCCATTGTTGAATCACCTGTTTTAACCCGCTCTTTGTATCATACGACCGAAGTGGGCGACCAAATCCCACAAAAACTATTCACCGCCGTGGCCCAGGTGCTGGCCTACGTGTTTCAATTGAAGAAATTTAACAAGGGCCGTGGTAAGCGCCCGGTTGAATTAAAGAAAGACCTGCCCATTCCAGATGAATTGAAACACTAAGCTAATTGGTATCAAACTTGCTTTAATGTAACTGCGTCAATAATTTGTGGTTTGTAAGTTATGGATTTTAAAGCGGTTTTACAACAAATTAATCGAGATAAAAAAGAATATGCAAAAGGGGTCGGTACACCGGTACTGGTTCTGGCTGCATTGGGCATGGTGGTGTTACCTATGCCGCCATTTTTGCTCGATATCTTATTCTCATTCAATATCGCGCTGGCCCTGGTGGTTCTGCTGGTGACGGTTTACACCATGAAACCGCTTGAATTCGGTATGTTTCCATCAGTGCTACTGATTGCGACCATTTTGCGATTGGCGCTGAACGTTGCCAGTACCCGGGTGGTTTTGTTGGAGGGTCATAACGGCGGTGACGCAGCCGGTAAAGTGATCGAAGCATTTGGTTCCGTTGTGATTGGCGGTAACTATGCGGTGGGTCTGGTGGTCTTCCTGATTCTAATCATCATTAACTTTGTGGTTATTACCAAAGGTGCCGGTCGTATCTCTGAAGTATCTGCACGTTTTACCCTGGATGCAATGCCGGGTAAACAGATGGCGATAGACGCAGATTTGAATGCCGGATTTATCTCAGCAGACGAAGCGAGAACACGACGTGAAGAAGTAACCCGTGAAGCCGATTTTTATGGTTCGATGGATGGTGCCAGTAAATTCGTAAAAGGGGATGCCATCGCAGGCATCGTTATCCTGGCAATTAACATCATTGGTGGGTTGTTTGTAGGTATGGTTCAGCACGACCTGACGTTTAGCAGAGCCATGGAGGTATATACCTTACTGACAATCGGAGATGGTCTGGTTGCCCAGCTTCCTTCACTGTTACTGTCGATTGGTACTGCGATTGTGGTGACGCGTCAGAATGAATCGCACAACATGGGTGAGCAAATGACGCAGCAGCTGGGCAATGAGAAATCTTTGTCTATCGCTGCGGGGATCCTGATTGTTATGGGACTCGTACCTGGTATGCCTCATGTTGCCTTCCTCGGTCTGGGTGCCCTGATCGGATATCTGGCTTATTACTCACATCAACAAAAAATTAAAGCACAAGAACAGGAAGCTGAAGAATCGAAAGGTGGCGCGGTTGCGTCTCAACAGCAGGAACAAAAAGAGCTAGGCTGGGATGATGTACAGCCAGTCGATGTGATTGGCCTGGAAGTGGGTTATCGCCTGATCCCGCTGGTTGATCAGTCGCAAGGTGGTGAGCTGTTAAATCGAATTAAAGGGGTGCGTAAAAAGCTATCTCAGGAACTGGGCTTTTTGGTACCGCCCGTCCACATCCGCGATAACCTGGAACTGGACCCAAATGCATATCGCATCACCTTGATGGGTGTGGGTTCTGGAGATGGTGAGCTGAAGCATGGTGATGAGCTGGCCATCAACCCTGGTCAGGTTTTTGGTCCAATTAATGGCGTGGCGACCAAAGATCCTGCGTTTGGCCTGGAAGCGGTATGGATCAAACCAGAGCAAAAAGATGAAGCACATTCTCTGGGCTACACAGTGGTTGACGCAGCGACGGTCGTGGCGACACATATCAGTCAGCTGTTGACCAATAACGCGTCTTTACTGCTGGGGCATGAAGAGGTGCAGAATCTGCTTGATATGCTGGCTAAGAGTCATCCTCGTCTGGTTGAAGGTCTGGTACCAGATATTTTGCCACTCACTACGATTGTGAAAGTACTGCAAAACTTGCTGAATGAAGGTGTTGCAATTCGTGACATGCGCTCTATTGTTCAGACCCTGGTTGAGTACGGTCCACGCAGTCAGGACCCGGATGTACTAACGGCTGCAGTGCGTATTTCATTACGTCGATTGATCGTTCAGGATGCGGTAGGTGGGGCTGAAGAAATCCCTGTCATAACATTGGCGCCTGAGTTGGAACAGATGTTGCATAAGTCTCTACAGAACGCAGGTGATGAGGGGGCAGGCATAGAGCCAGGCCTTGCAGAGCGGCTTCAAGGTTCATTAAGAGAAGCCCATCAAACGCAAGAAATGCTCGGCGAGCCGTCCATCTTATTAACCTCAGGTATGTTAAGAAGTGTGCTGTCAAGATTTGTAAAACACACCATACCGGGACTGAGAGTGATGTCATATCAGGAAGTACCGGATGAGAGACAAATCAAGATAGTGAGCTCAGTTGGACAGTAGAGGACTAGAAGGGGCTGACCATGAAAATTAAACGTTTTTTTGCAAAAGATATGCGTACTGCTTTAAAAGAAGTGAAAGAAGAGCTAGGTGCAGATGCAGTGATCATGTCAAATAAGAAACTGGCAGATGGCGTTGAAATCGTCGCTGCAGTAGACAATGATCGGACACCCGCTCCACAGCCTCAGGCGGCGCAGTCAGCTCCTCAGCAAAGCGCAGCGCAGGCTGCACCTCGCCAGGCAGCCCCAGGGCAAAGTGCTCAGCATAGTTACAGCCAGCCTGCCAGAATGGTTCGTCCTCAACCTCGCCGCGCAGAGCCTCAGAAGCAGGCGCAGGTTGCAGACAGTCTTGAAGCCTTGCTTGAGCGCCAAGCCCCTCGTCCAAAGTCGCCCGAGCTTGCTTCTATGTTTTCTCAGTCTGGCATTAACACCGATGACATGTTCGGCGCTCAGCAACGTAACGAAGCACCGGCAAAAGCAGCGCCCCAGGCTGCACGTCAACCGCGTTATGAAGCGCAAAGTCATGACTTTGATGGCGGTGATGCAGCCACTTCCTGGGAGTTTGGAGATGACCTCGATCAGGGCTTTGGTGACGAACCAGCGGCGCAGAAAAAAGCCAACGATGATGAAATGTCTTCTATGCGTGATGAGATGAACGCCATCCGCCAGTTACTCGAGTTTCAGTTGTCTGGGCTGATGAATCAGGAAATGGCACGTCGTGATCCAACCCGCGCTTGTCTGGTTGAGCGTCTTAAAGGCATGGGGATTGGTGCGGAAGTCGCAGAGCAGATGGCTTGCTTCATTCCTGATGACGTTTCTCGTAAAGAAGCGTGGAACGCACTGCTGAATATGGTTGTCAATCAAATGCATACAACAAACAACGATATTCTGCGTCAGGGCGGTGTATATGCGATGGTCGGACCAACAGGGGTTGGAAAAACCACAACAGTTGCAAAATTAGCAGCGCTGGGCGCACAGAAATATGGTGCAGACAATGTGGCACTGATCACAACGGATACCTATCGTATCGGTGCTTACGAGCAATTGGCGACCTATGGTCGGATCATCGGCTGTCCTGTTAAGCAAGTAAAAGATGCCAATGAACTTGCAGAGGTTCTTTATCATTTACGCAATAAGCGTCTAATATTAATAGACACGGCGGGAATGAGTCAGCGTGACTTGCGTCTGACGGAGCAGCTAAACACCCTGATGCGTAGTAGCCGTGTTGACATTCGCAGCTACCTGGTATTAAGTGCGACTGCGCAGATGCATGTACTGCAAGAAACCGTAAACCACTTCAAAAAAGTCAATTTAAGTGGTTGTATTTTTACAAAACTTGATGAAAGTCTAAGTTTAGGTGAGATAATTAGCATAGCGATTCAAAATCGTCTGCCAATAGGGTATCTTACCAATGGTCAGCGAGTGCCTGAAGACATTCGCGTGGCAAACGCTCAGAAGTTAGTCAAAAAGGCTGAGCAATTGTATTTAAAGAGAACAAAAGCACAACATTCGCGACGTGTACCAGTGGCGTCCCAGACAGTAGGAATGTATGATTAATACAGTTTTAGATCAAGCAAGTGGCCTGCGGAGAATGAACCAAAAAAATAACCACAGTGTAAAAGTAATCGCAGTGACTGGTGGTAAAGGTGGAGTAGGTAAAACCAATGTATCCCTCAACACTGCCATCGCATTAGGACAGCAGGGTAACCGGGTCTTGGTGCTTGATGCTGACTTAGGTCTGGCTAACTGTGATGTCATGCTAGGCTTGAGGGTCGAGAAGAATTTATCTCATGTATTGTCCGGCGAATGCGAGCTAGACGAAATTTTGGTAGAGGGTCCGGCTGGGATCCGTATCGTGCCTGCAACGTCAGGCTCACAAAATATGGTCGAATTAACGCCTGCGGAGCACGCTGGTTTGATCCGTGCCTTCAGTGAGCTGAGCAGCGAATTTGATATTTTAATCGTCGATACGGCGGCTGGTATTTCAGACATGGTGCTGAGCTTCTCTCGAGCTGCACAGGATGTACTGGTTGTAGTGTGTGACGAGCCGACTTCTATTACCGATGCCTATGCGCTTATCAAAGTATTAAGCCGTGAACATGGCGTCTACAAATTCAAAATTGTGGCCAACATGGTACGCAGCTTAAGAGAAGGGCAGGAGCTATTTGCTAAGCTGTCCAAGGTTACAGACCGATTCTTAGATGTCGCTTTAGAGCTGGTTGCAACGATCCCATTTGACGAAAATATGCGTAAGTCTTCGCGTCGTCAAAAAACCATCGTTGAGCTTTATCCTAATTCACCTGCTGCTGTGGCATTTAGAGGCCTGGCAAGCAAAGCTGTCAAGTGGCCCATTCCCCACCAACCTTCAGGTCATTTGGAATTCTTTATTGAGCAATTGGTAAACGGTTAAAGATGGCTTCACCGGTCAACCGCATGGCGGGATATAAAACGACAGACCACCTGCATAAGGTGGTGGAACGTCATACGCCTTTAGTTAAAAAGGTGGCCTGTCATTTGTTAGCCAGATTACCAGCCAGTGTTCAGCTCGATGATTTAGTCCAGTCAGGTATGATTGGACTGATCGAAGCCTGCAAAAATTTTGACGCGAGCAAAGGGGCAAGTTTTGAAACCTTTGCAGGAATTCGAATTCGTGGCGCAATGATTGACGAGATCCGCCGTGGTGACTGGGCGCCCCGCTCGGTACACAAAAACGGTCGTATGGTTGCAGAGGCTATTGCTGAGCTAGAAGCACAGCTTGGGCGAGAACCAAAAGATACTGAAATCGCTGAAAAACTTGATATTACGCTAGATGAGTACCATCATATTTTACATGATGTCAATGCAAGTAAAGTGATCGGCATCGAAGACTTGGGGGTAGATGAAGACGTAATTTCTCCCGCAGGCAACGATTTTGCGCTAGACAAACCATTCAATAATGTTAAAAATGAGCGCTTTAACGAATCGTTAGTCAATGCGATCAAGACTTTACCTGAGCGCGATGCTTTGGTGTTGTCTTTGTATTATAACGATGAGATGAATTTAAAAGAGATTGGTGCGATCTTAGAGGTCAGCGAATCTCGAGTGAGTCAGATTCACGGTCAAGCAATGATCAAGCTTCGTGCGAAGATCAATGACTGGATCAATTAGAGTTAGTTTTACAATATAGGTTCAAACCTCACCGGAGGAAGTTTTGGATAAGAACATGAAAATTCTCGTGGTTGATGATTTTTCTACGATGAGAAGAATAATCAAAAACCTGCTAAGAGACTTAGGCTTTACCAATGTTCAAGAGGCTGATGATGGCAGTACGGCACTTCCAATGTTGCAAAATCAGGAATTCGACTTCGTCGTAACTGACTGGAATATGCCAGGCATGCAAGGTATCGATTTGCTTCGTGCAATTCGTGCTGATGATAAGCTTAAACACATCCCAGTACTCATGGTTACAGCGGAAGCGAAAAAAGAACAAATCGTAGCTGCTGCCCAAGCTGGAGTTAATGGTTATATCGTTAAACCGTTTACGGCAGGTACCCTGAAAACCAAACTAGAAAAAGTGTTCGAACGTTTAGGCTAGTATTGATAAGGGTAGGCTTATGTCAACATCTTCTGTGCCACAGATAACTCTGGAACAGGCTAAACTGCTCGTTGAATACCTTGAACAAGGTGAGCAGGAAAAGGCTGATGAGATATTAATTGAGGCCACCAATAAAGAACAATCAGAGCTTTTTGCTGAAGTGGGCAAGCTAACTCGACAACTTCATGAATCGTTGAAGAACTTTGAGTTAGATACCCGTTTATCTGATCTCACGACAGAAGCCATTCCAGATGCCAAGCAGCGCCTTAATTACGTCATGGAGATGACCGAAAGCGCTGCCAATAAAACCATGGATGCCGTAGAAGCAAGTCTTCCCTTAGCCCAAGAACTAGCCGATGAACTCTCTGAAATTAAGCCCACCTGGGACAGATTAATGAGCCGGGATATCCAGCTTGGAGAGTTCAAATCCTTGTGCCACGATCTTGACAGTTTTATGCAGTCGTCAAAAGGCCGTACAGATGAGTTACAAAATCTGATGACCAATGTGTTGATGGCACAAGATTATCAAGATTTAACCGGACAGGTTATCCGGCGTGTCATTGAGTTGGTTCGTGAAGTTGAAGACAGCCTAATTCACTTGTTGACCGTATTCGGCAGCGCAGATGAAAGTCAACAAACTGCAGCCCAACCACAGGCACAAACTAAAGCCCCCGCCGTTACTGATGAGTTATCAGGTCCTGAGGGTCCAATTTTGGACGCTGAGTCTCGAGATGATGTCGTATCCGGGCAGGATGAAGTTGATGACCTGTTGTCTAGTTTGGGCTTCTAATAGGAGAGTATGCGAATGAGCTTTGAAGTCGATGAAGATATCTTACAAGACTTTCTTGTTGAAGCTGGGGAAATACTCGAACTGTTATCTGAGCAGCTTGTCGAACTAGAAAACAACCCGGAAGATAAAGAGCTGTTAAATGCGATTTTCCGTGGTTTCCATACCGTTAAAGGGGGCGCAGGCTTCCTTAGCATGACTGAGCTGGTAGATGCTTGTCACGGTGCGGAAAACGTGTTTGATGTCCTGCGTCAGGGGCAGCGTCAGGTAACACCAGAATTGATGGATGTGATTTTACAATCACTCGATACCATCAATGAAATGTTCTCGTGTATTCAAAACAGAGAGCAACCAGACCCCGCTGATCCACACTTACTGGAAGTTTTACATCAGCTCAGTCAGCCACAGTCAGAAGACGAAGTGATTGATGCACCCGCTGCAGCAGAGCCTGAGCCTGAACCGGTTGTGGCGACACCCAGTGCTGATGATGTGCTGTTCGATGCGCCAGCAGATCCTGTTGATGAACCTGCAAGTGACGGTGCTGACAGCATAGACGAGATTTCTGAAGAAGAATTTGAGAGCTTGCTCGATGAGTTACATGGCTCAGGTAATGGACCCTCAGTCGCATCGCAAGAACCTGCCGCACCGAGTGCAACACCGGCTCCATCAAGCAGCGATGATGGCGACATTACCGATGATGAATTTGACAGCTTGCTGGATGAGTTGCACGGAGTCGGAAAATTTGGTGCGACACCAGAACAAGCGCCAGCTGAGCAGCCTAAGGCGCCGACCCAACCTGCAGCGTCAGAGCCGCCGAAAGCATCTGGCGGTGATGACGATGAAATCAATGATGACGAATTTGAAGCTTTACTGGATGAGTTGCACGGAAAAGGGCAAGCACCAAAATCAACGGAAGAGGAAGTAGCAGCAGCGCCGAAAGAAGCGCCCAAAGCACCTCCTAAACCTGAGCCTAAACCAGCTGCACCTGCGGCTAAGGCGCCCGCACCTGCTGCCAAACCGGCACCTGCTAAACCAGCAGCTGAGAGCAAGCCTGCGGCCGACAATAAAGCCGCCGCGAAAAAACCAGCAGCACAGGCAGAAACAACCGTTCGGGTTGATACTAAGCGCCTGGATGAGATCATGAATATGGTCGGTGAGCTGGTATTGGTGCGTAACCGGTTGGTTAGCTTAGCCAATAACTCTAACAGCGAAGCCATGGGTAAAGCCATTTCCAACCTCGATGTGGTGACCGCAGACCTTCAGGGCGCGGTGATGAAAACCCGGATGCAGCCAATCAAGAAAGTGTTTGGTCGTTTCCCTCGAGTGGTTCGGGACTTGGCTCGTAGCCTTAAGAAAGACATTAGTCTGGTGCTGGAAGGGGAAGACACCGATCTGGATAAAAACCTGGTAGAAGCCCTTGCGGATCCTTTGGTTCACTTGGTTCGTAACTCAGTGGACCATGGTATTGAAATGCCGGATGTTCGTGAAGCTGCAGGTAAATCAAGAACCGGTACTGTGACCTTATCTGCCTCTCAGGAAGGTGATCATATTCTGCTGACCATTCGTGATGATGGTGCAGGTATGGACCCGGAGAAGTTGAAGAAGATTGCGATAAGCAAAGGGGTTATTGATTCTGACCAGGCAAGTCGCTTGTCAGATAATGAAGCCTACAATCTGATCTTCGCACCAGGTTTCTCAACGAAAGAACAAATTTCTGACATCTCTGGCCGAGGTGTTGGTATGGACGTGGTCAAAACTAAAATCACCCAATTAAATGGTTCCGTCAACATTCAGTCAGAGCTGGGTGTGGGTACCATACTGGAAATTAAAGTGCCACTGACATTGGCCATTCTGCCAACACTGATGGTGATGATTGGTCAGCAAACATTTGCACTGCCGCTGGCTGGGGTAAGTGAAATATTCCACCTTGATTTGACCAAGACCAACGTGGTTGATGGTCAATTGACTATCATAGTGCGTGAAAAAGCAATTCCATTGTTTTATCTGGAGCACTGGTTAGTAAAAGGTGCTGACAGAGGCGCCCGGAAAGCAGAAGGGCACGTGGTAATCGTCCAGATGGGGACTAAGCAAGTAGGCTTTGTGGTTGACTCTCTGATAGGCCAGGAAGAGGTGGTGATTAAGCCGCTTGATGCCTTATTGCAAGGTACTCCGGGTATGGCTGGCGCGACTATCACATCTGATGGTGGCATCGCGCTGATTCTGGACGTCCCCAGCATGTTAAAATATTACGCCGGCAAGTAAATTCCCGGCGCATTTATACCGACAAAGTGGTGTCAAAGACACCACTTTTCGGATCTGTAACGAATAAAAGAGCAATGCCAATGGCAGTTAAAGTATTAGTTGTAGATGACTCGAGCTTCTTTCGTCGTCGAGTGAGTGAAATACTAGAAAAAGATCCTGAAATCAAAGTGATTGACTTTGCGGTAAATGGTCAGGAAGCGGTCGATAAAGCTGCTAAACTGAGGCCAGACGTCATCACAATGGACGTGGAAATGCCGGTAATGGATGGGATTAGCGCAGTAAAGCAGATAATGCAGAGTTCCCCCACTCCCATTCTGATGTTTTCGTCATTGACCCGTGAAGGAGCCAGCGCGACGTTAGACGCGCTGGATGCCGGTGCGGTCGACTTCTTACCGAAGAAGTTTGAAGATATTGCCCGTAACAGTGAAGAAGCTATCCGCTCTTTACAGAACAAGGTCAAAGAAATTGGCCGACGTCGTGTGAGCCGCTTTACCCGACCTATTGGTTCGTCATCAGCACCTGCACCTTCACCAACACGTAGCGCGCCAAGTGCATCTTCAGGCCTGCGTCCTGCAGCTAAGCCAATTGCACAACCAGATCGAACTTTTTCACGTCCTGCATCAGACACACCAAGTTCAGGTGCGTCGTTCAAAGCGTCTGGCAAAAAGTATCAAATTGTTGCTATCGGTACATCTACCGGTGGCCCGGTTGCACTGCAAACCATTTTAACTCAGTTGCCTGCAAATTTTCCGCACCCTATCTTATTGATCCAGCATATGCCAGCAGCATTTACGCCAGCGTTTGCGCAACGTCTGAATAGTCTGTGCAAAATCAAAGTAAAAGAAGCGGAGCAGGGGGATCGTTTGCAACCAGGTGTCGCTTATTTGGCGCCGGGAGGCCAGCAGATGTTGGTTGAAGCCAGAGGCGGTAGTAAAACCTTAAAGGTGTTTGAGGATGACAGCCCTCGTATTACCTATAAACCCAGTGTAGATGTTACTTTTGCCAGTACAGCCAAAGCATATAACGGAGATGTGCTCGCGGTGATACTGACTGGTATGGGTGCGGATGGGCGAGACGGTGCCAGAATGTTGAAACAAAACGGTGCGACTATCTGGGCACAGGATGAAAAAACCTGTGTGGTGTACGGCATGCCACAAGCTGTTGCAAGCGCGGGAATTTCAACTGAAGATATCGCTTTGCAGGATGTCGCACTGAGAATAAACAAAGAAATAGGCTGCGCATAATAGATGTTAGCCTGAATGCGATCTGTGTTTGGCCGAAGGAATAAAAAAATAACGTGAAAATCTGGACGGTAGCGAACCAAAAAGGCGGGGTGGGTAAAACCACCACCACAGTTAGTCTCGGCGGGATCCTGGCGCTCCAGGGGAAACGTGTATTATTGATAGACACAGATCCGCATGCCTCATTAACATACTACTTTGGCATTGACTCGGAAGAGTTAGAAGTCAGTGTGTACGATATTTTCATTCGCGGTTCAAATATGGCCAGCGAAGAAATTCTTCAGGCGCTTTGTCCTTCAACTGTCGAGAATCTCGACATATTACCGGCGACTATGGCTATTGCGACACTGGATCGCAGCATGGGCAATCGCTCGGGGATGGGGCTCATTCTGAAAAAGGCGCTTGCCAAGATCAGTGAGCATTATGACTATGCCATTTTGGATTGCCCGCCTGTACTTGGTGTGCTTATGGTGAATGCTCTCGCTGCAAGCGAGCGCATTCTCATCCCTGTACAAACAGAGTTTCTGGCATTGAAAGGGCTGGATCGTATGATGCGGACAATGTCATTAATGCAAAGTTCGCATTCCAAGCAATATCAATATACTATAGTGCCAACTATGTATGATAAGCGCACTAAAGCATCTCTCGAAGCCTATAAGTCTTTGGTAGAGACTTATCAGGATAAAGTTTGGCCTGGTGTGATCCCGGTTGATACCAAGTTCAGAGATGCTAGTTTAGCGCAGCAAGTGCCGGTGCAGTATTGCCCTAAATCGCGTGGCGTCTATGCATATCGTGCCTTATTAGAACACCTTGCAGAAGTTGATAGAGGTAGTAATGAGTAAGCATCTGTTTGCCAATGAACAGGTCATGAAACAGTATCTGGGTGCCTTGTTACGCGAAGAAGAGGAAGATGAAGTCGCGCTTGCACCTGTGGCTAAATTGTTGGAGTCTGTGCCTGAAGCACAGGAAGACAATGCCGCAGCTCCCAGTGTTGTTGAGCGCTCAGAGACTGCTCATACTGAAGCACTCGCGGAGCAACCCATTGCTGAACCTCCGACTGAACCCGTTGTTGAGCAGGAAACCGCTCAGGACGTGCAGGTAATAACCCCGGCCGATGATCTTGAGATAACTGAAAATACTACTATTATCAAAGAAGAAGCTGAGCAGGCTGTGCCAGCTCGCGCGCGTGATGCTTATCTAGAAAATGAATTTCAGGCGCTGTTTTTCGAAGTAGCGGGGCTTACTTTGGCTGTGCCATTGAAGTCACTGGGTGGTATACATCAGCTTACTGAAGTTAATCAATTGTTTGGTAAGCCAAAATGGTTTAAGGGTGTGATGCTTAACCGGGAAGAAAAACTCAATGTGGTGGATACAGCCCGTTGGGTGATGCCGGAAAAATTCACGCCTGAGCTGGAAGAGAACCTGGACTACCAGTACTTGATTATGCTGGGCGATAGTCAGTGGGGTTTGTTAGCCGAAAATCTGGTCAATAATATTACGTTGAAGCCAGAAGATGTGAAATGGCGAACAGCCGATGGCAAAAGGCCATGGCTGGCGGGCGTCATTAAAGAAAAAATGTGCGCACTGATAGATGTTGAGAATTTAAATCGATTGCTAGAGCATGGCCTCGATAGCCGAGAGCAGTAGCTAGCATCTAACTGGAGTAAAATCATGAGTCAAGAGAGAATACTTTCGGCTGATAAAAATGCAGATAGTAATGATGAAGTCCTTCAGTGGGTTACCTATAAGCTAGAGGATGAAACCTACGGCATTAACGTAATGCAGGTGCAGGAAGTATTACGCTATACCGAGATTGCCCCTGTACCAGGTGCACCAACCTATGTGCTTGGTATCATCAATCTACGTGGTAATGTTGTGACTGTCATCGATACCCGCTCTCGTTTTGGGCTACCAAGCTCTGAGGTCACAGACAACTCTCGTATCGTGATCATCGAGGCAGAAAAGCAAGTTGTTGGTATTCTGGTCGACAGTGTTGCTGAGGTAGTGTATCTGCGCAGCTCTGAGATTGACAGTGCACCAAATATTGGCACAGAAGAAAGCGCTAAATTCATTCAGGGTGTTTCTAACCGTGAAGGTGAGCTGCTGATCCTGGTTGATTTAAATAAACTACTCAGTGATGATGAGTGGGATGAGTTGAGCCATATTTAACCCGTGCAAGCAGTAACCCAAAACGAGATTTTATTGCTCCTAGTAATCGCCTCAAGCCTGCTGTGTTTAGTGTGCTTGGGGTTTATTTTTGCGCTAAGCAAAAAAGTACAAAAGCAAAATAACGAACATGGTAAGTTGCTTCAGCACCTCAAGCGTGAAAATGAACAAGTTGCTATCCTACGTAGCGAAATTGCAGAAGTTCGCGCCAGTGTCCTGAGTATTGGTAAGCGTCTGGTTGCTTGTGAAAATTATGCCAAGGATCTTGCCCAGCAACAGGCCGCTCAAAAGTATGACGATCCTGATGCGAAGATTTATTCCCGCGCGGTCAAGATGGTCGAACTGGGCGCCGACATTGAAGAGATAATGCGAGAGTGTGAACTGCCTCGTGCTGAAGCAGAACTGTTAATGTCCCTACATAACAAACAATGAGATGGTTGCTCATTGTCAGCCAACGACGAACCGGCATGAATAAACTGGCTGTGCGTTGGCTGCCTTTCCTCAGGCTGAGAAGGCCTTAAACGTTTTACTGATAAACAGATCTTTTTGTTTAATATTAACCAATGCCTTACAGGTTGACACCATAAAGGGCAATTGCACCACTCCGGCCCACTGTCCAGTGGGCACTAACGCTATAAACGCCACTCGTTTACAGGGGTTGACTTGTTTGCCGCGATATTGGTGTGTGATCAAGTCTGCCTGCTACTTGCCTTGCTCAACCGCCAGGTAGCCTAGTTTGGTTTCGCCAACATCTGCAATGTCGCCCAGTGCAAACGTATATTGACAGTTATGGTATGCCGACTGCCGACACATTGCACCAACACAAAGTTATCGCGCTGAATGAGCGATTGGCACATTTACCCTGGAACGAGTGGATCCATACGCATGCAGCAGTCGAAAATATCTCACTTTCCAGCTCGGCTGCGCAGATTATCACGGCTGCATTACACCAGAGCTTGGGTATCTCAGTATCCACGGTACAGGTAATTGCACAGTACGAGCAGTTGATCGTGCTTGGCTTACATGACCCCGGACACTGGATTGTTGGTTGCTTGTACACAGGGATATCCTGAATATCCTCAAAGTGCGTAAGTTTATTGGTCTGATTAAAGAGAGCCCGGCACCAGACGGTTCCTTGCTGGGCTAAACTGGGCTCATATATTCAGGATGGACTTCAAAGCGCTTAAGGGCGCTCGGATTGCAGATGAAACTGGCTAGGCGCGACGCCATATTGTGCTTTAAAACACAGGCTAAAGTAGCTTTGCGACGAAAAACCGCATTCAAAGGCAACCTGAGTCACACTCATACCACTTGCAAGCATTTCGGCGCCTTTATTGAGCCTGAATTTTTTGACGTACTCAGAAAAAGTATGCCCTAACAGGGCTTTAAACTTTCTTTGTAGCTGACGTTCACTCATGGCAACCGTGGGCAGAAGTGATTTGATCGTTAAGCTTTGCTCTGCAAAATGTGCAGCCATCCAGTGCTCTAGCTGGTCGATAAACTGAGCATCTTTGCTACTGATCCCTGCGTACCTTTCACGATGCGTTATGTTAGAGGTAAGGGCGCTAGGTTGTTCGCCCACTCTTTGACTGATTAGGCTGCGTATGTTGAGCAAGTTATGGATCCGGGTTCGTAATCGCTCTGCGTTAAAAGGCTTACTCATAAATGCATCAATGTCCATTTTCCAGGCTAGTGTCTGACTGTCTTCGTCGCCCTTTGCTGTGAGCATGAGTATTGGGATATGGCAGGTTGTGAGTTCTTCACGCAGTTTTTGTGCTAACTGAAATCCATCCACATTTGGCATCATCAGATCAGTCAAGATGAGATCGGGCACATGTGTTTTTGCCAGGTTGAAACCGTTTTCTCCCTCATCAGCAAACAACACCTGGTATGTGCCGTGCAGGCAATCCGCTATGTAAGCACGCATATCAGGATTGTCCTCGACAATCAGTATGCTGGGCTGATGTTGTACATCTTCATCGGGGCATTGCGGCGCACTGGGCGTGATTTGATGTTGCAGATTAACTTGCTCCAGCGTAACCACATCGCTTGTTTGCAAAGGATAATCTGTATTGGATGTGTTGTCGCTCAGTGGGAAGGTGACGGTGAACTGCGTGCCCGAAACCCCATCGCTACACACTGTGATGTGACCATGTGCGCGCTGCACCAGATCTTTGACGAGGGCAAGGCCAATGCCAGTGCCCGCAACTGTGTTAGCCATATCTGTGTCAAGACGCACAAAACGTTCAAAAATACGGTGTTGATCCTGTGGCGCAATGCCAATGCCGGCGTCGCTGACGCTAAGCTGCACGGTATTGTCGACCTGTTCACACCGGATCTGTATTTCGCTGTCAGGTTTAGAATATTTAATTGCATTGGATATCAAATTACAGAGGATGGCTTCAGCATCTTGTATTGGTATATCAACCAGGCATTCGCTGTGCGTATGGCACTGAATGTCTATCTTTTCTTCCCTAGCCAGGGCGATAAAAGCAGTACTTACTTGTTCAGCGATATTGTCTAGCGCCAGTGTATGCCTATCCTCAGGCAGGATGAAATCAGATTTGGTCAGCTCTAAGGTTTGTTCTACCAATCTTTGCAGGCGCTTTGCGTTGCTCAGGATTCTTTTCAGAGATGCTTTATCCGGTGTCTCAGTGCTTGTGATAATGGATTCAAGAGGGCCAGTTATAAGCGTTAGCGGGGTTCTGAACTCATGAGAGACGTTGGCGAAAAAGGTGTTTTTCTTTGCAAGTGCTGCTTCGGTCAGCTGTACTTTCTCTGCTGCCATCTTGGCAATTTCTTGCTCTGCTTCCATGGTGGCATTGTAAAAATGAAAGCAGGTGAGACCCAGTGCCATAAACGCAATGATCAGATTGGATACATGAATATAGGGCAGCAGTGCTGAATAGGCATATGTATACTCAATGTCCTGAGCAAACAGGTAAAACGCTACAAACAGCCCCATGCAAGACACTGTACAGGTGACAATCCCCCATAATGGAATTTTTCGATAAAACAGGATGAAGGGGACTGCGGCCCATAAATAGTGTTGAAATCCGGGTGCCAAACCCAGATACAGGACCACAATTGTAGAGTGGACAAGCACCTCGCCGACCATCAGCAATACGGCACCTGACGTGTTATTCGTGCGATTTAATCGCAGTGCAACATACCAGGCAATGGTGCTACACACTTCCAGTGCAACCAGCTCGGGGATCGCCAGAATAATAAAATCGACTATCAGTAAGGCGTGTACAACCAGACCCAGTATACCCACCGCGTTGATGATGGTTTGCATCCGGGTATGACTTACGGTGATGAAGGGGTTCTGTGCAGCGTCCATAATGTCTCAGCGATGAAATTCAATAATTAAAAAATAACCCAGAATAACATAGCGCAAAAGTGTGTAACAAAAATGGAGTACAGGCAAAGCTGCCCGATCATTCTGATGGCAAGGCTTTCATGGGCAAACGAGTATGCAGCATTGTGAGCTGTTTGTCGGCTTCTTCTCTCACCCAAAGGGTTAACCCATAGTTGGCCAGATAACTCAGGTGCTGTTCAATCTGAGGTGCATCCTTGATTTCCAGTAATCTAACTAATGCTTCCTCCTGCACATCTTCGTATTGTGATGTCAGATAAGGTATGAGCGCGTCGAGATGTTCAGGTTGCAGTACATTTTCCAGTGAGATCAGTAAATCTTCTTGTAACAGGGCATCAAGTGCTTGTGATTGGTTCAAAATCTTATTCGCATGCGCGAAGAGTAACTCTGGTTGTTTTAAGAGTAACGCTTGCTCGGTTAAGGTCAGTAAATCATGGGGTTGTTCAGCGGAGGCGAGGCGTTTATTCAGCTCGTCTTTCAGATTTGTGAGCGACTGACTGATCAGCTGAGCAGACGGCACTGAAGCGAGTTGGGCTGTTTGTGGATCAAGCATGATGTTGGGTTGCTTGACCGTGTTTTTCTGATCCATAGGCACTGGTTGTTGAACAACAGGGTTGTCAATGGGCGGACGGAAAACACTATGGCAAGTATGATTATTTGATGTGATCGGTTGCGTGGCGGGCGTTACCCAGTTGAGTGCCATGAGTCCATGAATAACCAGACTCACTACGGCGATAAATGCGACTTTGCTCATCAGGAATACTTTGAGTTGTTTTCGTTTGAGTGACACAGGGAAGCACATTGACGAGTCTGCCCTGTGTGGTTAGCTATTAGCACTGTGGCTCATTTTTACTCACAGAGACGTAGTAATAGTTTTGCATATTACCATGTCGGGTAATGTCCAGTTTTAGCCATTTTCGTTTGCCAATCTTCCCCTTGCGGTAACTAAACCGTGTGTCCTGTACATCGAAGCGACAACGATTTGAGTCACATTTTAGCTGTGCAGTTTCTCCGGACTTAACTTGCTTTTTACTGTGGGGTGAAAACATCGAGCTGTCTGAACTGTTGTAAGAGGCTACTTGCACCCACTCAATAGTTGTGCAGTTTTTGACTCTGAAGCGCTTTGCTTCTGCCGGAGCTGAGGTTGCCAGAGTACCCAAAGCGCCAATCACCAGCGCTGTATTTATGAATAGTTTGATGTGTGACATGGTATTTTCCTCTACCGTTTTTGTTTTACGTGATATGTCCTGTGGGACGCAGCAAGCTTATAAAAGCCGGGTAGCAGGCGCATTCAATTGACCGACAAACTCAGTCAGTGACACGCCAGGAAAAGAAAAAATTACGATATATGTCAGGATTTTAAATGAGATGTCGTTAATTTATATGCGGTGCAGAGGGGCCTGGAGCGTGAGCAAGACGCGCGCATTTCGATATGTGGTGTTTGATAATGGCATGCTCAGGCTTTGATATTCAATTTGCCCTGAAAGTGTTTCCAGCCTGGAGGAAATTTACCACGCAAAACGTAGGAAAAAGCGATGAGCTCTGCAATCACATAATACAGTTCTTTGGGGATTTCTTCGTGCAGGTCGAGCTGACTGAGCGTCTGAACGAGCGTCGCATCTTCGTGGATCATGATGTCTTTTTCTTTGGCGAGTGCAATGATCTCTTCGGCCAGTTCGCCAAAGCCCTTACAGACGACTTCGGGTGACTTACCGGCTTCATATAACAAGCCAATGGCGGTTTTTTGTTCCATAAGGTTCAACTACATACACATCACTTTTATCAAAGTAGCATGTAACACGCGGGGAGGCCATTAGTTTACGAGCCCTTACCCGGAAAAACGGCCGGATAAGGGCAAACAATTTAGCGCGGATAACACAGTCGGCCATTGACCCAGGTCTGATAAACTGGCACATCCCTCAGCCCTTCGGCGGGACGTGTTAAGGGATCTTCATCAAGTATCGTCAGATCGGCTTGTTTACCCACGACCAGCTCCCCAATCAGGTGATCCATATGACATTGCCAGGCGGCATCATAGGTTGCGGCACGCAGTGCCTGCGCCATAGTTGCACACTCCTGCTCATTGAGGATAGGAGGGTGGCCATTTCGATAGGCCTCTTCCGGGGCGTCTTCCATCATGCGGGTTACCGCTTGTTCCATCATACGCAGTGGTCCAATAGGAGAGACAAAATGGTCACTGTGTAGGGTATAGCGAAGAGCGTGCTGGCTTGCGGAGGCTGTACGGTCCAGGTGTTCAACCACTGGCTGCTCAGGAAACACTTTATGCTTGAAAGTGTAACCCCAGTAACCCACATGCCCGATCAAGAAGCTCGGTGACAGCCCAAGGTATTCCATATCAGCTAAGTTTTGGTCACTCAGTAAAGAAGCGTGCTCGATACGGTGGCGTTTTTCTAGGCCTGATTTTTCCTGGTTGTTGAGTACATCACGATAAGCCAGGATGGTGTTGTTTATGGCATGCGTTCCATTGGCGTGGATCATCAACGGCCAGCCCCGCTCGGCTAATTCGGTCACAAGGACCCTGAATGGAGACTCTACTTCATGATCCGCTTCGCCTCCGGGCGGGTTGAAATTCCATACGCCATTGGGGTAAGTGTCATTGATATTGCTGTCTGGGAATTGATACTTGGTAAGCTGATACCCGGTCAGACCCTGATTAGACCCATCACTGACGATTTTTGCATTAGCAATATTGAACCAGTCTGTATGGTAATGGGCAGGTTTGGTTGGGGTGATCTTAGTCCACTGATCGGGGCAGGTATAAAACAATGCACCGCCCAGTCGTAACCCGGCAAGGCCACTGGTGGCCATCTTGCTCAATATCTCCAGTTCCGCATTTTTTAAAGACGCACCGAGCGCGGCATCCCACATCAGGGTTACGCCCCTTGACAACGCGAGTTTAAAAATCTTTTGTAGATTACCAAATAGGTCCGTAAAACCTTTAGGGTGCTCCAAAAAGTACTGCTCCAGAGCAATTTTAATGACCGGACCTATCTCATCTGATTCCAGCAATATACCATTTCCACTCGTGGATTGCTTGGTTGCATTCAGTGCATTGGTATTGACGTAAGCAACGTGGCCGGATGCATTCATAATAAAAATGCACAGGTCTTTTCTGCCAGCCTGATCATTGATTTTATCCAGGTCATCTTTTGTGAAGTCCTGCCAGGGAGTTGGACTCACTGTTCCGTCAGCAGACGTTGTCGTAATGGGGTTGAATTGACTGGGATCGACGCCAAAAGCTAACAGCCATTTACGGTTTTTTGGCAACTCTCGGGCGGCTTCAATCAAAGTCGTGCATACCGACTGTTTGTTGTAGTCCCTGCCTATCAAATATTGGTCGTCACCATCTCCGCCACTTTCAACCCCTTTTCTGAACGGTGCCAGCTGCACCCAGGCGTTAAAGGAGGCTGTGGGTGTCAGGTGGACATGGGGTTCTATCAGTCCGGGTAGTAGACACGCCCCCTGTAAATCTTCCGGATCAGCGTCTGGGTACAGGCTTTGACATTGATCCCGACTGCCCGTGTGGACAATCTGACCATGCTTGATGACCACCGCTTCAACGGTCTTGGTTACATCGCCGTTTTCAAGTGTCCGGATGGTACCACCGAAAAAAATCTTGTGTTGCTGGGGTGGCCTGACAAACTTATTGGTAATGTAATCATCGATATAGTGCTCTGCGGCAATCAGTAATTTATCGAGATTGAAAACCCCTTTTTCTGATTGGCTGCTATCCCCTTGTACTGCATGACCAAACAGCTGGTAATTACAACAGGCGCAGCCAAGGTGCGGATGATGTGAAGACATAGCGTTCTCCTTTGCATATGTGATGTAGTGTTAGGCAAGTGAATTCTTGCGCTATAAACGTAGAACATCTAAGCAAAAGTGAAAGCAGGTCGATTTTCTTTTGATCTTGGGTAGTAAAAATTGAGTTACACCTGAATACTGACGATGGCATGGCTGTCGTAAAAGCGCTTTACCTGCGAGGCATCTTCGCGTAATTCGATTTCACCAACCTGCAGACCATGTGCGGCAAGTTTGCTACGCAGCGCATCCAGGTGCGGCTGTGCCAGCTGGCAGACAGAGGGGCTGTCGCCCACTATCTCGCAGTCAACGGCTTTGTCCATCAACTCAGCCTGAACGCTTAACTGGCCGAGTTTAGCGTAATCAAAGTTGAGCCGCACAAACCAGACTTGTTTTTCCGGCATATTGGCTTTGGCCTGTTTCTTGTATTTGCCAATCTGTAGCTCACTTTGGCGACATTCCTGTGGCAATTTGAGCGGCATAAACAAGTTGATCAGCAACTGGCTCTCGCTGTCAAATTTCTGTGCCAACGGTGCCGGGCCGGCATTCGTAGCCAGGTTGTTTTGCAGCAGTGCCAGGTCGTCCATCAGGCTTGACTGTGCCTGTTGAGTTACCGCCTGAATAAACTGACTGGGCGCAGAGAGCTTGGTGCCGGGTTGCAGCGTTTCAACCAACGCGGCAACGCGCTGCTCTATGCTGGTTTGCGGCGTCATAGTCTGAGTTTTGGCTACAAGTTGGGTGCCCAATAAGGTTACTATGAGCTTGTCCAGCGCCTGTGCAAAGCTGCTATTGGGCAGGGCAGTTTGAAGCTGGCTGGCCAAAGCGGGAAGCCGGGCAAACAGCTCATGACTTACTTGCTCTGGTGAGTGTCGCGTTTCGTCCATCATCTTACTGAAGGCCTGATGGACCAGGCGCATCAGGTCGGCAGACTGTGGGTTACGAAATTGCTGGGTTGCTGACAGGGTTTCACTGAGCTGCTGCTGCAGCGGTGGGCCCGATTGATTTGGGGCTGCCTCAGCCTGGCGTAAGGTTTTACTCAGGATCTGGGCAATAGGCAAAGATAAACTGGGCTTTGCTGCGGCCAGTTGCTCTGCTTTTGTCTGGTTCATCTGACTCATCTGGCCCTGCTGGTGGTCAAGGGGTTTGCCTGGTATCTCAGCTTTAACAGGCTTATCAGTTGCACCTTCAGCTAAAGCCATAGCTTGTTGTACTTGTGGGTTGATTATCTGCTGGGCATTGTACGGTTTTGACTGCTGAGGTACGACAGCCGAAAATACCTGCTGTAGCAGTGCCAGGCGCTGGGTAAAGGCGTTTGACGCTGAGGCCGCAGGCTGGGCTGGGGTCACCGGTTTGTCATTTACAGAGTGACCAGAGGTTAGCGGGTTTTTAGTCTCTGTGGCAGGGGCCGTGCTGCTTAATGCCGCAGTCGTTTGCGGTGATGCTTGAGTCGACTTGCTTTGAGGGCTGGTTGTTGGTGTCGGCGGCACGCCGCGTTCAGCAGCTGGATTGTTTTTGGCTGCAGTAGACGGTGCAAGCAAGTTGTCTTTAGTGTGGCTTGCCTTTGTTATGTTAGTAAATACTTGCTCTACGCTATCGAGCAGCTGCAATAAAGGCTGACTGTGTACCGGCGTCATACTTTTCAGAACCAGGGCGGTATTATTCGCGGCTATCTGAGGCAAAATGGCGCTGGGTGATTGAGGTTTGGCTTGTGGCGCTTGCGTGGTGGCCTGTGTTAGAGGCGTGCTGTTAGCTGAGTGAGCGGGTGTTGCATTGAAAAAGGGCCGTGACAGCCACTGACCTATGGCTTGTTTAACCGTCTGTTTTATGTCTGCCATCGACACATTGAGCAAAGGTTTGTCGTAATTCAGTGTCGACTTGGATCCTGCGGCGGTGCTGGTTGCCTGCTCCAGATCTGCGGCAAAACGGTGTGTGGCCAGGTTGGGCAAGGCCTGTTGCAACGATGTGCTCAGTTTAACCTGTGTTGACTGCTTAGCAACACCGATTTGCAACCCGTCAGGTTGTGCTTTTAACTGGGCGTTAAACCAGCTATTAAGTTTCAGTCCACTCTCTGAATGTGGGGTTTTTACTTCAACCTGCTGGTTGGCAAGCTGGAGTGTCGCACTGTTGCGACCCAGTTTAATCTTGGGCTGTTCCTGGTTACCAAGTTGGGCAAGTAAAGAAGTAAGTTTGTGTTTACTTACTGGCGCTTTCATCAGCTCATCACCGAAGGCATTAAAAATTTGTAGCAGCAGGGTATTCTGCCGGGTACTCAGATTCGCGACGAGTTTATTTTCCTGTTTGAGTAAGTCAGCCAGGGCCGGGGGAACGGGTAACGCCAGACCAATTTTGTCCAGCATTAAAGTCGCCTGATTGCTGCCTTTGAGTTGTGCGTCGAGCTGCAAGGCGCTTTGGCCACCCAGCCCTTTGATCAAACTTAACAGGCTCAGTAACGTTTGCGCGGGTTTTATTTGCAGTTTTAATTCCGGGGTGCTGACCGTCAGTAAGGTACCGTCAGCACTGAGTTTTACTTCGGCTTCAGGGAGTTTGAGTGGCTGCTGTAACTGGCTCTGGCTCGCCAGTCGTACGCCTTGCCAGCGACCATCTATGGTGACTTCCATCTGAATGCTGTCGGGTTTTATTACCAGGTTGCGCGCATTGAAGGTTTGTTCAGCTGCCAGGGTGGGGTTTGCTGATGATCCGCGCTCATTAAGCTGTGAAGTGGCTAAATTTGCATTGTTTTGAATAGAAATCGTCGGCTTATTCATTATTTTAAATCAAATTTTCGTTGATCGGTCGCATCCAATTATTCGTATTACCCTACCATTATGATAGACTAACGCCCAATTTTTTAGCGTCAGAGAGTCGCGCCTTGCTAGAGATAAAGTCCGTCACGTGTGTTAAACAGGACCGCTGTTTGTTTGAGTCATTGAGTTTTTCGCTTCAGGCGGGTCAAATCATGCAAGTTGAAGGCCCAAATGGTGCAGGTAAAACGTCTTTATTACGTATCATTGCGGGTTTCGCCCGAGCCGACGAAGGTCAAATCTGTTTTGAAGGCCAGGATATCAGTCGCGATTACGACACCTTTGCAGAGTCCTTGCTGTTTATCGGTCATAAAACCGGGGTGAATCAGCAATTGACGGCCTACGAAAACGTACAATACTGGTTGCAGGTACATGGCTACGGGGCTGACGAGGATGAAGTTTACCCCTTATTAGGTCAGCTTGGACTGGTGGGTTTGGAAGACGTGCCGGTGCGAACCCTGTCGGCAGGACAGCAACGCCGGGTTGCGCTGGTCAGGTTATGGCTGAATAAGGCCCGCTTGTGGATCCTTGATGAGCCTTTCACTGCACTCGATAAAAAAGGCGTGGCGCTGCTGCAACGGCAGTTTGAATCGCACTTGGCAAATGGCGGCGCCATTTTACTGACGACCCACCAGGATCTGACCACTCAGTTCAGCTCCCTGAAAACCCTGGCTCTGGAGTACCGCCATTAATGAAGGTTGAGCATTCTTATTGGCATTTATTTGTCGCTGTTTATCGTAAAGATGTGACTTTGGCGTTCCGTCAACGCGCCGAAATCGTTAACCCACTTCTGTTTTTTCTGATAGTCATTTCGTTATTTCCGTTGGCAATTGGACCCGAACCGGCCTTGCTGGGGCGCATGGCTGCGGGTATCATTTGGGTAGCCGCGTTACTGTCTACCATGTTGGGTTTGGACAAGTTATTTCGCGATGATTATGCCGATGGATCGCTGGAGCAAATGATTGCTTCGCCATATCCTTTGTCTTTGTCTGTGTTGGCCAAGGTCGCCGCACACTGGACCATCACCGGATTGCCTATGGTGCTGATGGCACCTTTGTTTGCGCTGTTGATGAATCTCGACAGCCAGGCGTTGGGCGCAACCATTCTGACTTTGTTGATTGGAACGCCCTTATTAAGTTTTATCGGTGCCATTGGCGCCGCGTTAACCGTGGGTTTGCAAAAAGGGGGCATTCTGATGAGTCTGCTTGTTTTACCTTTGTATATTCCGGTTCTGATTTTCGCAACCTCTGCCATTGATACCGCCAGTATGTCGGTCGCCTATGGCGGACAACTTGCGATCCTTGGTGCCATGCTGGCCGTCGCCATTGTCACGGCACCAATTGCTATATCGTCAGCTTTAAGAGTGAGTGTAAGTTAAAATGTGGAAGTGGTTACATCCCTATGCCAAAGCGGAGCGTGCTTACCAATTGTGTAACACCTTGCTTCCGTACTTTGTTACCGTAACGGCGGTGTGTATCGCCGTCGGATGGATCTGGGGCCTGGCATTTGCCCCAGCAGATTATCAGCAAAAGGACAGCTATCGCATTATATTTATCCACGTGCCTTCGGCTATTTTGTCTATGGGTGCGTATTCTTCTATGGCCATTGCTGCGATTGTTGCCCTAGTCTGGCAGATCCGTAATGCAGAACTCGCTGTGGTTGCGATTGCGCCAGTTGGTGCAGCTATGACCGCCATTGCACTTATCACCGGTGCTGCCTGGGGTAAACCTATGTGGGGTGCCTGGTGGGTATGGGATGCACGTTTAACCTCTGAGTTAATCCTGCTGTTTTTGTACTTCGGGGTGCTGTCTTTATATCATGCTTTCGAAGACAAGAAGTCTGGTGGCAGAGCGGCCTGTATTCTGGCCATTGTCGGGGTGATTAACCTGCCAATTATTCATTTTTCTGTTGAGTGGTGGAACACCTTGCATCAGGGGTCAACCATCACCAAGTTTGATACGTCAGCCATCGATCCGTCTATGTTATGGCCGTTACTTATCAATATTTTAGGATTTGCTGCATTTGTCGGGGCACTCTCACTGGTACGCCTTAAAAATGAGATCCTTCAGGTCGAGAAGCACCGCCCCTGGGTGCGTCAGCTAGTTAGTCGAGGTTAAGTATGCAGTTTGAATCTTTGAGTGACTTTTTTCATATGGGTGGTTACGCCTTTTATGTGTGGCTGTCTTTTGGCAGTTGTGCCTTTATCTTGCTGGGATTAGTGTGGGCGTCGCTAAATGATGCCAAGCGCATTAAGCGTGAAGTAGCAGCACAAATTAAGCGTGAAGCGCGCATCAAGCAGGCTCGCGAAGAGGAGGTAAAAGCATGAACCCAAGACGTAAAAAACGCCTGTTTGCCGTTGTAGCCGTGATCTTTGGGATCGGCTCTGCCGTAGGTCTGACCCTGTATGCGTTGCAGGAAAACATCAATCTTTTCTATACGCCCAGTGAGCTAATTGAAGGTAAAGGGCCAGAGAAAGAGCTGCCTTATATCGGGCAAAAACTGCGCATCGGCGGTATGGTTGTGCCTGGGAGTGTCGATCGAGTTGAAACGTCTCTGGATGTGACCTTCAAGCTCATCGATACTGGTCCTATGGTAACCATTAAATACCACGGCATTTTACCTGACTTGTTCCGTGAAGGTCAGGGGATTGTAGCGCAGGGGACACTGGTTGAACCTAACGTCATTGAAGCATTTGAAGTGTTGGCAAAGCACGATGAAGAGTATATGCCAGCTGAAATCGCTGAGGCAGTGAAAGGGATCAAGCATGAAAAACCTAAGTATAATTTAAACAGCGAGAACTAATATGATCCCTGAGATAGGTTATTTTTCATTGGTTCTGGCCATGGGCCTGAGCCTGCTGTTGTGTATTTTTCCTCTCTGGGGTGCTTATACCGGCAACTTGCGCCTGATGCGCACAGCCCCTTCGCTGGCTGTGGGTCAGTGCTTACTGGTGTTGTTCTCTTTTGGTGTACTGATTTACATCACATTGACTGATGACTTTACCGTTGCTTATGTAGCGCATCATTCTTCCAGCACACTGCCTTGGTACTACAAAGTCACTTCGACCTGGGGAGGCCATGAAGGCGCTATCCTGTTGTGGTTGGTGATGCAGGCGAGCTGGACGGCACTGGTTGCTATGATGTCTAAGTCCTTGCCTTGGGTGCTGCGGGCGCGCGTACTGGGCGTGCTGGGCTTCCTGGGTGTTGGCTTCATGCTCTACACCTTGTGGATGTCGAGCCCGTTTGAGCGACTACTACCTTATTATCCGGTTGAAGGCCGTGACCTCAACCCTCTATTGCAAGACCCGGGGATGATCATTCACCCACCTCTGCTTTATATGGGCTATGTGGGATTATCTGTGTCTTTCTCTTTTGCTATCGCAGCCCTTTTGACAGGCAAGCTGGACAATACCTGGGCTAAATGGTCGCGCCCCTGGACAATGGCAGCATGGGGTTTCTTAACCTTAGGTATTACCATCGGCAGCTGGTGGGCTTATGCAGAGCTTGGCTGGGGCGGCTGGTGGTTCTGGGATCCCGTTGAAAATGCTTCTTTAATGCCCTGGTTGGTTGCAACCGCGTTATTACACTCTCTGGCTATAACAGAGAAGCGAGGCGTATTTAAGTCCTGGACTGTTTTATTAGCCATCGCGGCCTTTAGCTTATGTCTGTTAGGCACTTTTATCGTTCGTTCCGGCATTATTGTCTCTGTACACGCTTTTGCGACAGACCCGGATCGTGGTTTGTTTATTTTATCTTTCCTCGCCTTAGTGGTTGGCGGTAGTTTGGCACTGTACGGGCTGCGTGTCAGCCAGGTTTATAGCGAAGGTCGTTATAAACTGGTGTCACGTGAAGTCGGGCTATGGGTGAATAATATTTTCCTGGTTGTGGCAACACTGATTGTATTACTGGGTACCTTATTGCCCATGATCCATAAAGAGCTGGGGCTGGGGTCAATCTCCATTGGTGTGCCGTTCTTTAATCAGATGTTTGCGATTTTGATTGTGCCGTTTGCCATCTTAATGGGTATGGCGCCCATGCTGCGCTGGAAACAGAACAAGTTGCCACCTTTGGCTAAAAAGTGGGCGGGTATTTTTGTTGCGACCATAGTGATCACCAGTGCCTGGTTGTTCTCCAGCTTTGATGAAATCAGCACGCTGACCTATCTGGCTACGGCATTGGCGGTGTGGATCTGTATCGCCACGGTAGTCGACCTGGTGGAAAAAGTCAGTGTTCACCCAAGTACAGCACAGGGCCTGAAGCGTCTGGGCATGAGCTATTGGGCTATGGTGCTGGGCCATGTAGGTATCGCGTTTGTGATTGCCAGTGTGACTCTGACCTCTGCTTATTCAGTAGAGCGCTCAGTGGTGATGAAAAAAGGTGAAACCGCAACGCTCAATGACTACGAGTATCGCTTTGAAGGGGTGAACGAGATCCGTGGCCCTAACTATGGTGGCCATGCTGGCGAAGTCACCGTATTTAAAGACGGTGAGTACGTGACCTTACTACACGCAGAAAAGCGCTTGTACGATGTGGGTATGCAATTTATGACTGAAGCTGCGATTGACGATGGTTTCTTCCGCGACTTGTATCTGGCGCTGGGCGAATCTATGGGCAATGGTGCCTGGTCACTGCGTATCTATCACAAGCCTTATGTTCGCTGGATGTGGCTGGGTGGTATCCTTATCTCCGTGGCTGGTTTCATTGTTCTGGCTGATAAACGTTATCGTCGTCGCAAGCAAACCTCTGTGGAGCATGCATAATGAACAAAAAGTTTTTAGGCCTGGTGCCACTACTGATTTTTGTGTTGCTGTGCGTGTTCTTGTATCAGGGCTTGTTTGGCAATCCAAGAGAGCTGCAAACCGGCCGACTGGGCCAGACTATGTCTGCGTTTGAGTTGCCAGACTTGATGGATGAACAAAAACGCTGGACAGATCAGGACTTGCTGGGCGAGGTTTACCTGCTGAACGTATGGGGCACCTGGTGCCCAACCTGTATTGCGGAGCTTGGCTATCTTACTGAGCTGCGCGAGCAGGGCGTGCGGATCATTGGCTTGTACTACGAGCAGGCCTATGATCCCGATTTCGGCGATCAGTTTGATATCAATTACCTGCGTACCGATGTCCAGCAAATGTTGGCACGGGCAGGGGACCCTTACCAGTTCAATATTCTGGATTTAGAGCGCACTTTAGCGCTGGATTTAGGGGTTTCCGGCGCACCGGAAACTTTCCTGGTAGACAAAAACGGTAAGATCATTTTGCACCACACTGGCGATATTAATCCTCGGGTATGGCGCAGCAAATTTGCTCCGGCAATTCAGGAGTTGCAACCATGAAAAAACTAATGCTGGCATTGGCATTACTGGCTGGCCTGTGGTCGCTCAGTGCCAATGCTGTTGAAGATAAGTACCAGTTCAAAGATGCGGAAAGAGAGCAAACCTTTAAAGAGCTGGTGCAGGAACTGAGATGTCCAAAGTGTCAGAACCAGAACATAGCTGATTCTGATGCGGTGGTCGCAAAAGACCTACGTGACCGGGTTTTGGACATGGTTCATGAAGGTAAATCTAAGCAGGAAGTGATTGATTTTATGATCGATCGTTACGGCTACTTTGTTCATTACCAGCCACCCGTTACACCTGCCACGATTGTACTGTGGGTGATGCCTGTGGTGATCCTGGTATTGGGTTTTGGTTTTATTGTATTCAGACAGAAAAAAGCAGCACGTAAACAAAGCTGGAGCCCGGAAGATGAGCAAAAGCTCGCGGAGCTTATCAAACAAAGCCAGCGTAAGGAGCGTACTTCATGAATGAAATGATGCAAATGTGGGGTCTGTTTGCGCTCTTGACCGTGTTGGCAGCGTTGTTTGTGGTGATGCCGTTTTTCCGTCGCGATAAACTGGTTGCCGTGGATCATGATGCCAATGCTGAACGTATTGATATCTATCAGCAACGTTTACAGGAGCTGGCGGACGAGCTGGCCAATCAGCGCATCGATCAGAGCAGTCATGATGAATCTGTGCTGGAAATGAAACGTCGTTTGCTCAACGAGTTGTCACCAGAGCGTACACTGGATACTCGGGGTAATAATCTGGTACTGGCAGGCACTGGCGTGGCGTTTTTGTTGGTTGTCAGTGCGGTATTTTACTCTTTTACCGGCAGCCAGAAGCAAATCGCAGATTGGTATAAAGCCATTGATATGCTCCCTGAATACGGCCAGCGTGCTGTGATGCAAAGCGGTGATCCTCTTAGCCCGAATGAACTTCAGGCGTTTGCTTTGGGTCTGCGCACTAAGCTGGCAAACAGTGGTGATGATGCCGTTGCCTGGATGCTGTTAGGTCGTGTTGCAATGTCGCTCAATGACTTCGAAATGGCGATGCAGGCATTCGATAAAGCGCTGGAGATGCAACCTAATAACAGTAATGTGAAGGTGAGTTATGCTCAGGCGTTATTGGTTGAAGGATCAGAGAATGCGATGAACCGTGCCGCACGTATGTTGTCTCAGGTACTGCAACGTGAGCCACGTAATATTGATGCAATTTCTTTACTTGCGCTGATCGCTTATGAGCGTCAGGACTGGAAAGAATCTAAAGCGGCGTTTGAAGTCTTGCTGGCATCGATGACGCAGGATGATCCACGTTATACGATGATTAAACAGCGTATTACGGACTTGGACCAGAAGCTGAGCAGCGCGCAAGTTGCACAGCCAGCAATGCCTGAAAATGGCTTGCAAGTGTCGGTTTCCCTGGCAAACGAGCTGGCTGACAAAATTCCTGAGAATGCGACTTTGTTCGTCTTTGCCAAAGCGGCACAGGGACCACCTATGCCATTAGCTGTGGCTAAACTTACAGATTTTAACTTGCCATTGAGTGTCAATTTGGACGATAGTATGGCGATGATGCCTAACCTGAAACTGTCAGGGTTTAAAGAAGTGATTGTTACAGCGCGTGTTTCAGTGGATGGCAACGTGGCTCTGCAGAGTGGTGAGCTTGAAGGCGCGACTCAAACTATTACTTTGACCCCAGAGGCACAGCAGGTTTCGGTCACTATCAGTCGTGTTATAACCAGCACAGGAAGCTAAATGTATAAAAAACTCGTTGGCGCCGCTTTGGCGCTAATTTTATCCGGGTGTGCGCAAGTCCCCGAAGAAAAACAAGATCCGCGCGATCCACTGCAGTCGCTCAACCGACCGTTGTATGACTTTAATATGGATGTACTGGATGCCTATATCCTGCGCCCGGCTGCGAAAGGCTATATTGCCATTACGCCTGCGCCGGTCCGCAGTAGCCTGGTAAACTTTACCACTAACCTGTCAGCGCCTACGGACGCGGTTAACGCGGCCTTACAGGCAAAGCCTGGTGATGCGGGTGTCAACGTGGCGCGTTTTTTGGTTAACTCAACGGTGGGTATTTTCGGCCTGTTTGATGTCGCTAAATCGCTGGGTTTGGAACACAAAGACGAAGATTTTGGTCAAACCCTGGGTGTCTGGGGTGTAGGTGACGGCGCGTATTTGATGCTCCCGGGTTACGGTCCTTCAACGGTGCGTAATCTCTCCGGTGATATCGTCGACAATGTCGTTATTCCCAAAATTGCACTTACAACACCAGAAACAATTCTGGTATTTGCATTGCGTGCAGTGGAAGCCAGAGCTAGCCTGATGTCACAGGAAAAGCTCCTCAATGAGTCACTTGATCCTTATATTTTCTTTAAGGATGTCTATTTACAGCGTCAGCTTTATGAACTCCACGACGGCAACCCGCCAATCGAAGAGGAGCCAGAAGAGTTTGATGAGGATTTCCTCGAAAACCTGTAAATGAGCGCCTTGTAGCCAAGCCCGATAATACTGGGCTTGGCTAAGTATTCATATCTTTTATTTCCTCTCGTTATCTCGAGCTTATGAGGCGCACAGGCTCATGGAGCATGAAGAAAATATATAGACCAGTTATTTGCCAGGGGCTTTGAGAACTCGAATGACCGTTGCCAGTTTATTTTAGTGAAATCATGAACATCTGGGTTGAACTGAGTTAACGTGTTGCTGTTATAAACGAGGCTGTAGTATTGTCCTGACGATCCCCACCAATTATCCCAGTAAGGAAGAGATAGTAGGCAGCCTTGCTGAGTCCTTTCAATTCTTAAGCTATCAAAATTCAATGCTTTAATATTAGAAACCAGTTCATTAAGCTCACTTTTGGCAACCTGGTTCAACTTAGTTTGAGCCTGATCTAAGCGAAAGTAGACAAAGTTAATCTTGTACTTTTTCTGCAGAGCACACGCTAGCTTCTGCACAGAAGCTAGCTTGTCTTGATTGCGAAAATAAAATGCTTCCATCTCACCGAGCTCAGGCCTATGCCTATCACAGCCTGTGAGCAAGGTGATGAGTACAGCCAGGCCGACAAGAGGTTTTTTGCTCTTCATCGGCGTTTTCCTTAATGACACGGCACCATATCTCGCCAGTAGTTACAACCGCCAGTCGTACACACCTGGCCATATTGTGTGCAAAACTCCCAGCCCCCGCCGTAACCACCATAGCCACCGTAGCCGTCATAGCCGCCGTAACCACCATCGCCACTGCCACCACTGCCACCTGAGTTGCTGTTTCCATTACCACCTTCAGCATTCACGGTTTTTTGATCTTTGCATGAGCTGGAGCGTTGGTCGGATTTATTATTTTGATAGACTTCTTCAGCATAACGATAACCTCTGGATTCCAGTGCGGCGTCTCCAGGACCATTGCCGCTTTTTGTTACAAAATTGATTAGGCCCTGTGCTAATATCTGGGCCATGTTTTCACCATTGGCTTTGCCATTTTGCAGTGCCTGATAGGCCGCTGCATACCTATGGGTTGAATCTAAAGAAAAACCATGTACTTGCATTACCGCACCATACAAAAAGTTACCTAAGTCCTCGTTACCAGCCCATGGGCTTTCTGAGGATTTTACGTCTAATGCGCCACCCATCTGATGGTTCGTATAGAGGCGATAATACGTTGCGGTCGTTGCTGCTCCTGGCTGCGTTGCCAGCATACGACTTACTGTTTTTTGCCATCTTTCCTCTTGTCTTAATAGCTTGTTTAAGTCGAGCTGCTGATGTTTGTTGTCCTCTTTACTACCGTAGGGCATCGCTTCAGGTGGTCGATTACTATTGTTACATTGGCTAGCTTCTGATTCGCTCGATCTTGCTGCAGTGTTAGTGGCATACCCCTCAATCGAAAACTGAGGTACTTTAGAATACTGCTGTGAGTTTGAAAAACGAACATCATTTACAGTGATGGTTGAGCGTAATGATTGTGGCAATTCGCCATGCAAGTCAACATAGTATGCGACAGGGTCAAAGTATGCGATGGGAATGGTAATGCCATTACTGTGTATAAAGACCAGTTTATTTTTAAGGTCTCCCGGATCTTCTTTGTGAATAGCACGCAGGGAAATATAAATGATGTTCATTCCCTGGTCGTCATTACCGTGAATGATGTTAAATGTGTAGTGGTGATCTTTTGCACCGTATTGGCTGTCTGGAACTATGGTCAGCTTTGCATTCTTCCCACGCATACCAGACTTGGTAAAGTAAAAACCGTCTTGGTGTGTACGTCCGCTTTTTCTGAATCCATCTGTAGTAAAGGTGGTAGTATAAGCAATTTGATTGGGTGACGTGAAACCACTGATAACAGGGTCTGCAGCAATGATAACCTTATCGTTGCTAAAGTTCGAAAAGTCCAGGCACAGTGATAGCCCACTTTCTGCGGGTATCACATATTGTATTTGTTTATTTTCACTTAAAGTGCGGCACTCTGCTTGTGCAAAGCCTGACATGAGCAATAGAATTGCCGATAGTAGTATTTTCATGATCCTTATCTATACCTAAAATAGGTACTCTACTACGGTTTAATCTGTTCTTCAATGCCCTGTTTGGCTTAACAATGGAGGCGCCTGGTGGGAAGGCAAGCTTGATGCATTAATTTAGGACACTGAACAGTCTTTCTTTATTATGGTCTGCAAAACGTTTCTTCCCTTGTGAACGGGCGGTATGCCAGATATTGAGCGTTTTACCTAAAAAGGGTAGTCCATTTAGTAACCAAAAAGCAAATAAGTCTTGTCAAATAGCTGTATTTACGGATATTGCATCCGATCGCAGACAACCTGCGTTGTAGCTCAGTATAAACTTGCTTTTATACAGTTGTCGCCTGTATAGAGACGGTGATATTTGCTGCTCTTTCTATACCTTATCAAGTTTCAGCCTATAGACACTTTGTTGACATTCAGCGCGCTACAGTGACTGCAATTTCACTCAACAAGGAACTATGACATGAAATACCTAAAATCACTTCTGGCCGTGTGTATTGCATTAAACCTGAGCGCTTGTGGCGATGATGACAAAATTAATCCACCAGGTGGAGGTGGTGAGCAGCCAGCACCTGGTCGTGTTGTGCATGATTTGGCACTCATTGCACCTCAAGCAGGTCGTGAACTGGTTGAAGACTTTCCGGTCTCAGAATATCTCGATTATGCACCGGGCGCGCAGCCGCTCACCAATCTGACAAGTTTGGACATCAATGGCCCGGACCTGCATACATTTCAGCAAGGCATTGAGGTGGGTAGCATTGATATAAGTGCTTCACCGCGTGTTTATCAGCCGCTGGCGCTGAGATTAACCGCACTGGATAGCATTGTGGCTACAGAACAGTATGAAGATGAGCTGTGGTATGTCACGGGCACCAATGAGATTTTCCAGCGCCATCTGACAAGTGATGAAACCACATCCTGGCGTTTAGAAACGAGCTTAGCAATCACCGAATTAGGCCTGGACAGCGATGACAACAGTGATATCTGGGGCTACGACGCGAATGCCCATCAGGTGATCCGATTTAAACCAGAAGACGAACAGCTATTGCTGTACCCGTTGTCGGATAATATGACTATTCAGGGCGTGTCTTATCTTGGGCAGGAGCTTTGGATACTGGCCTCAGAGTCCGGGCAGCCTGTGGTCATGCAGTTTGACGTATCAGAAGAGCAGGTAACACAGCTTAATGGCTGGTATGTTACCGGGTTTGGTCAAGCGGAAATAACTGACTTAACGATATTTTCTGGCGAGCAGGTTGTGATCACCACCAATGCCCAACAGAATAACCTGGTACTGCTGGCCGACAGGGACAAGTTGCTGGGAGACGGGCCTATTGAAGATACCGGTGAACTGGTGGTGCAGAATCGTTACACGTTACCAGACGAGATTAAGCAGCCATCCGGACTTTGGTACACGCAGCAAGGGGGGTGGGAAATCGTCACCGATCAAGCTGAAGTCTACTCTTTGAATGCGGATTTGCAGATCCAGACCCGCACTGAACTGGCGTTTGCCTCGATACACTGTGGACAGGGTTGTACTGAAGCGGTAACAAGCAAAGACGGGGAGATCTTTGTGTTAGCTGATTCTAAGCTGATAGGACATTTTACATTGTCAGAGCAGGGGTATCAGCTGGTGCAAGAATACCCATTAGCACTGCATGAAGAGGGAGAGCCGCCTTATGAATTCTTAGGTTTAGCGTACGACCTACTCACAGACCGTTACTTCCTGGTATCCAATAGCGATGACGCGTCACAACAGGACTGGTTATTTACCCTGGATAGCCAATTTAATCTTGTATCTCGCCAGCCGCTCAGTTACACCGGGGAGACAGAAGGGAGTCTCAATGAATATACTGCAATGGGCCTGTATTTCGCTGAAGATGCGTTGTGGATGGTATCTGAGCAATTCACAAAAGTGCTTAAGTTGACGCTGAGTGGTGAGATTGTGGCCGTCTACGATCTGCTGCCAGAGGATATGACTATGCCCAGTGATCTGGTTGTCAAAGATGGCAAAGTATACTTGATTGGGGATCACGAAAATGGTGAGCCGGTGCCACCGCTTATCGAGTTGATGATTGAATAAGCAGTGGTACAGGGGCTGGCATTGCCAGCCCCATTAGCTCAATCAGAAGCGCCAGTTGACGTTGGCCCACAGTGTACGGCCGGCCTCATTCACTTTGTCGATTTGCGCATAGCCACTGACCATAGCGCCTGCGCGACTCAAATGTTCGGCATAGGTTTTATCCAGCACATTATCTAGCCCGAGACTCAATAACAGCTCATCTGAATGGCTATAAGATAAGTTCAGTGCCAGTGTGCCAAAGCCATGGCTGGGTCCGACATCCTGACCGGCAATGTTACCCTGGCCGATAGCAACGCGGTTCTGGCTTTTTACGAGACGCCATAAACCGCCTACTTGCCATTTATCCAGCGTGTAATCCATGGCGAAACGTGCCTGCAGGGGAGGCTGCTGTGCCAGCGCCGTATGATCGGCTTTATTGCTGCCACGCACATAGTTGATGCTGGTTGTGAAATTCAGTTGTTTGCTGAGCTCAACCCGGGTTTCCATTTCCAGCCCCATTGTTTGCGCATCAATGTTCCGGGTCACGGCCAGCGTTTTGTCCATCACTTCGTACTGATTATCGGTGAGTAAGTAATCATCTATGCGGTTGTAAAACAAGGATACAGAGGTAGTCATAGCGGATTTTTGTAGCATCCAGCCGATATCCAGCTGGTTTGTTTTCTCTGTCTCCAGTAAGAAGGCACTCATGCTATCTATACCCCGGCGTCCGCCACCCATTAACTCCCAGTAATCGGGGAAACGTTCACTGTGCCCGGCACCGATGTAATAGCTCATATCTTTATGCTGGACCTGATAGCGTGTAAATCCGCTCCAGAGGGTGTCATCACGCGTCTGGTCGGCCGTTGGGTTAGGCATTGGCATCATCATGGAGCCAAGTTGCTGACGCTTATCAGTTGCTGACCAGTCATCAATACGCAGCCCGCTGACCCACTGGCTGCGCTTTGGGCCCTCTGTGTTGAGTGCGTATTCAAACTCGCCAAATAGCCCGATTTGTTTAAACTCGGCATTATCACGGCGAGGCAGCGTTTCCACCGGCATCATTGGCTGGTTCATGCTGACGCGAATGCGGTGGCGGTTTTGCTGATGATCGACCCCGTAACGCAATGTGTGCTCTGTATTGATGGCAGAAGTGAGCATCAGTTTGCCACCCCAGGTGCGACGGTCGGGATTCGATGAGGTTGGGGTTTTCATCATCATAGTGGGCGTAAATGTGCGCAAGCTATGATTATCCATGATGTGATCTATGTTGTTGTAATACACATTGGCTTCCAGCGCTTGGATAAACCCGGTGAGTTCATCCAGTTCAACGCTGAGTGCAACATGATTACGGTCAAACTTGCTGCCATCCATCATGCGGTCAGCATAGGCGACCTCGCCATCACTGCGACCCAGGCTCAGGCTATAGAGGCTGTCATCATCGGGCGTGTAGGCAAACTCGGAGTCGAGGTTCCACTTGTCATATGCCGAGTGAATGGAGTTACCTTCGCCGTCCTCATAGTCATCGGCGTCGCTTTTACTGGCAGCAAGGCGTGCATAGTAATCCTCTGTGCCCCCCTTAACGTCTGCATTTATCATACGCTTACCAAAACTGCCCAGAGTTGCATTGGCAAACCCTTGCCAGCCCGTTTCGCTCAGGCGCTCAGATTCACGCTCAAAAATGACAGTGGCGGCGCTGTTACCGGGGCCATAAAGGACGGTTTGAGGTCCTTTAATCACCGTTAAGGTATCGTAGGTTTGCGGTGTAATGTAAGCCGTAGGTGGATCCATACGGCCACCGCAGCCGCCAAGCGTCTGGCCGCCATCAGTAATAATGTTCAGACGTGATCCGGCCATTCCCCGAAAAACAGGGTCGCTGCTCGCGCCGCCTTTTTTAACTAAAGAAAACCCGGCAATACTGGATAGCAGATCTGCACCATCCTGTGCTGGCAAAGGTTGCCTTGGGGCTTTAGGATCGGTTTTGATATCTAAAGGACTGTGCATGGGCGCGATAACGACGATGCGCTCTAAACTGTCAGAGTGTGTGTCGTGCTGTGCATCCTGGCTGTGTGCAGAAAAAGCGGCCGTAACAGCAAGCCAAATAAGGTTTCTGGTCATGATTCTTCCCAAAGTGTTTTCACGTTGTTATTGAGAAGAATTTTACTTGTCAGGCAAAAGGTTGGGATGTGACAAATTGTCGCACTTGCGTAAGATGTAGGGGAAAATATCGAAAACTTTGACCTAAAACAAAAACAGCCACCAAATGGCAGCTGTTTTTTGGATGATAAAATGCAGTGCAACCTATATGGCCATCACTTCCATTTGTTGATCACACCATTGCAGGGCTTCGTGGTAATAATCAGGCAACAGATCAGGGTCAAGTCCCAGTTGTTGCGCCAGCTCATTGGCCCCCTGCCAGTCGGCTTGCTCATAGAGTTTGATGAGCGCAAGGTAACTGGCCAACAGACCTTCTTGCTTCAATAGGGCATCTTTGATTTCAATGGCCAGTGGCAGCTTGCTCATTACACTGTCCATGCTTTCATCTAAAATTGCGTCCATCAGTGACATCATACCTGCCAGGAAGGCCATGCCGGTATCTTTTAGTTTTCGGTGTTTAACCGCTAATAACTCGGCAAAACGCGCGCGAGTCAGAGACAGACGGACCAGTTCGAGTGGTTTCTCTGAAGACACCTGAGAGGCGAAGAGTAAAGAAAGAAACTTTTTCAGCTCCTGATTGCCAAGTACCACCAAAGCTTGCTTAATGGTGGAGATCTCGGCACGACGTTTAAACGCGGCTGAATTCGAGTAGCGTAGCAGCTTATAGCTGAGGTTAACGTCGCGCTCGAACACTTGTGTGATGCGCTTTAAGTCGACGTCAACACTGGATGTTTCGTATAGCAGTTCGGCCAGTGCCATCTCTGAAGGGGGCAGGGTTTTACTCTGAACCACTTCGGGCTTAGCGAAAAAGAACCCCTGGAAATAGCTGAATCCAAGATCGAGGGCCTGTTGATACTGTTCATGTGTTTCGACTTTTTCGGCAACCAGTTCAATGTTTTTAAACGGCGCAATGGCTTCTTTGATCTCTTCAATGGTCGCGACATCTGTGGTCAGCATGTCTATCTTGATTTGATCAATGAAGGGATAGAAATGTCGCCACACTTTTTGATGCTGATAATCATCAAGCACTATAGTGTAGCCTTTTTGCTTCAGGTCCTGCACTGCACCCAGCAGGCGTTTGCCCGGCTGCACGGTTTCAAGGATTTCTACTACCAGTTGTTCGCGCCCCATCATGGTGGGGTAACCTTTCAGCAAGGTGTCGAGTGTGAAGTTGATATAAGCCGGTTTATTGTCGGTTAAATCTTCCAGACCAAAGTTAAACTGACTGCCTTCGATCAATCTGGAGGTCGCTTCTGAGCCATCTATTTCAGGGAAGACATTGTCTAAACCATCGCGAAAGAGCAGCTCGTAGCCCACGAGTTCTTTGTTTTTGTTTAGGATTGGCTGCCTGGCGGCATAAAAATACATGAAAGATACACCTGACTGAATACTTCTACTGTTCATCAATATAAGGCAATCTCAGGCATATTTCATTAACTAATTCAGCTTGTTTCAGCTTTTGGTATTAAGGTATGAGGTTGTTTGCGCGCAATTCATAGGCACTTCACCTTGTGTAACTTGGGTGGCGATCTTTGCCATGTTATAGTGGCCCTTTCGCAATGGCTTTTGTCCCAATCTCAGCTAACAACAAAACAGCATCTGATATTGTGGAGAGGAGCCCGACTATAGGAGGTAATTTTGGAAACTGGCACTATGATCTCTCTTGCCATGTATTTCATCGCCATGTTGGGTATTGGACTGTACGCGTATCGTAAGTCTACCAGCGATGTGTCGGGTTATATGTTAGGTGGAAGAAGCCTTCCACCCAGTGTCGCGGCCCTGTCTGCGGGTGCCTCGGATATGAGTGGTTGGATCCTGATGGGTCTGCCCGGCGCCATGTTTGTAAGCGGTTTTAGCAGTACCTGGATTGCCATAGGCCTGTTGATTGGCGCATTTTTAAATTACTTGCTGGTGGCACCGCGTTTACGTGTGTATACCGAGCTGGCGAACGACGCGATAACCATTCCGGACTATTTTGCCAATCGCTTTGAAGATAAAGGCAATGCGTTGCGTATTGTATCCGCGTTGGTGATCATTGTTTTCTTCACGTTGTACACCTCTGCTGGTGTGGTTTCAGGCGGTAAGCTGTTTGAAAACTCCTTTGGTATGAGTTACGAAGCCGGTTTGTATATCACGACTGGCGTGGTTGTTTTGTATACTTTGTTTGGCGGGTTTCTGGCGGTTAGCCTGACTGACTTTGTGCAGGGGTGTATTATGTTCCTGGCGCTAATTCTAGTGCCTGCGGTGACTTATTCTTTACTGGATAACCCGCTGAGCGTTACGCTTAATGAAATCAACCCACAGTTACTGACCTGGATTGGCGCAGGTGGCGCAATCGGTATCGTTTCTGCCATGTCCTGGGGGTTGGGTTATTTCGGGCAGCCACACATTATCGTGCGCTTTATGTCAGTGCGCAGCGTTAAAGATATGCCAACGGCGCGTCGCATTGGCATGAGCTGGATGCTGGTGGCTACTTTAGGTGCCATCACAACGGGCCTGTTTGGTGCAGCGTATGCCCACGAAAAGGGCATTGTGGTTGAAGATCCCGAAACCATTTTCCTGATCTTATCTGAATTGCTCTTCCACCCGCTGATTGCTGGTTTCTTACTGGCTGCGATTCTGGCGGCGATTATGAGTACCATTTCGTCTCAGCTGCTGGTGAGCTCCAGTTCATTGACTGAAGACTTCTATAAGATCTTCCTGCGCAAAGAGGCGTCAGATAAAGAGCTTGTGCTGGTAGGGCGGATCAGCGTGGCGCTGGTTTCCATGTTTGCAATCTATCTTGCATACGACAGAGACAGCACCATTTTAAGCCTGGTGAGTAATGCGTGGGCTGGTTTTGGTGCCGCATTCGGTCCTCTGGTACTGCTTAGCTTATTCTGGAAGCGTATGAACTTTGCAGGCGCATTGTCGGGCATGATAGTGGGCGCAGCAACCGTATTGTTCTGGATCTATGGCCCGGTAACGGTAGATGGCCAACCGCTTAGTGCGCTTATCTACGAAATCGTACCTGGGTTTATTGCTTCAGCCATCGCGATTGTTGCCGTGAGCCTGGCGACATCCGAGCCCCGTGCTGAGATCACAAACAAGTTCGAAGAAATGCAAAAAGCACTTTAAAGTGTTGCATCGACTTCAATAGCCGCAGCGTTTTAGCTGCGGCTTTTTTGTATTTGATTTCTGACACAGACGGATTTTTCTACCATTCAGCCAGAAAATCTGACAGTTGAGCAGATTTATAGTCTCGCCAGTTTTGACCAGGTACAGTTTTCGCATGTCCGATTTGTCGTATTGTTGTTCCAATTTTTCTAATTTTCCTTATGATGGACACTATCGTGATCCGGTCAGTGGTAGGCTTGTTGGCCAATGTCATGGTGCAGGAGATCATCCGCAATAATGTGAATTTAAAGCAATTAATGCTTGTTACTATATGTCAATGAGGTTAACATGTACGCAACCTTTTGTGGGTGGTCCTTTTAAATATCAAAGAAGGACGGAAATTATTATGAAGTTTTTTATAAAACGCTTAAATAACAAACCAAAAATGAACCAGCTAGACAGCTCTCTGAATTTAACTGTAGAAAGTGTACGCCTGGTAGCTGGTGGGACTGGTGGTGGAAATGGTGCACAACCAAAAATGCAGCGTTTTTCCCCTGAAGCTAAAACGGTATTTTTTGGCGGGTAAATAGTAGGATTTTTGCCGAGCATGAATGAGTTTTTTATAGTTACTGGGTGGGTAATAACAGCGTTAGAACTATTCGTTGTTTTGTTCCTGCTTTATTGTTTTAAGCAGCACCGCTTTGATCTGTTTTTTGGGGGCAAAAAGACCCTGAAAAAACAAAGTGACCATGAGCTGCATTCATGCTTTCTATCTTCTCTTGCAGTGCTTGTGTTTTACACCTCCAGCTCTAGCTTAGGGGCATACATTTTAGGCCTTCCATTCGAGTCGGTGCAAATGCGTCAAGTTTATTATTTTGCTTTGGTGTGCACAGGAGCTGGATTTATAACAGTTTTATACCTCTTACATGCCATTCGAGGGTGCTGTTTTTCTGCAACTACAAGGATTGTAGCCTACATTGCACTTGCGGTAATGTTAATGAATTTTAGCCAGTTGGTTTTACGAGGCTACTTAAATAATGACATCTTGTTTGATATCTACGGGCCATTTGTAGTGATGTGCAACGTTGGTACATTTTTTATTTTAGCTAAGTATCCATTCTATAGAATAATGGAATCTAAACTTGCCAAAGGAGAGATATGATATGGAACTCATCTTAATAGGTAGTATGTTAATTGTTGTGGCGTTGATTTTTATTCTGGCCATGATTGTGAGGGGGCTTCGACTTCAGCCTGTTGAGCAACGTGTTAAAAATTTGGTCAAGGTTGCAAAAGACAATGACGAAGAAGTCGAAGACAAGTACAGTGAAGCCTATGAAATTGTGATGGAGTTTGGCGACTTGCTTGCTGCTGAAAAGAACCTTGAACAATATTACGGTGTTAAAGATATTTACGACCGCGTTGAAGAATTCAGAGCGGAGAACAATCAGGCCGTTGATAAAGGCAAAGTCATCCTGAAGGTGGTTAAATAGGCCTGTTACGCCGCGCGCTTTCCCATGGTTGTTTTACACGTATTTCCAGTGGTATTCGCCACGGTATCAGGCGCTCTCGATTGCTGATAGGCGAGTAAATCTCGTGCTCACACCTTGGCGCAATCATTAACCCATATTGTTAGACCAATTTCACTTAATACCTGTTCTATTTGAAGGATCAAATATGACGCTAATAGCGTTAACAGTTTCTCATTTAGAACCTTAGACATAGGTTCACAAATTTTTTGCCTGCCTATATGGATGTAGATGCCTCAGCGATAGCAGGGCGCGGGAGCGGTGTTATCGACCCTATTTTCTCTCCTCAAAATAGAGCACTTAATCAAGCAAATTGGTATTACTCTTTAGTCCCACTAAATTCTGAACCCATTCAATAAATTTTACGGCGTTGTGCGTTCTGAATCGCGATTTATTGGGGATGTAGTAACACAATGACGAAGCAATGCTTCTTCCTCCTACTGGAGTTAACTGGCCGGCTGAACACATACCACGGACCAGTACCTCTGAGCAAAACACCAATGCGTTTTCTATCACTGCCTGCTGTATACCAAACAACTCCTGATCAAACTCTCGGATAACAAAGTCTTCCTTATTCAGCTCGTTGTGTGCCAGCCAGTCATCCAGTGGTGGTGAGCACAGTGCGCGGTTTTTCCAACGTGTTGTATAGATTACTGGTCGGTCCGCTGAGTTTTGTAATGCTCCGAGCGCTTTGTTTCCGAACAGATTATATTGTTCCTCGCTCAGGCGATCTTCGAGCGGGACATCTTTTATATTGCCCAGCCTTACAGGGATTGAATTGGGCAGATTGTCCGTCAGCTCTCCGCTTGAAACCTGCATCGAGATGTCCGGGTAACGTGCTGAGAATGCGCCTTGTGCAGGCAATAGCACCAGCGCCGCAAATGAAGAAGTGGTGCTCACCTGGACGACTTCATTGAGTTGCTGAATGTCTGCCAGCGCACTTTCAATTGTTGCAAAGCCCTCGGAAGTCGCATTGGCCAGCAACAAGCCTGTTTCTGTGAGTAGGACCTTTCTGGGCAAGCGTTGAAATAAACGCACATTGAGGCGGTCTTCAAGCTTACTGATATGATGAGAAATCGCTGTAGGCGTCAAAGAGAGCTCTTCTGCGGCGCGTTTGAAGCTGCCATGACGTGCTGCAGCGTCGAACGCCCTGAGTGCCTGTAACGAAACAGATAGTGCCATGGTAGTCATCCAATCAAAAAATATATAGATGATTTTAACTCATCTATAGGTGCAAGAGTATCGTTTGTTCAGTTGATTGCCTTAACGCACACTATGACGCGTTCAGTAATTAAAAAGGTAATTAGCATGAGTACAATTTTGCACATAGATTCAAGCGTCAGAGCGATTGACAATGAAAACCCCTCACATAATTCACTGTCAAAGCAGATTGCCCAACAGTTTGTTAAAAGCTGGCAGAAAACCTCTTCAATAGATGAATATATCTATCGTGATGTGGGATCTCATCCTCCACACTTTATCACTCAGGATTGGATTGGGGCTGTATTCACCCCGGAAGGTAAAAGAACTCGGGAGCAGAGGCAGCTATTGGCCTTATCCGATACGCTGATCGATGAGCTGACTCGCGCTGATATTATTGTTATTTCAACACCTATGTACAATTATGGTATGCCAGCACAACTCAAGGCCTGGTTTGATCAGATTGTTCGGGTTAACAAAACATTTGATTTTGATCTCAAGCGAGGAGACTTTCCGTTAGCGCCATTATTGTCTGGCAAGACACTGGTTGCCATAGCCTCATGTGGCGAATTTGGCTTCGAGGAGCCCGAGATCAGAGCTAAGAGTAATCATCTGATGCCACATTTACGCACGTTAAGTCGTTATCTTGGAGTTGAAACTATGCATGAAATAGTGAGTGAATATCAGGAGTTTGCCGATGACAGGCATCAGGCGTCGCTCACACAGGCTTTTGAGCAAGCGCAAAGCCTGGCAGTTGCACTGGCACGGAGTCAGCAAGTGCAACACACCGATGTACAGTTTGTATGAGCGTGATCACTTAGATTGACCCGTCAAACTACAAAAGTGGTCGCTTTGGGTTACTTTTGTTTTATTCAATAACGCGCTTTGTTAAGCCCGTCTTTTTTCATTGTGTGCGACCGAACTCTGCTGGAGGATGGGTTTCAGGTCGCGCAAAATAATATGGCCATAATCCTGATATCCTGCCTGCGTGCCAGGTGTAAACCACTTCATATGGGAAATAAACTCAAGGGAATTGGCAATGCTGGTGATCAGGCTTTGTTCCATGTCAGAGTGGTAAGCCATCGGCGGCTCTACAGGGGCTGGAGGCGTATGGGTCACGTTTTGATGCTCTCCGGTCAGCAGCCATAATGCACTGTCTTTAGTCACCGGATGTAAAAAGAATTTGCTTACTACCGACAGGGTAGGTTCCCTAACATCTTTCTCATACTTTCGATACGAAGCAGTGGGAATATCCAGCATTTCTGAAAAGCCAACCTGAGAATAACCCAAGTTGATACGTAACTGTTTTAATCTTGTAGCAAAAGTATTTGACATATGACCCAATCCGGTTAATTATTTATCCACCTGACCCGTTCAGACTACATGACTCTCAGTCAAATGTCTAACCGGGACGAAAAATTAAACACTTGGCCGGAACGCTCTCCGGGTAGGTGTAGGCTCAGACCTGTGTTTAGACGTTTGTAAATTTCATGGCTTTAAACACGTTGCTTTAGGTTTGTAAGACACTGTGATTGATAATAAGCGGATATGTTATGACTACTGTTAAAAGAAATGAATCTGTGCGTAAAGCACACACCATAGCAGCCAGGAAGCAAATTCAAACTGCTATTCGTCGCCTACGTAGAGAAATGAACTTAACTCAGGCTGAGTTAGGTAAAAAGCTTGTTACGCCTGTTGATCAGGCAACCATCTCTAACTGGGAGTGCGGTAAGTCTGACTTATCTGCCTGTCAATTACTGGATATTATGATGATTTTTGGCCAGCCAAACTTTATGAGCTTGCTGGAGCAGGGAGCGCAAAGCGACCTGGTCGACGAAAAGCAGTCGGCCTAACGCAATTATTCACTGACAGCTCCTCTGTCAGATAAGCCTCCTAGCTAACATATCGTGTTGTCTGGGCACGCTCGTGCCCGCTACTCTTTTTTATTCGTCTAATTGCTGATCTTGTACTAGCTTTCCATTGGGAGCGAGAGTCCTGACTCATGCGATTCTTATCTGGTCAATGGCCAAAGTGCACTGTTTTTAAAAAGAGCAGGCTCTTCTGCTGGTGGTCCCGCCTCGTCACGCCCAACATACCTGTATTGCTTTTTCTATGGTGCGCTGGGTGCAATTAAGCAAGTATAAGGAACCATTTTATGTCGTCAGTTAAATCGAAGTTAGGGTTTGATCAGAACCAACGTAAGATTATTATTGGGGAACAGCAGGACTCTGAACTAGGGCCGTTATGCCACCTCCCTGGCACCTGGAAAAACATAGGTAATCTTGAAGGCCATGGCTGGAATATGATTGCTTTGCCTTTTGCCGCGGGCGATCTGGATTATCGGCTGCTCATGAATCAGTATGACGAAGAGCTGACTTTCAGCTTGGTGGACAAAGGCGTGCCAAACCGGGGTATTCCGGAAGATCAATCTGTCGCTACGCTCGACTACACCCAAATCATTAACCAGATTGCTGCGCAAGACTATCCACATTCCGGGCTTGAGGGTAAACCTGGCCTGGCAATTCACCATGAACCTGGTCTGTGGTTGCATATGCGTGATCAGTTAACCGATGATCTGGATATCGCCCGGCTGTCCAGTATTCCCCATGGCGATGCGGTGATCGCATTGGGTAAGAGTGCACATTCTCAGTCTGGCTTTGAGATCCCTGCACTGAATGGCTTACCTATAGGCGTATCGGGCGATATAGACACCAACCCCTATCTGGCACCTTATAAACACTTCAGAGATCAGCCTTTTGAAGGCCTGTTTGATCCTACCCAGGCAAATGCTCTGCTGCAAAAAGCGATTGCTCCTTTACTCAGCGCTGGCAAAGTGAAAAATACCACTAAGCTGGAAGTACGTACAACCGCGGCGTCGGGCTCTGTAAACAATATTCCGTTTGTCACACGCCAGGCGAATGCCGCTGAAGTACATTCCACATTTTTGATCTACGAATTAACGGAGACTGACCAAAACGGCAATCCAAAGCTTTGGTTACAATATTCTCAGAACGTGATCCTGGACTTTTTCAATCGTAAGGACAGACCAGGCGAATTAATTCGCTGGCCACACATCAGCATCAACACGCTGGAAAAAGTCGACACCTGATAGTCGCAGTCGCTGCTGCTTACTTTTTTGTTTGCAGCAGTGGTGTTTTCTCGCCATGTTGTGGGGTCATTTGGATTTTACGTGTAAAACGAGGGGGCACCGACCCATTGCATCTTGCAATTTAACTAATAAGGGAACACACTAGGTGTAAATAATTAACAATAAAGCCACAAGCTAATGGCGCGATTTGCGCCTCAAGCAACACGTCGGTTAGAATTAACATGTTTACACTGGTCATATTATCTTTGGGTTGCCTTCATGGTCTGTATCTCAGTTACGAGCTGATACGGAAGAATACGGCGAATGATGCAAACAGGATGCTTGCTTTGTGTATTCAGTGCTTTGTTGCACTGTTGTTTTTTATACTGCTTGATGAAAGTGGGGCGTTTTACTATTTGCCTCATCTGATTGGATTTCAGGAGCCTCTGACTTTTCTGTTGGCACCGTGTTTTTATTACTACGTACTCAGATTAACATCGCCCGCCTATATTCCGTTTAATCGCGTTCATTTACTCCCGTTTGTTCTGGCGCTGCTCTGTGCCATTCCTTTCTTTTTGCTTGATGCACGCAGCAAATGGCAGTTTTTGTACGGCGATATGTATGCCCCTGACCTGCCATCCTGGTATCTGGCAGGGTTTGAAAATGTCTTTATATTTGGCGCTATGTTGCAGGTTGCAGTGTATCTGATATTTGCGTGGCGCAGGCTCAATGCCTACCAGATCCTGTCAGCCAATAACTTTTCATCCCTTGAACTGATCAACCTGAACTGGCTAAGACGCTTACTCATGATGTTGTTATCGCTTTATGGGCTGTGGTTCATCGATGAAGCGATAGAAGTGAATGCTATGGCGTGTATTGATCACGACAGTGGGTTTGGCTGTAAGTATGACTGGTTGATTGGCGAGCGCTGGTTCTTTTTCTCTGAGTTGGGCGTGGTCATTGTTTTTTATTTGATGAGTTATTACGGCTTGCGTCAGCCAGAAATATTTATCCAGAGTAATCAATATGTTGAACTGGATAAGTCGAACAGTGAAAAGTACTTAAATTCAGCACTGTCAGAATCACTGGCTGTGCAGCTTTGTGATCTAATTGAAGAGCAGGTGCAGGACGAAAAGCTGTATCTTAAAGCGGATTTAACGCTGCACGACCTGGCCTGTGCATGTGGTCATTCCCGGCACCACGTTTCCCAGGCGATTAATCAAAGTAAAAACATGAGTTTTTTTGATTTTATCAATCAACTCAGAGTGATGCATGCCCAGCAGCTGCTGTTGTCCCAGCCAGACAGAAGTATTCTGGATATCTCTTTGGACAGTGGGTTTAACTCCCGCTCTGCGTTTTATGGGGCATTCAAACGTTATACCGAGTTAACACCAGGCGCTTATCGAAAACAAAGTAAAATATTGGCAGAAAATATGTCCTGATCAGTCGGTCAGGACGACAAGCAGCCCTCGCTGCGCAAGGATGTCATTGTTATTTCAATGGAGAAAACAACAATGACAAGACAAATACCCGTTCAGCAGGACAGGCTTTTACGACCGCGGCCATTGCCTTTTTTACTGCCCGGTGCGCCATCAGATCATGGCACTCACCCCGAACAAGCAAAAAATATAACTCAGGTGACTGGCAAGTATCTGGCGCAAGCATCAGGATCACCGATTGTTCTGTTGATTTGTGCCTTTTTAAATACCGCTGTGGTACATGCCAATGCTACACCGTCTGATCTGGAGCGCATAACGGTCACCGGCAGCCAGTATACGTTAGCCACCCGGCACAATACGCACTTCCTCTCCAAAGAGCGTATTGAGTCAATGCCGCACATTGCTGATGATATTTTTCGACTGATGCCTGCTTTACCGGGTGTTGCCGCAGGTGATTATTCTGCTAACTTTTTTGTGCGCGGTGGGCATTCGGATGAAGTTCTCGTGTTACTGGATGGTCAGCAGCTTTACCGGCCTTTTCATATGAAAAGCTTCAATAGTGCGTTTAGCATTGTCGACACGGACAATGTAGGCGCGATGGACTTTTCCAGTGGCGGATTTACGGCGCGTTATGGCAATAAAATGAGCGGTGTCATGGCGATAGAAAGCCTCTATGACATGCCCCAATACAAACATAGTCTGGGTGTAAGCTTCATTAATGCCAGAGCCGGGTCGCAGGGCACATTTGACGATGATAAAGGCACCTGGCTGGTATCAGTCAGACGTGGTTATCTTGATCTGGTACTGGATGCGGTAGAAGATGAATCGAACAAATTTGAGCCCATTTATGCGGATTTATTTGCGAAGGTCAGTTATGAGCTGACGGATACCCAGTCTTTGTCAGGACACTTTCTTTATGCCTGGGACGATGAAATACTTGATGACACCTTTACTGAATGGGATGGAGTCCGGGAATATCAGGTGAAGGAAAAGGTCAGTGGCGAGTACAGCAGCGCCTACGCGTGGGCGGTCCTGCACTCAGACTGGCGTGAGGATCTGAGCAGCCAGACGTTATTGTCAGTCGCCAGAGTCGAGGAAGACCGTAGCGGCGGTCAATACGACCCGACCGAAGTGTGGCTTACCCTGGACGATAACAAGTTCTTTTATGCCTACTCACTGAAACAAGACTGGCAATGGCGTGTTAGTGACAGTCATTATCTGGAGTCGGGTTTTGAAGCCAAATACCTGGATGCAGAGTATGATTACTGGCTGGAAGCCTGGTATCAGGTGAACTATGACGGTGAAGACTATCGTCAGCAAAAAACACAGCTAACTGCATCCGGTAATGTGTTTGGTGCCTATATCAGTGATCGTTGGCGACTTAACCCTGACTGGGTAGCTGAGCTGGGTTTGCGCTGGGATCAGCAGGATTATTATGGGTTTACCAAAGCGCAATGGAGCCCGCGAGTTGCGCTCTTGTATCAGCCAGCCGACGAACAGCGGGTTTCCCTGAGCGCCGGAGATTATTACCAGCCTGAGGATATTCTCAGCTTGCAGGTCGCTGATGGCACCACTGAGTTTCATGGCGTAGAGAAAGCGCGTCATGTCATTCTATCTTATCAGCATGCGCTGAGCCCGGCTTTTCAATGGCGCGCTGAAGCGTATCTGAAAAAACTGTCACAGCTGCGGCCCTGGTATGAGAATGCGTTTGATCTTTATGAATTCTTACCAGAAGGGCAGGCCGACAGGTATCGGGTTGCCCCGGACTCAGCCAGAGTTAAAGGCGTTGAGCTGAGTTTTCAGCATCACATTACTTCTCAATGGCAGTGGCAGGCGAGTTACAGTTGGTCTAACGCACAGGACAGCATTAGCGGACGCTGGTATCCGCGTAGCTGGGATCAAAGGCATGCTGTCAAGCTGACGAGTCGTTATCAGTTCGATAATGGCTGGCAGATCAGTGGGCTGGTGTATTTTCATTCCGGCTGGCCTATGACTGGCGAGTCAGGCCGTTTGGTAAAAAATACGCCCAATGGCGGTTACGAAATCCAGCGTAGTCTCAATGAGCGTAACCAGCTTAAACTGGGTAACTACAAACGTATAGATATGAGAATTCATAAAATCTATCCATTATCAAACAGTGGGTTAACTGTTTTCTTTGAAGTTTCTAATTTACTGAACTTTGACAATGAATGTTGTATAGATAGAACCAGCTACTCAGTAGATAGACAGGGAAAGTTACGTAAAAAAGAAGAGCGCGGGCACTGGTTGCCGATTATTCCGTCGTTCGGAGTGAAGTGGGCATTCTGACTTTTGGTGAGATAAAGCCCGGTTTTTACACCGGGCTTAAATCAGACGGTGGATCAGTCCTGAACTGAGCGAAGCAGGGCGTTGATCCCTACTTTTTCACGCGTTTGCTGGTCCACTTTCTTAACTATGATCGCCGCATACAGGCTGTGAGTACCATCTTTGCTTGGTAATGAACCTGGGACGACAACGGCACCTGCTGGAACTCGGCCGTAGTGGATCTCGCCGGTTTCGCGGTCATAGATACGCGTACTTTGTGAAATGTACACACCCATTGAAATTACCGCGCCTTCTTCAACAATGACCCCTTCAACAATTTCAGAGCGGGCACCGATGAAGCAGTTATCTTCGATAATGGTTGGGTTGGCTTGTAATGGCTCCAGTACACCGCCGATACCTACACCGCCAGAGAGGTGTACATTTTTACCGATCTGAGCACATGAACCGACTGTGGCCCAGGTATCAACCATAGTGCCTTCGTCGACATAAGCGCCAATGTTGACATAAGACGGCATCAAAACCACATTTTTGCCGATGAAGCTACCCTGACGTGCAACGGCGTTGGGGACCACACGCATGCCACCTTGCTGAAACTGCTCTGGTGTATAGTCGCTAAACTTTAGCGGGACTTTATCGAAAAACTGGTTTACCCCGTCATGCATAGGCTGGTTATCGCGAATACGGAATGACAGCAGAACCGCCTTTTTCAGCCACTGGTGCACAACCCACTCGCCACTGACTTTTTCAGCAACGCGTGCTGCGCCTGAGTCCAGTAAAGCCAGCGCATCAATGATGGCATTTTTTACCTGAGGTGACACATCACTGGGTGTGATGGTATCGCGTTGTTCCCAGGCTTGTTCAATTGTGGTTTTTAAATCCGACATAGTGTCCTCATTTATTCAGATTCTGCATTGAGTTTTTTCATCAGTGAGCGATGTAACGATGCTTTGGCATCTTCACTGAGACGTTGATAATCTTTGTCCGAGACCACAAAGAAATCCTCCGCGCGTTCGCCCACTGTGGTAATACGTGCGGCGTGAATATGCAGTGAATGGACTTGAAAAACTTCGGCTATTTTAGTCAATAAGCCTGGAATATCCACTGCCTGGATCTCTATTAGGTTTCGGTCACTGCGGGCGTGGGGACGTACCACGACCTTAGGTTTAATATTAAAGTCTTTAAAACGTTGCGAGCGGTTTTTCTTCAGCCGGATTTTCTTCTTCGGATCTGTGAGGATCACTTCCAGGCTGCGCCGCAAAGCTTTGGCGCGGGTACCGCTGATGGGGCGACCATCTACTTCTAGTATGACAAAGCTAAAGACCACATAACCGTCTTTAGTTGTCAGTACCTGAGCATGCTGGATCTGGGCCTTTTTGGAACCAATTACTGCCACCAGTTTGGCAAACAAACTGGCTTCATAAGGCGCGTAAACAAAAACCTGGGTTCCGCCATGCATCGGCTGTTCTGAGACAACCACGCAGGGCTTGCTCAGGTCATCTCGGCCGAGTAGATATTCAGTTTGCCAGGAAATTTGTTGTTCGCTGAATGCGGTAAAGTAGTTGGCTTTAAAGCGCGCCCAGATCATGTCAATCAGGTCTTCGCGATAGTCTTTATTGATCAGCCGCTGTTTTGCCTGTTGTTTCTTATCGCGGATCTGATCACGCATATCCATGGGATTTTCCAGACCCAGACGCAATGCTCGCTGCGTGAGCAAGTAAAGCTCCCGCAACAGGGTGTTTTTCCAGTCATTCCACAAGTTATCATTGGTTGCACGAATATCGGCAACGGTCAGACAATAGAGATAGTCGAGCTGGCGTTCATTCTTAATGCGCGAGGCAAATTCGTTGATCACTTCCGGATCATTGATGTCTTTACGCTGCGCGGTGACCGACATCAACAGGTGATTCTCGACTAACCAGGCAACAAGCTTGCAGTCGGATGAAGAGAACCCATGCATTTGTGCAAACGCAGATGCATCAACGGCCCCCAGCTCAGAGTGATCGCCACCCCGGCCTTTGGCAATATCATGGAAAATGCCTGCCAGATACAGCAACTCAGGTTTATCCATGCGCGTGACGATTTCAGTACACAGCGGAAATTCGCCCTGGTGCTCATGACTAAAATAGCGATAAATATTGTTGATGAGCTTGTGTGTGTGCTCATCAACGGTATAGGCATGAAATAAATCGAATTGCATCTGCCCGAAGATATTTCGCCATTGTGGCAAGTAGGCTGCAATGATCCCATGTTTGTGCATCAGGGTAAACGCGCGGCCCATGCCGTTGGGGTGTTTAAGCAGCCGCATTAATGCATCGCGGCAAGCGGCATAATCTTGCAAATCACCCAACAGGCGGCGTCTTACCTGGCGCACAGTGCGAATGGTGCTGGGATCGATGTCGGTAATTTCCGGGTTATCGGCAATATGTTCAAACAATAAAATGAGATTTTCCCGGCGAAAGAACACTGAAGGATTCTTCACCCGAATTTTATTGCCAACACGCTCAAAGTGGTTATCGAGCGGTATCACGGTTTGTTCGCTTTGATCTGGTAAAATGCTCTGCTCAAAATACGCCAGTAGCATCTGGTTCATTTCGCGCACACGACTCATGATCCGGAACAGACGTTTCATCATGCGTTCAACGGAAGCCTTGCCCTCGGAACCAAATCCTAACAGCTCAGCGGCATGAGGCTGGTAATCAAACAGCAAGCGATTTTCACTGCGTCCGGCTGCCAGATGGAGTGCAAAGCGGATATTCCAGAGGTTTTCCAGGCATTCCAGCAGTTCCTGATACTCCTCGTGAGTCAGATAACCATGACTAATCAGCTCTTCGAGTGTTTCTGCATGAAAGTGTTTTTTAGCGACCCAGAAGATGGTCTGGAGATCGCGCAGGCCACCCGGATTTTCTTTGATATTCGGCTCAAGGTTATAGGCGGTACCGTGACACTTTCTGCGACGTAGTCGTTGCTCTTTGACCTTGGCGATAAAGAATTCATCTGATTGCCAGATGGGCGTCTCAACAATGTGACTTTTGAGGCGTTCAAACTCAACATGATTGCCGCAAATTAATCGGCTCTCAAGCAGGCTGGTGGTGAAGTGTACGTCTTCACGTTTTTGTTCGAGTACCTGCTCGTGGGTTCGGACACTGTGACCAATATCCAGGTTGAGGTCCCATAACAAGGTCATGAATGACTCGAGAGACTCTGTCAGTTCAGGTCCGGGTTCTTGTTTGCACAGCAGCAGAAAGTCAATGTCGGAATATGGATGTAATTCTCCACGACCATATCCGCCAACCCCTATTAGAGCCAAATCCGGGAATTGGGCCAGCCCGGTGTCGGAGTATAACTTAATCAATAAGCGGTCAATAAACTCGGCCCGGGCATTGATCAGCTGTCTGACGGGTTGCTTAGAAAACTGGTTGTTCAGCCACTTGTAAAAATAGGTCTGACAGTTTTTGTAATCGTTCAAGGTTTGCGCTTCGTCGAGAAGCGTTTTTACTTTGTTTGGTAGTGCCACCTGGGCTCCCTATGTTGCGCGCAAAACTCACAGCTCAGTTTTACACTAAGTGACAAAAAAATGCGAGGTTGTGATTGGCGAAGGGCGTTTAACTGGATGAAAAGGCAGCATAGTGGATTAATGACAACGCCACCGCAAAGGTGGCGTCGTTTTGGAGTGATTAAGCGCTGTGCTCAATTACTCGCTCAATGGTGTCGTCGCTGCGTAATGTCAGGATCTCTACACCGTTTTCTGTGACCAGCAGCGTGTGCTCCCATTGCGCAGATAAGCTGCGGTCTTTGGTCACAACAGTCCAGTCGTCTTTCAGTAACTTACAGTGGCGTTTTCCGGCATTGACCATAGGTTCAATGGTCAGACACATACCTGCTTCAAGCGCTTCTCCGGTGCCTGCTTTACCATAGTGGACGATTTGCGGTTCTTCGTGGAATTCCGCACCAATGCCATGGCCACAATATTCACGGACGATAGAGTAATTAAAGCCTTCCGCATATTTTTGGATAGCAGCGCCGATGTCGCCAATGCGTACGCCAGGTCTAACCATACGAATACCAATGTACAGCGCTTCTTGAGTGACTTCGCTCAGACGCTTACCCTGAATACTCGGTTTGCCAACGAAAAACATTTTTGAGGTATCGCCATGATAACCATCTTTGATAACCGTCACATCAATGTTGATGATGTCGCCATCTTTGAGTGGCTTGTCGTTTGGAATACCATGACAAATTACGTGGTTTACTGAGGTACAGATCGACTTCGGGAAACCGTGGTAGTTAAGAGGGGCAGGGACGGCTTGCTGCACATCTACAATGTAGTTATGACAAATGGTGTTTAGCTCATCGGTCGTCACCCCTGGTTTGACATAAGGTTCAATCATTTCCAAGACTTCAGCGGCTAACTTACCGGCAACACGCATCTTTTCGATTTCTTCAGGGGTTTTGATCACTGCACTCATTGAGACTCCAAGTCATAGTTTCGACGCAACAACACCGGGCTAGTTTATGAACGATTTTTAGCCCAAACGTTGAGTTAATTTCTTTTATATGGTATAAAGCGCGCCGTCTTTTTACAAATAAATCTTTTCGCCTTTCTGGTGGTCCAATTGACCACTGAATGATGCAAGACGGTTTTTTGTAACGAAGACAACACGAAATTTAATTTTAACACACACACATATCGACACATACACTTGGGTGCAGGCGAGGGGCAAATAACCGGGTTACCGGATTACCGAACTTGTTGGTGTTATGGGATATGTGGAGGCCTAACCCTACTTAATTTAGAGGAAAATACAAATGGCAAACGTTTCAATGCGCGATATGCTTCAAGCTGGTGTTCACTTTGGTCACCAGGCTCGTTACTGGAACCCTAAGATGAAGCCTTTCATCTTCGGCGCTCGTAACCGTGTTCATATCATCAACCTTGAAAAGACAGTTCCTATGTTCAACGATGCACTTAAGTTCCTTTCGAACGTTGCATCTAACAAAGGTAAAATCCTTTTCGTTGGTACTAAGCGCGCTGCAAGCGAAGCAGTTAAAGAAGCAGCTATTCAAAGCGAGCAGTTCTACGTAAATCACCGTTGGTTGGGTGGTATGTTGACTAACTGGAAAACAGTTCGTCAATCAATCAAGCGTCTTAAAGACCTTGAGACTCAAAGCCAAGACGGTACTTTCGAGAAGCTGACTAAAAAAGAAGCTTTGATGAAAACTCGCGAAATGGAAAAGCTTGAGAAGAGCCTTGGTGGTATCAAAGATATGGGCGGTCTTCCAGACGCTATCTTCATCATCGATGCTGACCACGAGCACATCGCTATCCGTGAAGCAAACAACCTGGGCATTCCAGTAGTATCTGTTGTTGATACTAACTCTAACCCAGACGGCGTTGACTTCATCATCCCAGGTAACGATGACGCGATCCGCGCTATCCAGCTTTACACTGGTGCTGTAGCGACTGCTATCACTGAAGGTCGTGAAAGCAACATCGTTGCTCAAGCTGAAAGCGACGACTTCGTAGAAGCTGAGTAATTGATTGCATACCGCGCCACTGGCAACGCCTAGTTTGCGGGTGGCCGGTCGCAACGCACTAAGCTGTCATCAAGTCTTCATCTTATTTTTCTGAAGACTTGATATTCTTTACAAGCGGTAATTCGCTTATCAAAAAACCGAATTCAGAATTGAGGATATTCTAATGGCTGTAACTGCTGCCCTAGTTAAAGAACTTCGCGAGCGCACTGGCGCTGGCATGATGGATTGTAAAAAAGCACTAACTGAAACTAACGGTGACATCGATCTAGCTATCGAAAACATGCGTAAGAGCGGTGCTGCTAAAGCGGCTAAAAAAGCTGGTAACATTGCTGCTGAAGGTACAATCCTTATCAAGCAAGGTGAAGGTTTCGCTGCACTTCTTGAAGTTAACTGTCAAACTGACTTCGTTGCTAAAGACGAAAACTTCCTGGGTTTTGCAAACACTGTTCTTGACGCTGCTGCTGAAGCGAAAACAGACATCGAAACTTTGAAAGCTAAGTTCGAAGAAACTCGTGTTGCACTAGTTGCTAAAATCGGTGAAAACATCAACGTACGTCGCGTTGAGTACATCGATGGTGCAAACATCTCTGCTTACCGTCACGGCGACCGTATCGGTGTTGTTGTAACTGGTGAAGCTGACGAAGAAACGCTGAAGCACGTTGCAATGCACGTTGCTGCTTCTAAGCCTGACTACCTAAACCCAGAAGATGTACCTGCTGAGGTTGTAGAGAAAGAAAAAGCGGTTCAGGTTGAAATCGCTATGAACGAAGGCAAGCCTGCTGAAATCGCTGAGAAAATGGTTGTTGGCCGCATGAAGAAGTTCACTGGTGAGATCTCTCTTACTGGTCAGGCTTTCATCATGGAGCCTAAGAAGTCTGTTGGTGAGTACCTGAAAGAAAAAGGTGCTTCTGTTTCTTCATTCATTCGCCTTGAAGTAGGTGAAGGTATCGAGAAGAAAGAAGAAGACTTCGCTGCTGAAGTTGCTGCTCAAATCGCGGCTGCTAAAGGCGAATAATCACGCTTAGGTGATTAAGTGATGCAAAAGCCCCCTCGAGATGAGATTTGCTTTTGCGTCACTGCACAAAATTCTCTAAAATAACCGCGCATTTATGTCTTTCATAAGCGCGGTTATTTTGTATCTCACTTTTAATTTGGCCCGGAAATTATGACTATCAATCGAAAACCTGTTTTTAGACGCGTTCTTCTTAAACTTAGCGGCGAAGCTTTGATGGGAGATGAAGGCTTTGGAATCGATCCTAAAGTATTGGATCGTATGGCCCAAGAAATAAAAGAACTTGTAGAACTCGACGTAGAAGTGGGTTTGGTTATCGGCGGCGGTAACTTCTTACGTGGCGGCTCGTTAGCCGAAGCGGGCATGAATCGCGTAGTGGGCGATCACATGGGAATGCTGGCAACTGTGATGAACGGCCTGGCAATGCGCGATGCGCTGCACAGAGCGTTTGTGAATGCACGCCTGATGTCTGCCATTCCTCTAAATGGTGTTTGTGATGCGTATAACTGGGCAGAAGCAATCAGCTTGCTGAAATCAGGTCGCGTGGTTATCTTCTCTGCGGGTACCGGTAACCCGTTCTTCACAACTGATTCAGCCGCCTGTTTGCGCGGTATTGAAATTGAAGCAGACACGGTTATCAAAGCGACCAAAGTAGACGGCGTATTCAGTGATGACCCAGTGAAAAACCCGGATGCAGAATTACACCGTCACCTGACGTACAATGAAGTGATTGAAAGAGAATTAAAGGTTATGGACCTTGCGGCATTCACGCTGGCCCGTGACCACAACATGCCTTTGAGCGTATTCAACATGAACAAGCCTGGCGCACTAAAGCGGGTTATCATGGGTGAAGAAGAAGGTACGTTAATCAGTACACAACCAGCTGCAGAGTAAGCGCTCTGGCGCATTGGCTGGCTACACCAGCAACTTAACCTGCAAGCTGAGTCCGATTAATACAGTAAAGAATAGGATAGCACTGTGATTGATGATATTAAAAAAGATGCGCAAGAGCGCATGACAAAAAGCGTAGCTGCGCTGGCAAGCCAGCTATCTAAAATCCGTACTGGCCGTGCACACCCGGCATTGCTTGATGGCATTTCTGTGTCTTACTACGGTGCTGACACGCCGCTTAACCAGGTTGCTAACGTGACGGTAGAAGATTCACGTACACTGGCTATCAGCGTATTTGACAAGTCTTTGGCACAAGCGGTAGAAAAAGCGATCATGGCGTCTGATTTGGGTCTTAACCCAATGTCTGCGGGTACGGTTATCCGTGTACCACTTCCTCCGCTGACAGAAGAGCGTCGTAAGGACCTGATCAAAATCGTACGTGGCGAAGTTGAAGGCGGCCGTGTTGCAGTGCGTAACATTCGTCGTGATGCCAACGGTGACGTGAAATCACTGCTGAAGGATAAAGATATTTCTGAGGACGAAGCACGTCAGGCAGAAGACGAGATCCAGAAGCTAACTGATAAGTTTATCAAAGAGATGGACACTCAGCTGAGCGCTAAAGAAGCAGAGCTGATGGAAATCTAAGCAACCACAAATTTATTAGGTTTGCAGCGCCGTCTAAGGTATACTAGACGGCGTTTTTTTTTACTTAAATAGGCATTATGATTTTAACCGCTGACGCAATTTCACAGCAATCTCTGCCCAAACATGTCGCTATCATTATGGATGGAAATGGCCGCTGGGCTCAGGCGCGTAAGCGTCCCCGTGCATATGGACATAAAAAAGGGGTAGATTCAGTTCGCAATGCTGTGCAGTTTTGCTCTAAGCTAGGGATAGAGTCATTGACGTTGTTCGCTTTCAGTAGTGAAAACTGGCGCCGTCCTGAGGACGAAGTCAGCACTTTGATGGAATTATTCCTGTTTGTATTGAGTAAAGAAGTTAAGAAGCTCCATAAGAACAATGTGAAGCTGTCAATCATCGGAGATATCTCGCGCTTCCCAGCCGGGTTGCAGCAAAAAGTGGTCGATGCAGAACAATTGACCGAGCATAACTCAGGATTAAAGTTGAACATTGCGGCCAACTATGGCGGTCGCTGGGATATTATGCAGGCGGCTCAAGCCTTGGCTGAGCAGGTCGCTGAAGGCGCCATCCAGGCGAGCGACATTACAGAAGAGGCGATTTCGTCACAGTTGACGATGGCGGACCAAAGCCCGCTTGATCTATTGATCCGCACCGGTGGAGATTACCGCATCAGTAATTTCTTACTGTGGCAGGCAGCGTATGCTGAGCTCTACTTTACCGAAACATTATGGCCAGACTTTAATGAAGAAGCGTTTTCAGAAGCGCTTGCCTGTTACGTTTCGAGAGAACGACGTTTCGGTTGTACCGGCGAACAAATAAAACAATTACTCGCCGAGAGCAAAACAACAAGTTAAAGGTATAAAATTTGTTAAAACAACGTGTTATGACGTCGGTGGTGCTGGCGCCACTGGCTTTACTATTGGTATTTTTTACACCGCTGAATTTATTTAGTGTGATTGCCGGCGCCATTATCCTGATGGGTGCCTGGGAATGGGCTGCCTTTATTGGCCTCACAAATCGCCTGCACAAAGGCATTTATGTTGTCATGATGGCAGCAGTTCTGGCGGGCCTTCATACCCACTGGCCGATCACAGAGCTTTGGCATCAGGGACGTCTGGTCGCTGATGCAAACTACGTCTTTACCCTTGCCGCTGCCTGGTGGCTGGTTGCAACCGTTCTGGTTATGAATTACCCGCGTATGGCCAAAGCCTGGAATGAAGGCATGATCATGCGTACCATTGCCGGCTTTTTGACCTTAATTCCACTTTGGCTGGCACTGAATGTGCTGCGCAGCGCTGAGTATCATCAGGCAGAGCAATACGGCTCAGTGTTAATCATGGTGGTGCTGGGCATCGTGTGGAGCGCAGACATAGGTGCTTACTTTGCCGGTAAGAATTTTGGCAAACACAAGTTAATGCCGAATGTCAGCCCCAATAAAACCATCGAAGGCTTGATCGGTGGCTTACTGACGTCTGTCGTGTTTGTGGTCATTTTCTGCTACTGCAGTGACGTAGCGCAACATCAGTGGCTATTGTATGCCGGATTAACCGTTGTGATTGCGTTGTTTTCCGCTGTCGGTGATTTGCTGGAGAGCATGTTTAAACGTGAAGCCGGGTTAAAGGACTCAGGTAAATGTCTGCCGGGACACGGCGGTATTCTTGACCGTATCGATAGTTTAACTGCGGCTGCGCCGATTTTTGCCTTGCTTTACGCCTGGACGGTGACACTATGAGTGATAAGCAAAACCTGGTTATTTTAGGGTCAACTGGCTCTATTGGCACATCAACGCTGGATGTTGTCGAGCGAAATAGCACACAGTATCAGGTTTTTGCGCTGGTTGCCGGACGTAATGCACAGCTGGTTATTGAGCAGGCGTTGAAGCATCAGCCTCGCTATGTCGTGATGGGAGCTAAAGACGCAGCCACAGAGGTAAGGGAGGCACTTAACAGCCAACAGACTGAAGTGCTTAGTGGCACTCAGGCCATGTGTGACATCGCCGCTCATACTGACGTAGACATTGTGATGTCGGCCATTGTCGGTGCGGCGGGGTTATTGCCAACACTGGCGGCGGTAGAGCAGGGCAAGAAAGTCCTGCTGGCCAATAAAGAATCTCTGGTCATGTCCGGGCAGTTGTTTATGGACAAAGTAAAGCGCCATGGTGCAACTTTGCTGCCCATTGACAGTGAACACAATGCCATCTTTCAGTGCTTACCTGGTGCCTTACAAAAGGGCGACAGCACGGCACTTGATACTCAAGGGATCCGCAAAATTCTCCTGACAGGCTCCGGCGGACCATTCCTGACACGCGCCATTGATACGCTGGCCGATGTAACCGTTGCTGAGGCCGTCGCACACCCTAACTGGTCAATGGGACAGAAGATCTCTGTAGACTCCGCGACCATGATGAACAAAGGGCTGGAGTTCGTCGAAGCAAAATGGCTGTTTCATTGCCAGGCTGATGACATTGAAGTGGTTATCCATCCACAGAGTATGATCCATTCCATGGTGCAATACATAGACGGCTCTGTGATTGCGCAAATGGGCCAACCAGATATGCGAACTCCCATTGCTTATGGTCTTGCTTACCCAGAACGGATAGAAGCGGGCGTTAAGCCACTCGATTTTGCGGATATTGTCGATTTCACCTTTACCAAACCTGATTTCAATCGCTATCCCAACTTAAAACTGGCAATCGATGCGTGTCGTAGCGGCCAGTCAGCTACAACGACACTGAATGCGGCGAACGAAATTGCCGTTGCGGCCTTTTTGAATGAGCAAATTGGCTTTTGTGATATTTATCGCATAAATGCTGAAGTGCTTGAACGTTGCCACCTCGAACCTTTACACTCTGTGGACGCGATAATGGCACAGGATGCGCAAGCCCGCAGACTTGCCAGGGAACTGATCAGTAAGTAGGAGTCACTATGTTGGAATTTTTCTGGAACCTGGGTTCTTTCATTGTCGCACTGGGGATCTTGGTGGCTGTACATGAATATGGCCACTTTTGGGTTGCCAGAAAAGCTGGTGTGAAAGTACTCCGGTTCTCAATTGGTTTTGGTAAACCTCTGGTCCGTTGGTATGACAAGCTCGGTACTGAATATGTCATTGCCGCCATTCCTTTGGGTGGGTACGTTCGTATGTTGGATGAGCGTGTGGATGAGGTGCCTGTTTCAGAACAACATCTGTCATTTAACAACAAACCCGTACTTTCCAGAATTGCCATTTCAGCCGCCGGACCCCTTGCGAACTTTCTTTTCGCTATTTTTGCTCTCGCACTTATGTATATGGTTGGCGTTCAGAATGCCAAGCCTATTGTTGGAAATGTGACCGACAGCAGTATTGCGGCTCAGGCTCAGGTGCAGCCGGGCGACCGTATTATCAGTGTCGACGACGAGGTTGTTCAGTCCTGGCAGGAAGTCACCTTTGCGTTGATGGGGGGACTGGGCGAATCGCAAGTTATCCTCAAAGTTCAGGACAGTCAGGGTCAGCTCGCTTTGCGTCAGCTAGATACTCGTGAGTGGCGACTGGATGAGCAAGATGTGCCACCTTTGACGTCTGTGGGTATCCAACCGTACCGCCCTAATCTGAAACTAGAAATTGCGCAAATAGCGTCAGGCTCTGCTGCCGAGCAAGGCGGTTTAGCGGTGGGTGATAAACTGCTGCGTTATAACAATGAAACGCTCGACTCATGGGAACAATTTGTTCAGCTAGTACAAACCTCAGCGCAACAACGCAGTCATCTGGTCGTGCAAAGAGCAGGTGTTGAGGTTGATCTTTACCCTACGCCACAGGGCCGTGAAGACAACCAGGGGGTACTTATTGGCTATTTGGGCGTAGTACCAGTGCTTGAACCCTGGCCGAAAGGGTATATTGAAACTAGACAATACGGGGTATTCGATAGTATCGTGCTGGGCGTTAAAAAGACCTACGACTTAACTGCGCTCAGTTTTGAGATGATTGGTAATTTGTTGACCGGTCAGGTATCGGTTAAAAATCTCAGTGGGCCGGTTGGCATTGCTGTAGGGGCCGGAAATAGTGTGAGTTATGGGTTTGTCGCATTTTTAGGCTTTTTGGCTTTAATTAGCGTCAACCTAGGGGTTTTCAACCTTTTACCCCTGCCGGTCTTAGATGGCGGGCACTTAATGTATTACTTTATTGAACTTATTCGCAAAAAACCGGTCTCTGAAAAGACACAAGAGTTAGGCTATAAGGTGGGTGCAGTTGTGCTCCTGGCGCTAACTTGTTTTGCACTACTTAACGATGTATCGAGGCTTTAGGCCGCAAGGTGCGATAGCAATTGAGGCGCACTGTTCGCCGTAAGCTGTAAAGGATAAAGATAATAAAATGCCTATAAAAAAACATTTAGCTGTAACGAGTTTACTGGGCGCGAGCTTTGCTGCTCTGGGGCAAAACTCCTTTATCGTAGAAGATTTGAAAGTTGAAGGCCTGCAGCGCGTTGCGCTGGGCGCTGCGTTAACACACATTCCTATCAACGTGGGTGATCAAGTTGATGACTATACAGTGTCCAAGACGATTAAGGCGCTGTTTGCATCTGGCCATTTTGATGATATTGCTGCATATAGAGATGGCAATCAGGTTATTTTCAAAGTTAAAGAACGTCCGACGATTGCTTCGATTGAATTTGATGGCAACAAAGACATCAAAGATGAGCAGCTTCAGGAAAGCTTAGATCAGCAAAATATCCGTGCCGGTGAAACTTTAGACAGAACGGTTATTGATAGCGTAGAGAAAGGCCTTATCGAATTCTTCCACAGTATCGGTAAGTACAACGCTAAGATTGAGATGACCATTGTTGAGCTGCCACGTAACCGGGTAAGACTGAAGCTGGACTTTAATGAAGGTGACGCGGCGTCGGTCAGGCAGATCAACCTGGTTGGTAACGAACTTTTCTCAGATGAAGAGCTGTTGAAATTGGTTGAATCGCAGCAGGATTTACCTTGGTGGAAATTCCTCTCTAGTGACCGCTATCAGAAGCAAACCATTGAAGGCGACTTGGAAAAGATCCGCAGTTACTATCTGGATCGTGGTTACCTGCGTTTCAACATTGACTCTACCCAGGTTTCCGTGAGCCCAGAGCGTGAGTCAGTCTATGTGACGGCAAACCTCACCGAGGGTGAGCAGTACATGGTAAAAGACTTTGAGTTTATCGGGGACTTGCTGGGTCGTGAAGAATTGATCCGCAGTGTTGTACCGTTAAGAAGTGGTGAGCTGTATAACGGCTCAATCGTCACTGCCACCGAAGAATTTATCAAGAGTTATCTGGCACGCTTTGGCTATGCCAATGCTGAGGTACGTACCGTGCCTGACATTGATGACGAAAGCAAAGAAGTGAAGCTGACCCTGGCAGTTGACCCTGGCAAGCGTGTTTACGTACGCCGTATTGCAGTCAATGGCAACCAGGTTACTGCTGACCACGTTGTTCGTCGTGAAATGACGCAGCTTGAAGGCGCCTGGCTATCTAACCAAAGCCTTGAACGTTCTAAGTTACAGATCCAGCGTCTGCCGTATATGGAAAGCGTTGACTTTGAAGTCAAGCCAATTCCGGGTGTTGACGATCAGGTCGATGTTGATTTTAAAGTTAAAGAGCAGCCAGCAGGTAGCTTCCAGGCCGGTGTGGCTTATGGCTCATATGGTGGCTTGCAGTTTAACGTGGGTGTGAGTGAGTCTAACTTCCTGGGAACTGGTAACCAGCTTGCCTTTAATATAAATACAGGCCGAGGGTCGAAGCGTTATACCGTTTCTTACACAAACCCATACTTTACGCCAGACGGTGTGTCACAAGGTAGCAGCATTTTCTACAGCGACTTTGATGGTAGTAAGCTGGGCCTGATTGATTATGACCAGACCAACTATGGTATTGGTACTAATTTTGGTTTTCCAATTGATGCCGTTAACCGAATCAACTTTGGTGTACGCTGGATTGAAGAAGAGCTGGATCGTATCCCGGATTATGAACAATCTCGGGTGATGCGATTGGCGTTTACCGATCCGGAAAACCCGGATGCTGGTTTTGACTTTACTAAATATGAGTTGAGCGTTGGCTGGTCACGGATCACTGTTAACCGCGGTATGTTCCCGACAGACGGTTCACGTCAAAGTGCCACTTTCAGAGTCACGACACCTAACTCAGATCTGAATTTCTTCAAGCTGAATTATGACTCGCGTTTTTACTGGCCAATCAGTAATGACCATCGTTGGGTGTTCTCGGCGCGTGCCGGCCTTGCTTATGGTAATGGTTACGGTGAAGTCAATGGCTTTGAGCAAACCTTGCCGTTCCAGGAATTTTATCGCATCACAGAAATGGAGCTACGCGGCTTTGATCGTAATACGATCCTGCCACGTGCGTTGCAGCGTTCACCTTCCTCAATTGGTGGCACGCCACTGCCGGATGGCACAGTACCAGGTTCGATTGGCGGCGATCCGCAGTTTGACAACCTGATCCAAGGTGGCCGTATCGGTGGTAACGCAAAAGCCCTTGCAGGCATTGAGATGATTGTACCGACGCCTTTCCTGGAAGAGGAAAACACCAGCTCAGTGCGTACCAGCTTCTTCATTGACGCTGCGAACGTCTGGGACACGGAGTTCGATGCTGATCGTTATACGAACTTGTCGCCGGATGTATATAAAACACTATCAGATTACTCTGATCCAAGTCGGTTCAGGGTATCTACAGGCCTATCTGTACAGTGGATCTCGCCAATGGGACCAATGCTGATCAGTTTTGCCTACCCACTGAAAAAAGAAGAAGATGATGAAACTGACTTCATCAGCTTTAACATAAGTAATACGTTCTAAGGAGCTAATTGTGAAAAACCTTTTTAAAACTTCGGCCATGGCGCTGATGGCTACACTCATGATGGGGGCTTCTGCGTCTGCGTTTGCACACAAAGTTGGCCTGGTCGACATGCAAAACATCTACTCAAAATTGCCACAAATGGCAAAAATTGAGCAGACTTTACAAGCTGAATTTGCAGAGCGTCGTCAAGAATTAGAAAAACTACAAGGTGACATCCGTTTCGAAGCTGAAAAGTTCAAGCGTGAAAGCGCGACAATGAGTGAAGATCAGCAAGTTGCATTGCGTGAGAAAATTCAGGGCATGCAGCAAGAACTGGCTACAAAGGGTCGTCCTCTAGAGCAGGAAATCAAAGTACGTCAAAATCAGGAACTGGCAAAAGTACAGAAACTGATCGTTGATGCCATTGAAGAAGTTGCCAAAAAAGGAAAATACGACGAAGTTCGCGTAAAAGATACGACAATTTACTTCAACCCTGATAAAGTTTCTGACCTGTCGGATAAAATTGTTGAAGTAGTCAGTAAAAAGTAATGACCAAACACTACACTTTGTCGCAGTTGGCTGAAGCTGTGGGCGCCGAATTGCAAGGCGATCCGGCTCAGCCAATTGGGAAAATTGCCACCTTGCTTAGTGCGGGTGGTCAGGACATCGCGTTCCTGGCAAATAAAAAGTACCGCAGCCAACTTGCGTCAACGCAAGCGGGTGCCGTGATCCTGGCACCTTCTGAGGCTGAACACTTCTCTGGCAATAAGCTAGTCTGTGACAACCCTTATGTTGCGTACGCTAAACTTGCGCAATACATGGATACCACACCCGATTCAGCTCAGGCGATCCACGAGCGCGCGTCAGTGCATGAGTCTGTGAAGCTTGGCAACAATGTCAGTATCGGTGCCAATGCTGTGATAGAAGCGGGCGTTGAGCTGGGTGATGATGTACAGATTGGCCCAGGTTGTTTTGTTGGTAAACACACGCGCATCGGCGCAAAAACAAAACTTTGGGCAAATGTCACGATTTATCATGAGGTCGTGATTGGTGAATCCTGTTTATTTCAGTCAGGTGCTGTGATCGGCAGTGATGGCTTTGGTTATGCCAACGAAGGTGGAGAATGGGTTAAAATTCCTCAGCTTGGCAGCGTCATTATCGGTAACCGCGTAGAAGTCGGGGCGAGCACGACGATAGACCGTGGTGCGTTAGACGACACGGTGATCCATGATAATGTGATTTTGGATAACCAAATTCAGATCGCACACAATGTTGAAATTGGCTACGGCACAGCGATTGCGGGCTGTAGCGTTATGGCCGGCAGCGTTAAAATCGGCAAGTATTGCCAGATTGGCGGTATGGTGGCTGTCAATGGACACAACGAGGTGTGTGACGGAGTCGTCATTACGGGGATGAGCATGGTGACAAAAGGGATCTCCGAGCCGGGGATTTACTCATCAGGTATGCCACACACCACTAATAAAGAGTGGCGTAAGAACATTGCTCACCTACGAAACCTTTCGGATTTTAAAGCGCGACTAAAAGCGCTGGAAAGCCTCACAGAACAGCTTAAACATACTGATAACTAAAGGATGTTATTTTGGCCAACGAATTAAATAGCTTCGATATTCAAGAAATCCTAAAGCTACTGCCGCACCGTTACCCGATGCTGCTGGTAGACAAGGTCATTGATCATAAGCCTGGCGAATACTTACATGCAGTTAAGAATGTAACTGCGAACGAGCCTATTTTTACAGGCCACTTTCCCGATCAACCTATTTTCCCAGGTGTGATGATTTTAGAAGCGCTGGCTCAGGCAACAGGCCTGTTGGGCTTCAAGACCGTCGAGAATCGCGGTGATAATGAACTATACTTGTTTGCAGCGATTGATAATGCGCGCTTCAAGCAGCCTGTTGTGCCTGGTGACACCATGCATTTACACGTTGAATTTGTTAAAGAGCGTCGTAATATCTGGAAATTTTCTGGTGTTGCAAAAGTTGACGATAAAGTCGTCTGTAGCGCTGAATTAATGTGTGCAAGAAGAGAGTTTTAAGCGTGATCCATCCTACTGCAATTATTGAGTCAGGTGCTCAGCTGGGCGAAAACGTATCGGTTGGACCTTATAGCTATATCGGTAATGATGTTGTTATCGGAGACAACTGTAAAATTGAATCTCACGTGGTAATAAAAGGACCTAGCGTGATTGGTTCTGGTAACCATATTTTTCAGTTCGCATCAGTGGGCGAAGCCTGCCAAGATAAAAAGTACAAGGATGAACCAACCAAACTCGTGATTGGTGACAACAATATTATCCGAGAGTGTGCCACTATCCACCGTGGAACTATTCAGGATAAAGGGATTACTGAGATAGGCAGCAACAACCTGTTTATGGCATACACCCATGTCGCACACGATGCCATCATTGGCAACAACGTGATTTTTGCCAACAACGCAAGCGTTGCAGGGCACGTTCACATCGGTGACTTTGTGATTTTGGCGGGCAATTCAGGTGTGCATCAGTTCTGTAAAATTGGTGCGCATGCCTTTGTTGGCATGTATAGCGGTGTGAATCAGGATGTCCCTCCATTTGTGACGACGACCGGCACACCGGCAAGACCTGCGGCGATTAACACAGAAGGGTTAAAACGCCGTGGTTATGAGTCAGATGAGATTATGGCCATTCGTCGTGCATACAAGACCTTGTTCCGCAAAGGCCTGAAGCTGGACGAAGCACTGGAAGCCATGCGCGAAGATGCGGCAAAATTTGCTGGGGTACAGCAAATGATCGATTTTATTGCGACTTCTGAAAGAGGATTGGTACGTTAAATTTATATAACGGTCGATAACCTTTCTACATCGCATATCTGTATCTGATATACTAACGCCATACAGCCTGTATGGCGTTTTTTTATTCTAAAAGAATCACATGGCCAACGAAAAAGAAATTACGATAGGGATTGTTGCCGGCGAGCTGTCTGGTGACATCTTAGGTGCGGGTTTGATCCATGCACTGCGTGAACATTATCCTAATGCTCGGTTTATCGGGATAGCCGGTCCAAAAATGCTTGATGCCGGGTGCGAAACTTTGTTCGATATGGAAGAGCTGGCCGTGATGGGCCTGGTGGAAGTCCTGGGGCGTTTGCCACGATTACTGAAAATACGTAAACAACTGGTCGAACACTTCATTGCCCAAAAGCCAGATATTTATATTGGTATCGATGCACCCGACTTTAACCTGCGCGTAGAAAAACCACTCAAAGCAGCCGGGATTAAAACGGTTCAGTACGTTAGCCCCTCAGTGTGGGCATGGCGGCAAAAGCGAATTTTTAAAATCGCAGAAGCGACCAACCTGGTGTTGTCTCTTTTACCATTCGAAAAAGCTTTCTACGACAAGCATGAAGTGCCGTGCACCTTTGTCGGGCATACACTGGCAGATGAGATCCCGCTGGATGTGGATGTCACAGCCGCGCGTGCGCAGCTGGGGTTAAAGGACTCTGATACGGTGCTGGCTCTGTTACCGGGTAGCCGTGGCTCTGAAGTAAGCCAGTTGAGCGAAACCTACTTGCTCACAGCCAAAGCACTGGCTGACAAAATCCCCAACCTGAAAATTCTTGTGCCCCTGGTGAACGAAAAGCGCAAGGCACAGTTTCAGGCAATCAAAGCGCAGGTGGCCCCCGAGCTGAGAACCATTCTACTGGATGGTCAGTCTTCTTTAGCGATGACAGCGGCCACCGCGGTATTACTGGCGTCTGGTACAGCGACACTCGAAGCCATGCTATACAAAAAGCCAATGGTCGTTGGTTATAAGCTCAAGCCAATGAGCTATTGGATTTTCAATACCTTTTTTACTTTCAATATTAAGCACTTTTCTTTGCCAAACTTGTTGGCGGATGAAGCGCTGGTTGAAGAGTTTTTACAACAGGATTGTAATCCAGATGCACTCACGGACGCCTTGCTACCTCTGCTGAGAGGCGATAACTCAGCCCTGATCCAAAGATTTTATGATATTCACCAGAATATACGCCGCGACGCCAGTAAGCAGGCTGCGCAGGCAGTAGTGGAGTTAATGAATGCAAATTGAACGTCCTGATGTGCAGTATATTGCAGGCGTAGATGAAGTAGGCCGTGGCCCTCTGGTAGGTGACGTGGTAACAGCAGCCGTGATTTTAGATCCGGCCAACCCGATAGCCGGGTTGGCAGATTCCAAGAAACTCACCGAAAAAAAACGCCTGCTACTGGCTGAAGAGATTAAACAAAAGGCGCTGTGCTATCATGTTGCACGTGCCACTGTGAGTGAAATTGATGAGCTAAATATCCTGCATGCCACTATGTTGGCTATGACGCGTGCTGTTGAAGGCCTGGCCGTTAAAGCACAGTTTGTGTTTGTCGACGGCAACCGTTTGCCCGAACTGAGCGTCCCTGCGCAGGCCGTGGTCAAAGGAGACAGCCTGGTTGCAGAGATCAGCGCTGCGTCTATACTGGCCAAAGTAACGCGCGATCAGGAAATGCTCGACCTGGACAAAGAGTATCCTCAGTATGGTTTTGCTGTACACAAAGGTTATCCGACCAAAGCCCATTTTGCGGCGCTGAGTGAGTTTGGTGCAACACCGCATCACAGAACCAGCTTTAAACCTGTACAGCGCATTTTGGCGGAGAAGCAGTAGTTATGGCAGCACCTGAGTTTGTTCATTTAAGAGTACACAGTGACTTTTCTATGGTTGACGGGCTGGCTAAAACTAAGCCCATTGTGGCGCGTGCCGCTGAACTGGGCATGCCAGCCTTTGCAATTACCGATCAGATGAACTTGTGCGGCCTGGTCCGTTTTTACGGTACTGCGCATGGTGCGGGTATTAAACCTCTGGTGGGGGCGGATTTTTGGCTGAAGAGCGATCAGTTTCCTGATGAGCCGAGTCGCATTGTGGTGCTGGCAAAAAATAATGAAGGCTATAAAAACCTTACTTTACTGATCTCCGAAGCCTATTTACGCGGGCATGTATTTCATCGGCCCGTTATTGATAAGGCGTGGCTTGCCAAATACAAAGAAGGCCTGATCTTACTCTCAGGTGCCAAAGATGGCGATGTCGGTAAAGCCCTGCTCAAGGGTAACCCGCAGCTGGTTGCCGATACTGTTGAATTTTACGAGACCCATTTCGCCGATCATTATTATCTTGAACTGCATCGTACCGGCCGTGAGCAAGAAGAAGAATATCTGCATGCTGCAGTCGCACTGGCCACACAAAGAGGCTTGCCTGTCGTTGCAACCAACGAAGTGGTGTTCCTGCATGAACAGGATTTTGAACCACACGAAATTCGTGTGGCCATCCACGACGGCTACACACTGGAAGACAAAAACCGACCCAGACGTTTCTCCAAAGAGCAGTATCTAAAAACCCCTGAGCAAATGCAGGAGTTATTCAGTGATATTCCAGAGGCGTTGCAAAATACCGTTGAGATAGCTAAGCGCTGTAATGTTACGGTGCAGCTTGGGACCTACTTTCTGCCTGATTACCCAACTGGTGAGTTAAAGATTGAAGACTTCCTGGTCAAGGTATCCCGCGATGGTCTGGAAGAGCGACTGTTATTCTTATTCCCGGATGACGCGGAACGCGCCGAAAAGCGTATCCCTTATGATGAACGTCTGCAAATTGAACTTGACGTAATCAACCAGATGGGATTCCCGGGCTACTTCCTGATCGTAATGGAGTTCATCCAGTGGAGTAAGGATAATGATATTCCGGTTGGACCGGGGCGGGGCTCCGGTGCGGGTTCTTTGGTTGCTTATGCGTTAAAGATCACCGATCTGGACCCACTTGAATTCGACCTGCTATTCGAACGTTTCCTTAACCCTGAACGTGTCTCGATGCCCGACTTCGACGTCGACTTCTGTATGGACCGACGGGATGAAGTAATCGACCACGTATCTAAACTGTATGGTCGTCAGGCGGTATCTCAGATCATCACCTTTGGTACGATGGCGGCTAAGGCGGTTATCCGGGATGTCGGCCGGGTGCTTGGACACCCTTACGGTTTTGTTGACCGAATTTCTAAGCTGGTGCCTGGTGACCCGGGTATGACACTGGCCAAAGCGTTTGAGGTTGAGCCTCGGCTGCCTGAAGTGTATGACGGCGATGAGGAAGTCCGCGAGCTGATCGACAAGTGTCGTATTCTCGAAGGTTGTACCCGTAACGCCGGTAAGCACGCCGGGGGCGTGGTTATCTCGCCTACCAGCATAACCGACTTCGCTGCATTGTATTGTGATGAAGAAGGTAAATTCCCGGTCACTCAGTTTGATAAAAACGACGTTGAAACGGCCGGTCTGGTTAAATTCGACTTCCTGGGTTTGCGTACCTTAACTATCTTGCAGTGGGCGTTGGACATGACCAACGAGCGACTGGCGCGCGACGGCATTGAGCCGGTCGATATTGCGGCCATCCCACTGGATGATCCGGCCAGTTTTGAAGTGTTACTCAGAGCCGAAACCACCGCAGTATTCCAGCTGGAATCACGGGGGATGAAAGATCTGATCCGTCGCCTGAAGCCGGACTGCTTCGAAGATATGATCGCACTGGTTGCCTTGTTCCGTCCGGGCCCGCTGCAATCGGGGATGGTAGATAACTTCATCGACCGTAAGCATGGTCGCGAAGACATTTCATATCCGGATGCGCAATACCAGCACGAGAGCCTGCAACCCATCCTGGAGCCGACCTACGGGATCATCCTATATCAGGAACAGGTAATGCAGATTGCCCAGGTCCTGGCGGGATACAGCCTGGGTGGCGCGGACTTGCTGCGTCGAGCCATGGGTAAGAAAAAGCCCGAGGAAATGGCGAAGCAGCGAACGACCTTTGAAGACGGTGCGAAAGACAATGGAGTTGACGGCGAACTTGCAATGAAGATCTTCGATCTTGTAGAGAAGTTCGCAGGTTACGGCTTTAACAAATCTCACTCTGCTGCTTATGCACTGGTGTCATATCAGACGCTGTGGATGAAGACCCATTATCCGGCCGAGTTTATGGCTGCGGTAATGTCGGCGGATATGGATAACACCGACAAAATCGTGACCCTGGTCGATGAATGCGAAAACATGAAGTTGACGCTGCTTCCACCAGACGTCAATGCGGGTGTCTACAAGTTTGCTGTAAACCGTCAGGGTGAGATAGTTTACGGTATCGGTGCCATCAAAGGGGTGGGTGAAGGCCCGGTAGAAGCCATCCTGGAAGCTCGGGAGCAGGGCGGTCCGTTTAAAGATTTATTTGATTTCTGTGCCCGGGTTGACCTGAAACGCCTCAACCGCAGGGTTATTGAAAAGCTGATCTACGCAGGCGCGCTGGATCAGCTGGGACCAGAGAAGACACAACCAGGCCGTGCTACTTTGCTTGCGAGCCTCAAAGATGCTATGAAGTCAGCCGAGCAGCATCACAAGGCTGAATCGCTGGGGCAGAGTGATTTGTTCGGTCTGCTGGCCGTTGAACCCGACGAAGTAGAACAAGCGTTTGTCAAAGCCATTGGGCTGTCAGACGATGAATGGTTGCAGGGTGAAAAAGACACTTTAGGCTTGTATCTGACGGGTCACCCGATCAATCAGTACAGAAAAGAGTTAAAAAATTACACTTCTGGTCGTCTTGTAGAATTACAGCCGACGAATCGCGATGTGCAATCGACGGCTGCCGGACTGGTTATCAATGCAAGGGTGCTGATCAATAAGAAAGGCAAACGCTGGGGTCTGATAACTTTAGATGACAAGAGCGCACGAATTGATGTACGCTTATTCCCTGAACAGTTTGAAATGTACCAAGATATGCTGCAAATGAACCAAATCTTGGTAATATCCGGACAGGTCAGCTTTGATAACTTCTCCGGCGGCATTACAATGACCGCCAGAGAAGTCTGCACCATAGCTCAGGCCCGCGAAAAGCGGATCAGTGCGATAAAAATGACATTGAATATGGTGCAAATAGACGCGAATTTCATAGATAATCTGAAAAAAGTACTGGAACCGTACAAATTCGGAACGTGTCCGGTAAAAATCCAATATCAGCGCCCAGACGCGATAGCGGAAGTGACATTAGGTATGCAATGGTGTGTGACGCCCAGTGATGATCTCCTCAGACGATTATCCAAGATGGCGGCGCAGGAAATAGAACTAGAATTTAATTAAACAGGTAGTTTAGAGCATGAGCCTCAATTATCTTGAATTTGAGCTTCCGATTGCAGAATTAGAAGCAAAAATCAATGAATTACAAAACGTAAGCCGCTCTGGCAGTCTTGATCTCAGCCTTGAAGAAGAGATCAGCCGCCTCAAGGAAAAAAGCGTAGAGCAAACGAAAAAGATCTTCGACAACCTGGGTGCCTGGCAGGTATCTCAGCTGGCGCGTCATCCGCTTCGTCCATATACTCGCGATTATATCGAGCGTATTTTCACTGAATTTGACGAGTTTGCGGGTGACCGTACGTTCGCAAACGATCCGGCCATTCTGGGCGGTGTAGCACGTCTAGATGATAAGCCAGTGATGGTCATCGGTCAGCAGAAAGGCCGTGATACCGCTGAGAAAATCAAGCGCAACTTTGGTATGCCTAAGCCAGAAGGGTATCGTAAAGCATTACGCCTGATGGAAATGGCTGAGCGTTTTAAAATGCCAATCATCACCTTCATCGACACGCCGGGCGCTTACCCGGGCGTTGGCGCTGAAGAGCGTGGTCAGAGTGAAGCAATCGCACGCAACCTGAAAGTGATGGCTGCACTGAAAGTACCGACCATTTGTACTGTCATTGGTGAAGGTGGTTCAGGTGGCGCACTGGCCATTGGTGTGGGTGACCGCGTTAACATGCTGCAATACAGCACTTACTCAGTTATCTCGCCGGAAGGCTGCGCGTCGATTCTGTGGAAGAGCGCTGAAAAAGCCCCATTAGCGGCAGAAGCTATGGGTGTTTCGGCAACGCGAGTAAAAGAGCTGGATCTGATCAATACCATTATTGACGAGCCTATGGGCGGCGCACATCGCAACTACGATACGATGGCGAAAAACCTTAAAGCACAGCTGAAGCGTGATCTGGGTGAGCTTGAAGCGCTCAGTACAGAAGAAATGCTGGAACAACGCTACCAGCGCCTGATGTCATTTGGTTACTGCTAAACCAGAGCGACACAGCAAAACCGAAAAAAGCCGCATCGCGGCTTTTTTTGTGCCTGCTAAATCGGGATAATACTGCCTAAGTACCTACAACACCCGTGATTATGACTCAGACACCGCTTTATAAACGTTTTTCTGCCAGCTTAGACGCCTTACTGGCAAACAAGGTAGCACGTGAAGAAACGCATACGGTAACGCATACGGCAACACGTGGCCTCACCGTTGCGCTCTCGGGTGGTGTTGATTCAATGGTACTGCTGCACTTGTGTCACCACTACGTGCAAATTCATCCTCATCTGGCCCTGCAGGCGATTTATGTTGATCATGGCTTGTCGCCTAATTCTTTGCAGTGGCAGACATTTTGCCAGGCACAGTGCGATGCATTGGCGGTTGCGTTTACCCCCGTCTCCGTCAAGGTCTTGGCACAAAACCGGCAAAGCCTCGAGGCTCAGGCCCGCACAGCACGGTATGAAGCATTGGACAAACGGGCGGATCAGGGGCATGCACTGGTGCTCGGCCAGCATGGTGACGATCAGGTTGAGACCTTTTTACTGCGTCTGAAACGGGGTTCAGGTCTGAAAGGGCTCGGTGCCATGCACGCGCACAGTATGCTGCCATCTGGGCGCGTCTGTTTAAGGCCTTTGTTGTCATCAGAGCGCGCCGACATAGAGGCGTTTGCACAGACATTTGGCATTGCCCACATCGAAGACGAGTCAAATCTCAGTGATCGATTTGATCGCAATTTCTTGCGTAATCAGGTACTGCCTTTGCTAAAATCCCGTTTTTCGGGATTTATTCCCAGCGTTATGCGCACCGTTGAGTTGTTGCAGGGGCAGCAGGCCTTACTGGACGAAATCACCCAGGCTGATCTGGCGCAATGTCGCAGTGAGCTGAGTTTATCTATCAGCCGCCTTGCACAATTTGCCCCATTGCGGCAACAAAATCTGGTACGTGCCTGGTTAGCGGAGCTGGGTGTCCAGATGCCATCGCAGAAGCAGCTTGATCAGATCCTGAGCCAGGCACTTAATGCACGGGCTGACGCACAAATGACGGTTTCACTGCCTGGCGGGCAGGTCCGGCGCTTCAGAGATCAGTTACATTGGGTGACTGAACAGCCGCCGCGACAGGTACAGTGTGATGTTGGCCTGAAAAAGGTGGCGCTGGATGACAATACAATCCTAAGTGTAATTGAAGGTCAGGGAGTTCGTCACCCGACTGCAGATGAGCAGGTGTCAGTGCGGTTTAATTGCCTGAATGAAAAAGTGAAACCGCCCGGGCGCAGTGGCCGTAATACGCTTAAACATTGGCTCAAAGACTATGATGTACCCACCTGGGAGCGCAGTCGCGTGCCTTTGATTTATTATAACGACGAGCTGGTGCAGGTCGTTGGGTTTTTCGTCAATGAGGCGTATGCATCGTCTCAGGGACTTAGCTGGAAGTTAGAAGATGCAAGAAACACAAAAAATCGGTGAATCGCTGGCAAATAAGGCCATCTGGGCAGTACTGGGTTGCGGTGCCTTGTTTATTGTTTTGGTGATGAACGGGGGTCTGAATATTGGTAATGTTGTGCTCAGCCTGAGTGTCGGCGCGCTCAGTGCGGCATTGCTGCTGGCGTACTGGCACGGCAAAGGTGGCAGCTTTTTTATTTTTGGTCTGGGTGCGCCCATGCTGGCAATCATTTTCAGTGACCTGCCTAACTTTTTATCACTGGCCTGGGTGATCAACAGCTTCTTTTGCGGCTTCTCTGCATTGTTATTGCTGTATAAATTGATTTTGCTGCGTAAGTAAAATTACCTGCAATACACGTTAAATGTCAGGTGGAGAAATCCTTTTACTAACCTTTCGTGATGGTGTTTGACACCGTTAGTAAGTTAATTAAATCCCTGAGGCAGGTGGGGATAAAGGCCATATTGCGTTAGGGGACGCAATATGGCGAGGTTGTCTGACTTAGATTGTACGGGCGCAGTTTCGACCGGCGTCCTTGGCGCGATACAGGCCTTTATCTGCTCGTGAGAAAATCTCGTTCGGGCAATCCTTGCTGGTTGCCAGTGTAAAGCCGATACTGGTGGTCACGTCATGATTCTTCATAATCGTACAGGTTCTGACGGACGCCATAATGCGCTCTGCAATTACCTTATTGGTGGTGAACGCCGGGTCGTCTATCAGTATCGCGAACTCATCGCCACCAAAGCGGAAGACCGTATCGGTCGCACGCACCGAAGACTCCAGAATGCGGGCAAATTCAATCAACACATTGTCGCCCATTTTGTGGCCATAAAGATCGTTAACTTGTTTAAAGTTATCGAGATCCAGTAGCATCAGGCTAAAGTTGCTGTGATGACGACGACTGCGCTCCAGCTTTTTGGCCAGAAACTCATTGAACTGGCTGCGGTTCGACAGGCCCGTCAGTGAATCTTTGGTTGCCAGCTTCAGAACCCTTTGATACATCAGGGCATTTCTCAGCGGATACAATAAGCAGGTGTGCAGCTGGATAAGCCGGGCCTGCAGAGCCTCGCTGAGACGATATTTACTGAAGTACACAATCTGACCCAGATGCTGGCTGTTTAACTCCAGATCAAAGGTATACGGACTGAGCTGATTGTTGCTCTGTTGCATCTGAAACACCCCTTCGCTGGAGTGAAACTGTAATCCGGCCAGGTTAATAATACGCTTGATGTAACCTGCAAAGATGTCGAGCAGCCCGTTGACATCCAGCGTTGTTTGTAATTTTTCAGTCAAACTCATCGGGTTTTCGGGGACGTGCGACATTTGCATTTGTGCATTAAACGGCAAAAAATCCCCGCGCGTCGGCGCCCGTTGAGTCAAAATATGGACATTTTCCATCTAGTATTCCCCTAAGTACAACATTCGAACTGTTCTAAGCGAGTTTCATGCCAAAAATTTAAACTGGCTGAAAAACAGCTGCTTGCTATATTTAATAGTGGATAAAAATTGCTCAACACTATTTTATTGACGCTTGGGAGGCGGTTTGCAGCAAAATTTTGCCGGGTTTTTAGGTGAGGATGTCACCAGTACGCTAGTTGCCGCCCTGGAAGGTCAGTTTGCCGGGTTGATAGCCTTATTGCTCTGCGCCGTTGTTTTGGTGTGGTCATTTAAGCGGGTTGGGCTACCGCCTATTCTGGCTTATCTGCTGACGGGCCTGCTGGCTGGTAGCTATGGCTTTGGCTGGATCAGCAACAGTCACGAGATCCAGCTGATTGCCGAATTGGGCATCGTTTTTTTACTGTTTAGTCTTGGTCTGGAATTCTCTATTCCCAAATTAATGGCTATGCGCAGCGTGGTGTTTGGTCTGGGCAGCTTGCAGGTGCTGGTCACCACTGTGGTGTTGGCGGTGATATTAAAGTACCTGGGGTTTAACTGGATAGAGGCACTGATCATCGCCAGCTTAATTGCGCTGTCTTCAACCGCCGTGGTGGTTAAAGAACTCAAAGAGCGGGGAATATTGAATATTCGCCGGGGTCAGCTGGCTGTGGGGGTGTTGTTGTTCCAGGACATTGCCGTGGTGCCTTTGCTGATCACCATTCCTTTATTAAGTCAGTCTGATAATCAGGTGCTGGTGGGGGCACTTATACTGGCTCTCGCCAAAGGCGCATTCGTGTGTATGCTGTTGTGGGCCATCGGCAAATGGGTCTTACCCAAAGTGTTTAATGAAGTGGCCATGGCACGCACTGATGAGTTATTTGTACTGACCACCTTAGTGGTCGCGCTGTGTGCGGGTGCACTGACTTATGCATTTGGCTTGTCTATGGCGTTAGGGGCATTTCTGGCGGGAATGATGCTGGGCGAAAGCCAGTTCAGGCACCAGCTGGAAGCCGAGATCCGGCCATTTCGCGATATTCTGATGGGGCTGTTTTTTGTTACCGTTGGCACGCAACTGGATGTGTCTTACGTGATCCAGTCCTTTATTTATATCGTGCTGGTGCTGGCGCTGCTCATTGTTCTTAAACTGGCCATTATTTTCCTGTTGGCACAACTGATGGGAGAGCGTCGCAAAGACGCTTTTGCAGCCGGGATCTTGCTATGGCAGATGGGTGAGTTCGGTTTTGTACTGGTTGCTCTGGCCGGCAAGCACCAATTGCTCAGTGCAGAAGTAGCGTCGTTCCTGATAGCGCTGGGGGTGTTGTCTATGGCGTTAACCCCGTATTTGATCAGCGAAACAGACAGGCTCATTAAGCTGCTACGCATAGACAGCGAAGGTCGGCCAGAGCCACACGAGCAGGGTTTTATTACCTCCAGTAAAATTAAAAATCACGTGGTTATCTTTGGCTATGCCCGCGTCGGCCAGACCATAGCCCGCTTTTTGCGCCCGGAAGCCATTCCTTATATTGCCGTGGAGCGTAACCCGGCCATTGTTCAGGAGGCGCTGACCGCCGGGGAGCCCGTGGTGTTTGGTGATCCGACCCAGCACGAAGTGCTTAAGTCGGCCAATGTCAGTGAAGCGCGTCTGGTAATTGTGTCATTAAATGATTTTGACAAAGCTCAGGCCGTGATAGATGCGGTTAAACGCTTTGCGCCCGAGGTCAAAATTTTGGTCAGAATGAAGGACGATACCCATCTTGAGGCGCTCAAAGAACTCGGAGCCACTGAGGTGGTGCCAGAGTCACTGGAGGCCAGTTTGATGATGGTGTCGCATGTATTGTATATGTCTGGCGTACCCATGCGGCGGATCCTCAAGCGGGTGAGCATTGAAAGGCAAAATCGCTACGAATATCTGCACGGCTTTTTCACTGGGGACAGCCAGGAAATGAAAGAGTATTCGGGGGCTGAAGGATCAAGTTACAGTTCAGACCGGCTTGAATACCTGCACGCCATAGCCTTGCCGGACGAGGCCTTTGCGGTGGACAAATCAATCGCCGAGCTGGATCTGGCACGGCACAAGGTGGTGGTGAAAGCGCTGCGGCGCAACGGCGAAGAAATCTCTATGCCGGATGAAGAGATCACCCTGTGTGCCAGCGATGTATTGCTGCTCAAAGGCAAGCCGCGCCGGGTAGAGCGCGCGGAGCAATTTTTGTTAGATGGCCTGCCATAACGCAGGCCTTAGGTTAATCCAGCTCCAGAAATGCCCGGATCTCATCCAGCCGGGCCAGTCCATCCTGATAACCATACTCTATCAGCTCCCGGGTATAGGCTTTTTCGAACAACAGATAACTGGTTAAACTCGACGGAGAATGCCGTTTAACCCCGATGGAGCGGAGTAAGAGTTTAATGGCCAGCGGCAGTTCATCGTAATAATGCAGCGCCAGTTCATTGAAATTATGCGTGGGGTTAACCACCAGAGTCTCGATGTGTTTAAGTTCTTTGTGCTTGTCTCTGGCGGGCAGTAATCCCACGGTGCGGTTAACCCGCTCCATGCGCTCCAGATCGGACTGCAATGTATCGCTGAACACGCTATCGAGTAAATGACCCGCAACCACCGACATGCCGGGAAAGTGTGGCTCATAGCCAATGGGCGTGGGGATTTTGGGCTGCTCAACACCAATGACAAAAATTTTCTCGGCGCCCAGGTGGATTGAAGGGCTTAATGGTGACAGCTGGTGGATAGAACCATCGCCGTAATAATGGTGCCGAACCCGCACACTGGGAAATACCATGGGAATGGCACTGGAGGCCATCAGGTGGTCCAGTGTAATGTGGTCGGGCACACCAATGCGCTTGGCACGTTGCCAGGGGCGCGCATCTTTCGCCTGATAAAATGCCACCGAGCGGCCTGTAGAGTAGCTGGATACCGTCACCGACAGCGCATCCAGGTAGCCGCGCTGAATGTGGCGGTCGATACGGGATAGATCAAGCACATCATTCAGCAGCTGACGTAGCGGCGTGTTGTCCAGCAGGCTCGCGGGGGGCTGGTTGATATATTCAGCCTGAAAGCTGCGCATCATATTGCCCAGAATATGACCGAATGCTCCCACAAAACCGCTCTCATACACCATATCGGTATGAAAGTTCTTCCAGATTGATTCAATTTTGCGTATCGCCAGATGCATATTCGAGGCGTAGCAGGCCAGGCCGGCGGAATTAATGGCGCCCGCCGATGTACCATTAATAATGCGAAAGGGCAGCGGGGCGGTTCTGGGCAGGCTGTGTGCCAGCGCTTTCAACACCCCAATCTGGTAGGCTGCACGGGCCCCGCCACCGGTTAGCAGCAGTGCCGAACGAGGACATGAACGCGAACTGTGATGCTTACTCATATGCTTCCTTAACCGCTTACATGATTTGGGTTGATTTGAGAATTATTTGCCAGCCTGCACAGGCTGGATACTGTTACTATAACGATTTGTTTAACTTAGTAAAATAGCAATACATCGTGGCTTTGGACCAAATTCATAGGCGATTCATATTGAGTCCATATGCTCACTAAGCACGAATTGGTATTGCACCTTGTCACGGATGCGATATCTTTTAATGGATACTCACCAATATTGGATGCATTTGTGAGTATACGCGTTTAAAGAGACTAAAAATGCCATAGGTTGCAGCTGCAAAGGTCGTAATAACGACCAGCAATAAGCTATAATCTTTTGTATATTATAGATTATTTTTGTTGCCTTACTATGCGGCGATACGCCTTGATGGCATTTTAATCACCGTATGTGCAACTTATTCGTTTAGAAAAATTAATGGAGCTTCCATGTCAGAGCACAACTCAGCAGAACCAAGGAAAAGCAAGCCGTCTAACAGCCACTTATTGCTTGCCGTGAGCGTGGTTATAGCCCTCGTTATCGTGGCCATATTTGTGCTTTCAAACCGGGATAATCAGCAGGAAAACACCAAATTTAAACAAGATGTCGTCGTACCGGATAAAACACCGACGGAAGTGGTTAATACTGCCCGTCCGGAGCCCGTGCAAGAAGTCCAAGAGCCCGTTGAGCCAGAACCAATTGTTGAGCCTGAACCAATGCCAGAGCCAGAGCCGCTGCCACAGCGTGAGCCCGAGCAACCTGTTGTTGCACCGCTACCATCACTGGATGACAGCGACGTGGCCCTGAGCGAGCAAATTTCGAATTACCTGAATGATACCGCGATGGATTTAGTGGTGACGGAAGACATGATCCGCCGCAGCGTGGTGTTTGTTGATAACCTGGCACAGGGTAAAGTGGCTAAAAAGCACTTCCCGGTCAGCAAGCCTAAAGATAGCTTTATGGTTATTGAAGATGACATCATCATCACCGATCCAAACAGCTTCGAGCGCTACACGCCTTATGTGAACATGCTGAATGCCATGAGTACTGCGCAGCTGGTACGTACGTACAACAAATTCAGACCCTTGATAGGTGAAGCCTATGAAGAAATTGGCTACGACAGCGGCGAATTCGACCTGACGTTACAAGAAGCCCTGGGCGAGCTGCTGGAAACCCCAATCCCGGAAACCAGCCTGCCGCTGCTACAAGAGTCTGTGACCTACAAATATGCCTATGCAGAATGGGAGCAATTATCCGATGCACAAAAACTTTTCCTACGCATGGGCCCGGAAAACATGAAAAAGATGAAGAAACGTCTGCAAGACCTAAAAGTCGCGCTGGCAAAGTAAGCTAAAACCGAAGAAAAAAACCAACCAAAACAGCAAAGCTCGTCTAATTGTATATTCACTATGCAGTTAGCCGGGCTTTTTAATATTTCCCCTTGCAACCAGACGCGAAACTCGCGATAATCCCTCCCGCGCCAAACAAGGCCCTCAATGGTAGTCTTATTGGTCCTCTCGCAACGATAGTTCGTGAACCTGGTCAGGTCCGGAAGGAAGCAGCCACAGCGAATGACTCGTGTGCCGGGATGTGGCTGGTAAGACTGCCACCCAAACTTCAAAGTTTGCGGTGTCAGAATTCACTTCATAAAATTCACATATCATCCAGATTACAATTCGTATTTTTAATACGATACTCAATCATTCTCTAAATAATTTAATCCTGTATACCATCTGGTAAGGTTTTACATCGAGTCAATCGGTGAACATAGCTTCTAATATTCCTTATATCGCTATATTTAAGAGGCTAGCACAGGTCATATATCCCAACTACATAGTATTACGCATGGAAATTGTGTGATTAGCTCCTACACTAAATAAGCACAACACGCATTAATGTCTTATGGCCCCATCATGAATGCTATTAAGCTATGCACTTGAAATTACACTAGTGGTAGTCATAGTAGTTGTGTCTACGCTTTAAACTTACTTTTAGGAAAAACCACAAAATGGAATTACTATCCCCTTGGGTATCAGTTAAACGCTTTTCAGAACATTCACTTTCTTGCTTTTCGGTAGAAAATTATGAATGACCCAATCAGAGATTGGATATCACACCAAACCTTATTTAAAGAAGCTATTGTTGCCTTTCATCCTGAAGCAGGAAAAGACTACTACTCGAACAACTTAGTATCTAGACTCAGTATGCTAAAGCAACAAGAAGGTGCAGTTAATGGCCGTTTGTTTGGTTATATTTCTTTAGACTTCAAACTGACTAGCGACTGGAAGTTGCCCGAAGGTGTTATTGTTGAGCCTTCTATTATTGTAAATCATGGAATCAAAGACTTAAACGGTCAGGAATGCGTTCAATCTTTCATATCACCCGTACTCTTACCTGAGTGGGTACCTACCTATTGTCGTCAGCTATTTGTACAGGGGTTAGCGGCAGTGGTCTCGTTTACGACATCTAGATGTGTTTATGTGCATGGAGGCACAATTGAAAGTGTAACTTTGGATGAACTTGTTCCGCTTGAGGAGTTCATTGCTGACAACCGTGGCGACAATTTTGCAAATATCGAGAATGCTAAAGTGGTTATCAAAACTGCCCGTGGTGATATTTGGGGGCGCTTTTGGAAGTTCATGCCAATAGATCGACCTGAAGCCTTCCCTCGCTTAACCGCGCAAATGGATGATGCCGGTGAGCCGTTTTTAAATGTAGAGCTAGATAACGATCTTAATTTCACAAGTGTACTCAATACACTACCTTATAACGCTTCAACTGACGAAGTTATGGTACTGAAAATAAAAGATCTTCGACAGGTAGCGGCTATGCACCCTGTGAACATGGGTGGTGGACCAATAGTTGAAATACATAAGGATGTGCTTGATGAGTGGAATATTCAACTATCAGATGCGATCTCAAACTTATGGCAACTTCCCTACAAAGCAGGAAGTAAAAAGTTTGATTACAAGAAGTGTATGCAAGCTATTAGAATGGTGCAGCTGGCCCACCATAACTATAAAGAAGACTTCGACTTGTCTTTTTCTACGCTAGTTTCAGCAATAGAAAGTATAGCGCAAATTGCCATGCCAGAGCCTGATAAGCATGTACGCCATAATGAATGGAAGAAATTAACAAAGGATGATCCTGAACTTAATGCACTTTTTCAACACTATTGCACATTGCAGGGTAACGATAAACGCCTGAAAGAACGTTTTGCAGATTTTGTTTTTAAGTATTGCCCTGTTGAACTGTGGGGGAACTTATACGACGACGGTATTCTTCAGCACGGGTTTAATTCGCATTGGAATAGTGGCGTAGAATTCAGCAGAGAAAAAAATGAATTTACACCGGCTTTTTTTAAGGCTATTCAATTAGAGAATATAGTCAAAGATACATACAAATATCGGTCAAACTTTGTTCATAGAGGTGAGTCCGCTCCACATAAACACCCTGTGCTGAGCTCATTACAACGATTTTTTGAGTTGCAATTTAATCACGATGGAATTGAAAGGTTGGAGCGAAAATTGTGCAAGGAGGATCGGGGGAATAGGGAAGATAAAGATATTTATCCTTTTACATGGACCTGTGGTACGGGTGAAGAGAGAAAGGTTCACAGTGTGACTGAAGAGGAGCTATTTTCAACTAAACGAGTTTTAATTAATCGTGATCTAATGCGTGAAATTGCAATCAAGTCCATAAGTCGTTATTTATCTGAACAAGCTGAACTACATAAATGATTTAAAAAAGATTAATGAACTGACACTATTTGTGGAGTTTGGCTAAATTCTTCTAGGAGGGAGTATGAACAGTGTAGGTAAGACCTATTTCAAAAGCAGAGCTGTAGGAAGGCTTTCATCAAAAAATTTAAATGAACTCAAATCTAATCTTACTGACATTGAGGTAGGGAAGGAGAAGCTCCAAAAGGAAATTAACTCTACTAATGAAAAGTTGAGAAAACAAAAGTCTGAGCTTTCTTGGATCAATTGGTTTCCTCTGAAACTCGCTTTGCAAACAAAGATCGAATCTATGAAACAAGTTGTGGAAGAGACAAATGAGACACTGAGTAAGCTTGAACGAGACTATGATAAACATAAGTTAGGGCTCGAAATATCTCTTCCTGAACAACTTGAAGCTGCTTTTGGTACTCTTGACGATAGGTTTTCTGAGATGATTGATGCGGAGAAGGTGTGGGATGTAACAACGTCTCAATCAATAGATCGTGTTGCAGAGAGAACTACAGCAGATAACGCAATTGAACGAACCGAGGTCTGTTTAAGAAGGGCACACAACAGTAAAATACAATGTGACTACAAAGCTCTTCATCTAGAAAATGCTAATGGTGGAGATCTGCATATTTACCCCCAATTTTTTTTTATTGAGAAAGAGGATGATTTTGCACTGATTGATTTGCTTGATGTTAATATGGATTTTTCTCTGACTAATTTTATTGAAAGCGAATCCGTGCCGATTGACTCAGAAGTTATCGACCATACATGGGCTATGTCAAATAAAGATGGCAGCAGAGATAAACGTTATGCCGACAACTATGAAATTCCGGTAGTTCAGTATGGAAAACTACACCTGAGCTCAAAGTCAGGCCTAAATGAGGTCTATATGGTAAGCAATTCGGAGTCAGCGTATGGCTTCAAAATAATGTTTGATGAATACAAAGAGGTATTAGCGAGCTCCGAAACTAGCAAGAATTCTGAACATACAGGGCGGCTTTTATCATAGCGGGTTGTAGCTCCGATTGTTTCTTCTTTTTAAACGTATGCAAACTACCGAAAACTCTATTTTCCAATGTCTTAGTCAAAAAGGCGCACTTGCCTTTAAAAGCACAAGTGCGCCGTATATTGGTTTAATCAATAAAGTGCGCTAATCATAAATGTATCAATAACACTCGACCGCAACGGTGTTCCAGGTATTCTGGCTACCATCGACGTATTTGTTGCAAATGCCTTTGGCAAACAGGTTTTCCAGGTGGTAGCCAAAGCTGGTGAAATGGACCAGGTTGCCGAAGAAGGGGAACTGGCCGTAGAATTTCAGTTCGGCGAGCATGTCGTCGAGGTTATAGTTCGTTTGCTCTGCGATAAAGCTCTGATCAATGGCTTGCAGGTTGATGATGGTTGGATCCGGGAAGCCGGGAACTACGACATGCAGGTATTCTTCATCATATTGACCGTCGTAAAACTTCACCGTTTTCATCATTTCGGTTGGTGACAGCTGAGTCATGGCTTGTCTGAAGTCGGTGACTTCGAACACTTCCCGAGTCAGGTTACGGTTCACGTTGATTTTGCCTGGCAAAATATCATGCAATGCGCGCATTACGCCTTGCTCATCATCCGTGACGCTTTGCGCCAGTGCATAGTCAGGGAATCGGGCATTGGTGAAGCGTTCATAAGACTCTTTAACCATACCCATAAAGAAGGCAACCGTTTGCTGGCGCGCGATGACGTGCGCCTGTTCCTCGGTGACCGTTCTGGACATGAGCAATGCCGCTTTTTTACCCGTATAGAAGCTGACCAGGTTCTGGGTGATTGAATACACCGCTGCATTTGACGAGTTTTTAGGGTTACCGCCCTGATGAATGCGGGTGCCATCGGCGTAATCAAAAATCGTGCTCAGGTCAAAACGACCGTTTTCTTCATTTTCGCGGGTGGCGGTATTCCACTGGAACAAGTCGTGAGAGGCAAGCCCCATAACACCCACATCAACCACACGGATTGGCTTTTTAGCAAACGCTGGCAAGGAGCACAGCAAAAGCAACAGGACAGAGAGTATTTTCATTTTGTAATGTTTCCTTTTATGCAAATGAGAATCATTATTGTATTGCGTTTTTCTGTGTGGATCAATCTAAGTGTCTGAGTAAATGCGAAGTTAATTACGCTTAAGGTGTAAAGCTAATCGACCGCCTGTTCGGCTTTGGTTTTCTCTCTTCCGGTCATTAAAAAGCCTTAAAAGCGTCATGTCATTCCAATAAAACCTTAATCGAAATAATGGTTTGTCGAAATTCAGGTGTCATTTTTTATCACTAATGTGTGCTGCGAAATTTTTTACTCACGGGTCTGTCTGTGCGGAACCTGGGTGTAAAAAATCATTAACAAAGACAAAAACAATAATGAGATTTCGGAGACGTAAAATGAAAGCTAAGCATGCGCTGTTATGTGCACTGATGCTGAACAGTACACACAGCATGGCCGATTCACTGAAAGTAATGGCATACAATATTATGCAGCTCAATGTGCAGGACTGGGATCAGGAGAACCGGGCGGAGCGCTTGCCTTCTGTACTGGCCTCAATGAGCGACAGTCCGGATGTAATTTTGATCAGTGAAGCTTTTAACAGCGATGCCGAACAGGCACTGGCTGAGCTCTCTGCACTTTACCCTTATCAGACGCCCAATGTGGGTCTGGACTGTAGTGGCAGCGGTTGGGATGGTCTGACCGGTAACTGCTCAAACAGCCCGTTTGTGATCCGTGGCGGTGTGGTGATTTTGTCTAAATACCCGATTATTACGCAAAAAGCCCATGTGTTTGAAAACAGCCTGAATGGCAGCTGGGATTATCTGTCAAACAAAGGTTTTGCCTACGTAGAAATCGAGAAAGACAGTCAGCGTTATCACCTGATCGGCACACACTTGCAGGCAACCCACGACGGCGATACGGCTGAGGAGCACCGCGTGCGTATGGGTCAGTTAAGTGAAATTCAGTCGTTTATCAGTGCCGAAAACATTCCGGCCAGCGAGCCGGTTATCATTGGCGGCGACATGAATGTTGAGTGGAGTAAGCAGGATGAAGTGGCCGATATGCTTGCAACCTCACGTGCTGAGTTAAATTTTGAGACGCCTGAGGTTGGCTCATTCCCGGCAAAATACAACTGGTTTACCAAAGCCAACGCGTACTACTTTGATTACAGTCTGGATTACAACGATACGCTGGACTACGTTTTCTGGCACCGTGACCACAAGCAGCCAACCAATGCACCAAGCATGGCGGTACGCTACCCGAAAGCAGAGCAAAACTGGTACTGGAGCTATCTGCGTGGCAACTGGCGTTTAAGCGACGGCCGTTATTATCACAATGGCTACTATAACGAATTATCAGATCACTACCCGGTACAAGTTAACTTTGAGTTTTGATAAGTATCACTCGCTGAATAGAGCCCCATTGTCATCCCGGCCGCGTGCGAGCCGGGATCTACACACATTCAGCACAGTTGTATCCGCCAAAAGCAATACTGACAGTCGTTACCCCGGGCGCGTGCAAGCCAAGTTTGCATAAATACAGCATAGCAACATCCGTTGCAAAGCAAGGCAGACAGCCTCAATCGTCATCCCAGACGCATATGTTCGGGAATAAACTTGAGCGCGCTGTTATTCCAAATGGTACCAAGAAGCCAAACTAAAAACTGTTTATAGATACAGATCTAAATGAATGTGACCAATAGTCATGTCTAATTTCTCGTTTTCTCCACGCATTCAGATCTCGTTTAAGTCAGCCATCATTTTTAGTTACATAGATTCAATAAGTTAGTAGTTCTACATAACGAGACCCCAAATCTCGCTATGATCACGGCTCGGTTTTAACAGCACTGTTTTGGCTTGAGCAACTAGTAAAATAGTGGTAGGTTGTTGTTCTTATTATGAATAAATATTTTTTAGTGGTGGATTAGGGTGGCTTTGGGAACGGGGTTTAACCGGTATTCACGCTAATAAGCTGTTATGTGCATAGGAGGCTCGGTGAACAAACTGCTGTTAATATTTTTTGTGCTTTTGTTGTATTCTCCAACTAGCTTCTCATGCTCGTGTAAATTGAAGTCAGTGGCAGAATCCTTTTCTGATTCAAAAGCCGTTTTACTTATTGAAGTTCAAAAACTTGAAGTGTTTAGGAACGCAGATGATGGCACGATAAAATACCTTGAAGCGAAATTCAAAACGGTCGAATCCTTTATGGAGGCAGAAGATGATATCAACGTCTTAAGAACTTATAGTAATTGTGGTTTAGAACTATACCCATCTCAAAAATATTTAGTCTACGTACCAAAGGAAAGTACTGTTAAAAACTATGTTTCAAGGTGCCACGGATCATTTAAGTACCTACCGCAAGTTGAATACACTCGAGCTAAATTAGATGCAGTTCGCAAGTTTGCACATAACAAGTCGATGAAGAAAGGGACATAAAATCATTGGCTTGGCGCTCGTGCCTCGCTAAAGTATAACCAATTATTTTATTGCCACTTATCGAGGCGTTAGGCGTCACAACGTTAGTGAGAACATTTACAAATGGAAAGTAGTAAAGAAATTCAAATTGGAGGAATAGTTAGCTTTTTCCGCGAACACCCAGTGCTGATTGTGTCTCTTTCAATTCTACTTTGTTCCTGCGTGGGGTATTGGAGCGAGTATAGATTGATGCAATCATTTGGCATAAATATCGTCGTTTTTGCTGAAGCAGATGACTTCCTTCTAGCTGCATTTAAAAACCCAAGTATATTTGCATTTTCTTTTCCAGTATTCGCCATGGGCATAATGATTGTTTGGTACCAGCTCAGAAAGCTGTCAATAATAAACACCAGACTACGTTACGAAGAGCTTGATATAAGGAAGGAATTTGAGGGGAGAATATCAGCCTCAGAACTTGAACAGAGAGTTGTCAGTGGAAAAGCAAGCTTCCTAGCCAGACATCATTACAATAGAGGGCTGATCGGTGCAGCGCTTGCTGCTGTAATTGTATCTGGGATATTGGCAATGTTTTTACTAGTCCACATAGAAACTGACAAGCAACTGGAAAGAATACGAAGTAACCCCTCCCACTACTCAGTGCTTGAATTAAGGACAAATAGAGTATTGCTTCCCGAAGAAAGTGAAAATTTAGTATTAATTACCGCCACTGAGAAATATGTATTCTTTTACTTAAAGACAGAAAATCAACAAGGTGAAACAGTTGTTGTTCCAACTGCAAGTATAGCTAGTATGTTTCAGATCCCCACTGGGGTCGGAAATAAAAGAGCCATCTATAGGGAAGTCATTAATTCAGGAACTGAAAAATTTGAAAACCCTAACTTAGATTCGGTTTTGAGGGCAATCGAGAACCTTATAGGATCTAAGGTTAATTTGCCTGCCGAAGAAATTACTATTTTGACAGCTGCAAACCTCAATTTAAGATCAGGCCCAAGTCGAGATCATCAAATTATCTATGTGCTCAAGGAACAAACGGAAATTGAGGTATTAAATGTAGATAATATCTGGTTTTTTGTTAAAGACTTAAAGACCGGTGATAAAGGTTGGGTACACAGTCGTTATGTTAAAAGTATTGTGAAAGACCGCCTAACAAGTGGGTCCAGGTGACGCCTACGGCGCACCTGACCCAAGCGTTATGTGTTCTAAGTGGCAATGTCATCTTGAGGAAGTTTATGAATGAAGCACAGTGGTTAAGTAGACCTTTTTTTGAATTGTTTTGTGATGCAATTGAGTTGGCAAGGGGTAGTAAACTTGACGAGCCTAGCGTAACCGCACGAGCATCTATTTTGACAGTGATATTATCGATTGAAGCTGGGGCTAATTGCTTTCTTGATTGTTATCCGATGTCCAAGCATTTGAAACAGTCCATCGATAAATTTAGTCCATTGGATAAATACGACTTTCTATTCTCAATGAGAATGGACGGTACACAATCTCATTTTGATAGGGGAAGTAAGCAGGTGCAAAATATAAAGGAGATGATCAACCTTCGAAATAAATATGTGCACCCAAAACCAAAAGCAAACAATGTTAAGTTAGAAGAAATGAGCGGGAATAATACCTTCTCTCAAGGTGAAAAATTGACTCCACAACTCAAAATCCCAGAAGAATCGAGTTGTTGGAATGGTGAGCACGCAAGATGTGTAATTAATGCGGTTGCAGATTTTCTAAGTTTTTTCTTGATAAAACTTTGTAAGTACGACTCTAAGGAGGCAACACGATTTTTATCATCAGAAATGATTTATAAGAAAAGTCATCATATATTCTTTGGTGAAAGTTGGGCTGAAAGCCTTGTCTTTATAAGAGATAATTGGAAAGCCAATATTATATTTGTACATGATGATTATTTGCCTATATATACCACACAACAAGTTTCTTAAACGGAAAAACACATATACGCACAAACATATACGCAGACACCCAGCGTTATACGTTCCTTTTATGGGTCTTTAGTGGGTGACTGCGAGTGCTATGTAGAGTAAAGAAATGATAAACCAAGAGAGTTGGCACTCATAGGTGAGGAATTTCAGCTCGAACCGTAGTGATTTGGTATTTTGGGGCACAGATAAGTGCTACCAGAGTGCGACGGTCATAACTTGAAGTCAGGACAATACAAATACGCAGACACCCAGCGTTATACGTTCCTTTTATGGGTTCTTGGTGGGTGACTGCGAGTGCTATGTAGAGTAAAGAAGTGATAAACCGAGAGAGTTGGCACTCATAGGTGAGGAATTTCAGCTCGAACCGCAGTTATTTGATATTTTGGGGCACAGATAAGTGCTGCCAGAGTGCGACGGTCATAACTTGAAGTCAGGACAATGGCAATATTAACCTAATAAGCGTTCACAATTAGCCAGATTAGGTCGTCGCTTTTTTTGCAGGTGTTCACAAAATTCAGTCACGGCTTGCTGTCTGCCGACTGCACCGTGGAATACTTTGGTAAATCGCGTGGTGAGCTTTAGCCAGTTTTCAGGCTCTATTTGCAATCTGGCGAGGATAGCTTGGGTATCGCAGATGTGGCCTCGCTTGTCTGCGCGAATGCATCGACCAGTGAGCTCAACCAGTTCAATGTAGTATTTAAGTTCAAAGGGCAGTCCTTTAGGCATGTTTTGTCTTGGGTTTCCAGCAAAGCGCAGAAGGCTATTTGGTTGTTTGCCATGCTGTGCGTGTTCAATGCGTTTTTTGATACTGGTGAACTCAGAAGTTTCCGGTGTGTTGGCCATTTTGGCCCGAATAGGGTTGAGGTCAACGTAGGCCATGCAAGCGGCCAGTGCTGCTTCATCGAGCAATGCCTGAGACTTAAACCGGCCTTCCCAGAACCGACCTGTACAGCCATCTTCTTTATTGGCTCGGCGGGCCATGTCTTCGTTGAGTACGCGCATAAACCAGCTGATGCTTGCAAGTCTTTCGCGGTATTTGTCGATAATATCGTCGAGCATAATGCGTTCTGACGGGGTGAGTTCGTTACCTTCCACGAATTTGTGTGTCAGCCAATTTCCCTTAAACAACTTGTGCCATCGGATAGCGATTGCTTTGTCAGATAGTCGATTGGCTTTTGTGTCATCAACATACATAACAATGTGAGTATGGTTACTCATCACAGCGTAAGCACAGATATCAATGCAGAAAATACGTGCCAGCAGAAGTAGTTTTTCTTCAACCCATCTTCGGCGATGTTCATAAGATTGACCTGTTAATGGGTCTTCACCGCATAAAAAGGCACGCCTTACGCAGCGAGAGATGCAATGCTAGTATTTCGTGTCAACTAAGCTGACCTGGCTTTTCCGTGCCGCTGGCATTGAGTTAGTCCTTATCCTTGGAGCAGATTAACAGCATAGGCGATGGGGGGGTATGGCAGACAAGTTTTTGGTTGGGTGTCTGCTATTCCACAAGTTTTTAATTGGGTGTCTGCTATTCGTGCTGTTTTGGCTTGAGCAACTAATGAAATAGTGTTAGGTTATTGTTCTTATTATGAATAAATATTTTTTTGTGGTGGATTTGGTAGGCTTTGGAAACAGAGTTTAACCGGTATTCACGCTAATAAGCTGTTAGTTGCCTATGAAGAAATTTTTAAGTTTCTTATTTATAACAACCTTTAGCATTAATTGCGTAGCTCAAGGAAGTAGCGTGAAAATTGAAGAACTAATCGTAAACGATAACTATGCTTTACAACTTTGGGAAGAGCGTGGGTTAATGCCATCACCAGCGCCCGTAATTAAACAACTCGAAAATGTGACAGTTAGTTTTCTTAAGTATCTGAAAGCAATTAATGAAAACTCAGAATTAGATAAACCATCAAAGCTGGAGCAAGTTCAACGACTTGTTGACCAGTTGCCTTGGGATGACTTTGACACCGAGGAAAAAGAGTTTTTGGCTGACGTAATCGCTCCGGCAATTGAGTCAATGGGGTTTAACCCTTGGTCCATAATTTAAGACGGCAACTAACAAGTTACTCAAAAGGACGCAAAACACTTGGCTTGTACTCCTTCGTCGCTAATTTTAGCCAAGCATTTATGCACCCATTAGTAAGGCGTTCATAGCAAGTACGATGCAAATCACGAAATGGAAATCACTGAGGCTGCTCTGGCTTCCATGGTTTATATTCCATCTTTACATCTATATTGAAATTTCGTTTTTTATAGACTCTCCTGATGTTATTCAGGCAATACGAAGTTTGATTACCTCTTCAATTTTGATTGGGTGTATTTTTTATGCTCTGGGTATACGGTTTCTTAATAGAGCATTCTGGCAATCTTTATTGGTTATAGGGATTATTGACGAACTAATTGGAGGGTTCGAAGAAGGTGGTTTTGACCCAGTTACAGTAGTCGTAATTTTTTCATTTTATTTTGTTTTAGCGCTATACGCTCTTCAAAACAAAACAATTTGGCGGTTTCATCAAGTATCTGAAACATAACAAGAAACAATGGCGCCAATAGCTAACTTTAACCATATCAGCCATCCCGAGGCGTCATCCGGGATGGCTATTTTGTCCTTTAAATCCGTGTTTGGTTAGTCCTCATTGTGCGTCCGTTCAGCGATCCGCGCCTTCAGAGTTTGCACAAAGCTCCGTGATACCGGGATTGGGTTATCTGCGCCTGCCAGCATCACAAAGTGTTTGCGGGCCTGGTATTTAAGCGCTAATAGCTGGGTGGCATTAATGATGTAGCTGCGGTGCAGCCGGTAAAACTGCGACTCGGGCAATTGGCTGCAAAAGCCATCAAGCGTTTGCTCAGAAATAATAGTCTCTGTGTTGTGAATCTCTGCTCCGGGTTGGGTCAGGTGCACCCGCCGATAGCGACCAATACTTTCAATATAATTGATGTGCTCAAATTCAATGAGCTTTTGCTGTGCATGATCACTGAGTGTCAGGCACGCTGCGGAGCCCGATGGCTTAATCTGGGTCTGCTGACGAATGATTTTGCCTATGCTTTTGGCAATCAGCTCTGGCCTGGCGGGTTTGACTAAGTAGTCGATAGCATTGGTGTCAAAGGCTTTCAGTGCGTATTGTTCGTACGCGGTCATAAAAACCAGCTGATACTGTAAATCCTGCGTCGCTTTGGCGACATCAAAGCCATTGAGCTCTGGCATTTCAATATCCAGAAACACAATATCCGGGCGCTTAAGCATGATCTGTTCAATGGCGGATTTGCCATCGGCTGACTCGGCAACAAGGGTGAGCTCATCAAAGCCATTGATCACTTCTTTTAACTGTTGTCTGGCTGCCTGTTCGTCGTCGACGATGATCACGGTTTTCTTAGTCATACACGGCTCGGTTTGGTTATCGGGGTAGCTGGATAAAAGCACTGGTGCCTTCATCGCAGGAGATCAGTCTGAAACTCGCGGCGCCCCGATAATGCAGATTCAGGGTTTCGCGAATAATGCGCAGTCCCTCGCCCTGACTAAGCTGGGTGTCATCAAAAGGCGCGCCCGTATCCTGCACTTCAATCAGCAGGCTATGCTCCGTCGTTTCAATAATGATACTGATATGGCCTGCGCGTGCGTAGGGGGCAATGCCATATTTCACGGCGTTTTCAACAATCGGCAGCAACAGCAAAGAGGGGACCGGCAGCGGGTCGAGTTCACCCGGGCAGTCCAGATCAAATGTTAGTCGATCGGCGAACCGTTTTTGTTGCAGCACAAGGTAAAGCTCCACCAGTTTGAGTTCCTGCTCAAGCGTAACGAATTGCTGCTTGGCCAGTTCAATGGTGTGGCGCAGCAGATCACTCAGATCGTAAATCAGCGCTTTTGCCTTGTGCGGGTCTTGAGTAACTTCACTGGCGATCAGGTTGAGCGTGTTGAACAAAAAGTGCGGATTCGACTGCATTTTCAGCATTTGTAACTCAGCTTGTTGTGCCTGTAGCTGCGACTGAAAGTGATAGGTTTGCTGCTTGAGCATCAGCATGACCGCAATGTAGACCAGGGTCTCAAGTAACATAATCACTATGGGCAAAAAGGTCACCTGGGTCACTGCATTGCTGGTGGGCAAGCTGACGATAGGGCCAATCAGCACGTACAGCAGAATGATGGAAAACGGCCTGAGCAGCCAGATGTTATGACGACACCATGCAGGTAAAAACTGGGCTGGCAAAAACCGCGCACAGATTGACTCACACAGGTTAAACAGCAGGTAGCCTGCACAAAACCCGCTCCATATTTTCACTATCACCTGAGCAAACAGGGTCAGCGTAAATATATCGAGCAGCAGCAAGACACAGGACAGCAGCAAGATATTGAACCAGGGCCAGATCAGTAAAAATATCCAGGCCTGGGTGGTGCTTTTGTTATAAAGCCCGGTCTGGCTCGCTGTGGTAGGTGCTGTATTCACTCGGTGATCCGCTCGTCATTGATGGAGTAAATGGTACAAGCAAATTTGCCTGGATGAAACGTTGCCACGACACCATTGGCGCAGACTTTTACACCATCTGCACGCAACAGGCTGGGGCGGCCAATTGTGCGGTGTTATTCCTGTGTCCCGGTAAGACAAGTCATTGTCATCTGATACATAAGGAAAAACAAACATGGTTTACAACATCCGAACATCACAATTCAAATTAAAGCAGTCAGTTATGACGTTGCGTAAGGTCATCGGCGTGTGCCTGCTTAGCAGCATATTGGTGGCCTGTAGTGACAACGATGATGACACGGCCAGTGTCGAAGAAACGGTCAGCGCAGATACCCCGGTAGAAATCCGGCCGGCAAGCGGGCCGCTCAGCGAGGCCTGCCTGGAGGCAGAAATGGTGCCATCAACCACCAGCAAAGGCGTGGAATTTATTCGCACTCCGGATGCGTGTTTTGATGAGTTACCTGGTTATGACTTCGCAGCGAATTATCTGGATATTGAAGGGCTGAGGCTGCATTACGTTGACGAGGGACCAAAAGACGGTGAAGTGGTGCTCATGCTGCACGGCCAGCCGAGCTGGTCGTACTTATATCGAAAAATGATCCCGATATTGGCTGAGGCCGGTTATCGTGTGATTGTCCTTGATAATATGGGCATGGGTAAGTCAGATAAACCCCTTAATGTGGCGGTGCATCAGTACGAACATCACGTCGCCTGGACCAAGGCGTTTATTAATCAGCTACAACTCACCGATATCAATTTGTTTGTGCAAGACTGGGGCAGTTTGATCGGGTTGAGAGTGGCGGGTAATATGTCTGAGCGCTTTGCCAGGATCGTCGTCGCAAATGGGGATATGCCTATAATTCCGACCGGTACTAACCCTTATCACGTGCCCAGCTTTGAGATAGATGAGTCGCAACCGGCAGATGCCAGCACCTTTTTTGATAACCGTTCAAGCGATCGCGTCGAAGGGTTTCAGCAATGGATCGATTATGCCGCCAGTGTACCGGATCTGATGGCGGGGGATGTGGTGCAAAAGCTTTCTGCAATTGAACTGACTGAGGCCGAAGTCACCGCATACAATGCGCCTTATCCCAATGTGCAGTACAAAGCGGCTATCCGGGCGTTTCCTTCCATGCTCTCCGGCATAGAAATGCAAACTTTACCGGCATGGCAAACGCTGGGCGCTTATCATAACCCGTTTATGTTCAATGCAGGCGAATATGACACAGGACTCGGCAGCGAAGCCAATCAGCGCAAGTGGGTGGATCATGTACCAGGCTCTGACGGGGTAGATCACAGACGTTTTCAGGCCGGGCACTTTATCCAGGATGATGTAGGAGAGGACCTGGCGCTGCATGTGTTAGATTTTTTGCAAACGACCGCGCCACAGACTCCGCTGGTCACGGGCGGGCCAAGCTACAACATGCGGTACTGTGAGATCTTATTGCCTTTTCTGCAAGATGACAAAATAGTTGCTCAGGTGTGGGGTACGCCGGGCGTGGATATGTGTCGCCAGGCTCAGTGGGATGCCATTGACTTTGAAAACATTGCCGCAGAATACGGCGCACTAAGTGCGATCCCTAACGGTCCACGCTTTTTTGTAGTGGACGAAAGTCGCGGCGCGGAGGTGATAGCGCAAGAGGCTGAAACGCAAATTCGCCAGTTCGGAGAGATAAACATGCGTTTATTAACCACCGCTGATTTGAGCGCTGCGCGGGGCGAGCAACTTCCTTATGTTGCCGGTGAGGTGTCGAGAAGCAATACCTGGCACTTCTATAAAGGCAGACGCATTTATGAGCTGACTGATAACACAGGTCAGGTTTTTGTGATGCAGTCGTTCAGCCGTATTTCGGACGCTTCATTGCAAATGGATGACTTGGCAAACCTGGGAGACCGGCTCACGCTGCCTGAAGGCTGGACGTTTTCCAGTCGTATCCTGACAGAACCGCTGGATATGACGCCCGTCGAGGGCATTGCTTATGTATTGCAGGATGAATTAGGCAATAGTTATCAGCTGGTGCAGTAGTCTTATCAGATCACCTACCTGAAACAACTATTTGCTTGACATGGCCCAGACACCAACATTGGAGTCGGTGTCTGGGTCAGGGCTCTGCAAACCATGACAAGGACCAAAGTCAAAGAGACGGATACTCAGCGAAGCGGTCCTTTTTGAGTGAACTCGCTATGGCTTTGGCCGGCCAGCTCGATGAGAAAATTGACACGTCTACCGTTGAACAGTGGCATCCTCGCATTAGTTAAACTATCCCGTTTTGATTAATAAGTTACAAGACAGTATGAGCGTTACTTAGTATCTTTTTTGGGTGCGGATTGACACTTTTAATTACAGGAACAGCGTTCTGAGTTTGCATATTGAAGTGTCAGGTTTGATCGAAATTAATGTATATTTTCATAGGGGAAGCGTCAGATTTCAATATTTAATCCATGTGCAGTAGTGTCTTATGCGTTTTCAATTAAAGTACATTGATGGTTACTTTCCAACCAATAATCTTGCAGGTATAATGCGCCCAATTTTGCAATTATAATGGAAGTTCATTTAATGAATAAAACAACTCTACCACTGAGTCTGGTAATGTGTTTAGCTCTGGCAGGATGCGGTTCAGGGTCAGGTGATGATAACAAACAAACTAATGTCGGTTCTGAAGAGCAAAAAGTGACAGAGCCGGAGACTAACTCAACAACAGAGCCAGAAGAGTCTAAAGAGTCAGAAACTGAAGAAGCTGAAGAGTCGAAAGAGACTGAATCTGAAGAGCCGGAAAAAGAGTCTGAAGAGCAGCCTCTGTCTATCTCAGTCACTTCTTTATCCAGCACAAGTATTGTCAGCGCAGCTTCAACTGAAGTCAAAGTTGCCGTCTCTGATGAAAGCTTGGTAAAAGAACTGTCTTTGCTGGTTAACGGTGAGAAAATCAGTACTATCAAGACGGCTCCCTGGACATTTGACTGGAATGCGTACTTTTGGGGCAATTCATCACCGACTATTACAATTGAAGCCGTGGATCAACAGGATCAACGTCACCTTCTGAATAACCCGTTCACCGTAGAAGTGACAAACGAAGTGATTGACCCGTTGGTGTTTAATGCATTGCAGGCTGAGGTGCGCAATGTCGATGCGCTGCAACTTGCGCTAAATCCAGTCGAAGGTGCTACTAATTACGAGGTAAAGGTCGCGTTTAATGACGAAGAAACATTCGTTACATCTGATAGTGTCAATGTTGGACTGAGCGACTTATCCCCTGGCGACTACAGTATTAGCTACCGTGCAAAAAATGCACATGACCATACTGGCCCTTGGTCTGCACCAGCTGAATTCAGCCTATTGAATCCTCTCGCTCCAGCAGCACTGGGTGAACCTGAAATCGAGTTCAGCGAACAGGGCTACAAATTGACTTTTGCAGCGCCGGAGCTTGAAGACGGGTTTTACATGCAACTGTCCGTATCAGGTTATGACCAACTGATGGCCACAACTCAAGATGGCGGTGCTTTAGTGTTTGAAGGGCTCAATCCAGGTTACATGCAATTTGAGGCTAGGATCGTAAATGCTTACGGTCATATCTCTGAACCCGCTATGACTTTAGTGAACCTTGCCGCGCCACAGACGCCAAACAACGTCTCTGTTAACATGACACCAGAAGCTTCTCAGCATCGTGTGGCATTCAGTTGGGATGGCGTTCAGAATATTGATTCATACACGTTGACAGCGATTAATACTAAGACTCAACAGTCTTTTACTGAGTCAGTTAGCGGTGCGAACAATATCGAATTGTTATTGCCTGCGGGTAACTACAGATGGCAGATGCAAGCGACTGACATTGCAGGTAACCAGTCACTCTGGAGTGATTCATGGTATATCGACGTTGCGCAATATGATGTTAGCTTTCCAAACGACGGTCACTCGTTTACCAGTATAGAGACTCAGGATAAAGGGCTTGTCATCCTATCTTCAGTACGAAATGACAACTGGCTTACAAAGCTAGATGCTTATGGGCGTGTTGAATGGGAAAAAACCATTGAGAAGCCCGGAAGTGCGCCTCTGAGGGAGATTCATGAACTTGCCAATGGGGAGTTGATCGCCAGTGGTGACATTTATGATGGGACTGTTAGAGCCTATTTTTCAGTAAGTGCTAAGTTCAGTGCGAGTGGCGAATTAATCTGGTACAGCGAAGCGGAAAGCACAACCGACACGGATCACATAGGTAATATGCGCTCTGCGGTTGTGTGGAATGATCAGTATTATCGCCTGAAAGTGTATAAGCCACAAGATGGAGATTACGATGCACAAATACAGCAACTAGACTTGTCCACGGGCGAGATAGTTAAAAGCACAGCGCTGACTAACCCGAACGCTGCATACCATAACATCCCGGAGCAGCTAATGGTCGTAAACTCTGAGCAACTGGCAATTGGCGGTGTGTTGAGCTCGCGTTCGGGCTTTAGTAGTGGTCTGTATGTTGTTAAAGTTGATACTGACTTTCAGCAAACACACTTCTGGGAAGGCATTCTCAATTACGTAGAACTTTTCACAACATTTAAGTTGGATAATCAAAATAACCTGTTACTCTTTGGCGCTGATCATGCATCGAGTGACATTAGAATCAAGTTGGATCCTGACCTGGGTTTGCTGTCGGAGGTCCGTGAGTATGATGATTTCGACATTAATTTCGAATATGCGGCTTATGTCAATGAAGATGGCTCAGTTTCCGGGATAGGTTATAACCACAGCAACGACGAAGTCGTGGAAGTAAAGCTTAATAGCAAACTCAACTATGTATTTGCTAATCCCATTGCTGAGCTAGACTTACCCAGGGAACCAGTATGGGTACATAAATCCGCAGATGGTACAACGAATATCGGGAGCAAGAATTATAGTACTAATACCCTGCGTGTAATACGCAAAGTGCTAAATTAACGGCTTCCATACCAAAACGAAACCCGGAGCAAAAGTAATAAAGACGCTCCGGGTGACGTTTACGACCGGCCTTTAGCAGCAGGCAGTTTTTCCAGATTATATCGTTTCATATTCCTATCTTTGGCTGGTTTTTTCCCATAGGGCCAGAAAGCACATCGACCGCTTCCATCACTTTGATTTTCAACTTTTAATTCGCTTCTTAAATCGGGACTAAGCTGAAAACGTCGTACTTACCGGGTTTTGTGTTGCAACGTCCTGAAATGCGCAGAGTTCATCATAAATATAGTTACCATAAACAAATTATGGGTTAGCTACCTGGGATCTGTTGTTTGGCACATTGTCGAACCCAAAAGACTATGTCCAGCTGGTCGGTTTTGATGAAACACGTAAAAACAGAGTCTACGACATGCGCAAGACCAGGGACGTCTATAAATCATAACCACTAGTCTACACGTCAATTAGCTTAGTGATTCATGGCGTGTGATTGAGCACACGCTGAGCGTGCTTTTTAGTCTCGTTTTTCTCATTGTGATTTTCATCCTGCATTGCGTATTGCAATAACGCAAATCAGAAAAATAAAAACCTTTAAAAATCAGTGTCATAAAGTTGGCCTCATGCTTGCAATCTCTCTAGCAGCAAATCAAAACGTTGGAGAGTCACATGAAAAAGATATTATTCGGAGCCTGCGTGTTTTCCGCAGGACTATCAGCCGCCCCGTTCGACACGTGTCCGTCAAAAGCCTTTTTGGTGCAGGGGAACACGGCAACTATGTATGGCGTTAACCTGGTCTCAGGTTCGTACACCACGTTCGCTGAAAACGTTGGTACCAACAACAAGCTTAATGGCATCGGGTTTAGCGTCCACGACCGTTACATTTACGGTTGGGACTACAGTAACAAAGACATCGGTCGGGTGGGAAAAGACTACGTTCTTGAGCCCATCATGACGTCGGGATTCCCCGATACCAACTTTTACGTGGGTGATGTCGCTATTCACGAGAATGCATTTTATGTTTATAAGAAAGGCAGTAGCTTAGGTCTTTATCGTGTATCGCTCGACGAAAACAGCGACGACTATTTGCAGGCAGAGCGTATCATTGATGGCAGTGCGCTGAACCTTAATATCTTTGATATGGCGTTTGCACCTAATGAAAATGCCAGCCTGGCATATAGCGTAGACAGCAATGGTAATCTACACCGCATTGACGTATCAAATGGCACCAGCACCAATCTTGGCAATGTGGGTCAGTCAGGAACGTTTGGAGCCGTCTATTTTGATGTGGAGAGCAATTTTTACATCAGCAGAAATCAGGACGGGCATGTTTATAAAATAGATATAAACGATACAAATAATACCCAGCTTTTCGCATATGGTCCGGTTTCCAATACTAACGACGGCGCACGCTGTGCAACAGCCCCGATTATTGATGATACAGAAGACCCAACCATAGACTATGGCGACGCACCGGATAGCTATGGCACCTCGCTTAACGCCAATGGTGCGCGTCATAATGTGGGTGACTTATTTTTCGGCCAGAGTGTCAGTGCAGAATATGTACCTAAAGCCACAGACGACGACAACGGCATTAGCTTTTTAACCAACCTTGAAACAGGCTATGAAACACTGGTTTCGTTCACGCTATCGAAATCCGGGTATGTGAATGCCTGGATTGACTGGAACGGTGATGGCCAGTTCCAGGAGTCAGAGCGTGTGATCAGTGAGTATCAGGGGGTTGCCGGTGAAAACCGTGTGCTCATTCCTGTGCCTGTTGATGCTGTTGCAGGCAGCACCTGGGCCAGATTCCGGGTCTCGAACACCAGTGATATTGCACCACAGGGCGGGATTGATAATGGTGAAGTGGAAGATTTGAATGTCTCTGTTGTTGCCAGCAGCCTGATCCAGAACTCGACCTCATGGAAAACCGCTGCGTTTGAAGACTTATGGCCGCAAAAAGGTGATTATGACTTTAACGACGTGGTAGTGAGATATCGTGTGACGTCCAGCCAGATTGGTAACCAGGTTGTGCGCTACAACATTGAAGGTGCGCTGATCGCAGTCGGGGCCGGTTATCACAATGCCTTTGCCATTCGTTTAAAAGACATTGCCCGTAAGCATGTTGATGAAGCCCAGGTTGCACTGACCGTTGACGGATCACTACAGGACGGTAGTCCGCTGGAAGCCAACCGAAATGAAGCCATTGTCGTCATCTTTGCCGATACAAGAGAGATGGTGCCGGTGCAGCCAGGCTGCAAATTCTTCAGAACTGAAACCGGCTGTAGTGACATCCAACGAGCGCCTTATTCTTTTGAAATCAGCATTCCGCTCGCGACCAGTTACAACGCGAATGTGGCGACCAACAGCAAAGTTGACCCGTTTATCTTCGCGGTAGATGGTCATTACCATGGGCCATTCGTAGACCAGAACAACGGTCGTGGCTGGGAAGTCCATCTTAAAAATCATGAGCCAACCGAAGCGTTTGACAGTAGTTACCTGGACCAGGGCGATGACACTTCATCAACCAATGGTTACTTCCAAACGTCAACGGGTTTGCCCTGGGCACTTATCATTAACTCTCAGTGGGACCACCCAATGGAGCGCGTTGATATGTCACTTGCGTATCCTCAATTTGTGGAATTCGCCCAGTCAGCAGGCGCACAGAACGCAACCTGGTTTGAGAATCCAGTATCTGACTATCAATACACCATCAGCAACGCAGCGCAAAACTAGGAGAGCATCATGAACAAGTTAATCGTAACGCTAATGACACTTTTACTAACAGCATGTGGTGGTGGCTCTGAAGGCAGTAGCAATAGCCAGTCGACCAGCAATACGGCCCAGGCCAGTGTGACGAATACAACGCAAACGCAATCGAGTAACCAGGCTCAGCAAGATAACGCAGCTGAGCAGCAAGCGAGTAGCACCGAAGAGCAGGTAGCTGAGGAGCAACCTGCGGAAGAGGCCCCAGTTGGGGAAGGCATGGAGGCTGTGGTTGTAGATGGCGGGTTTGATTTCCAGACGGATGTGCCGGTCACTGTTTCAGTTGCCCCCGATGTGGTCAATGGTCGCGCCTACATCAATGTGTGTCAGCAAGATGCCGCGCTCACCAACGACGATACCTGCTTTTTGAGAGCGCCAGTTGATAGCAATGGACTAACGGTTCAGCTTGAACTGCCGCATTCGGAGCAAAAGTTAAAAGCTGAAATTTGGTATTACAGTACTGGCGTCGAGCCGCTTGTATACACCTGGGAGTTTGATGGCACTCAGCAACAGCAAGCGTGGACAATTAACTAACCAGTATGCATGAGCAAGATTCGTGGTGACTCACGATAGTCCAACGTAAAGCATATCTCAGCAGTGAGGTATGCTTTTTTCTTTGTGTTAAACGTGCCAGTTTACGACTTGAGGGAGTTATGCTGAGAGCCGCAATCTGCTGGTGTTTCTGGCCTTCCGCTAAATGTCCCTTAAGCGTATTATTTTCCTCTGCCAATCATTCTGGCCTGCTATGCTTGATAGGCTGGGTGTGGCTGTGTAGTCGTGTTGCGCGAGCTTCAACGCGACGTCAGATCTGGATTAGGTTGACGGTATGTGAAAGGCCAAGGTAAAGGAGAGGAAGATGTCATATGTAGATTGTTTTGTCGCAGCAGTACCGAATGACAATAAAGAAAAGTACATTGAGCACGCAGAAGTATCCGCAGTGGTGTTTAAAGAACATGGTGCGTTAGAAGTGGTAGAAAATTGGGGTGATGATGTGCCGCAAGGAGAAGTGACTTCTCTGCCTCTGGCGGTTAAAGCTCAGGACAACGAAACTGTGATCTTTTCGTGGGTAGTCTGGCCATCTAAAGAGGCACGTGACGCAGGTTGGAGTGCCATTATGGAAGACCCAAGAATGTCTGCGGAAAATAATCCTATGCCATTTGATGGCAAGCGCCTAATCTACGGTGGGTTTAATACGATTCTTACCGCATAGTTGCCAAACCTGGCATACGGGTTATGCAAAGTACTTACACTGTGAAACCTCACCACTCACTAAGCTAGCAGGCAGGGTCGCAGTGTCATTTTAAGTTTTGTGGTATTGTCTGAATTGAATATTGTGACTTGCAGCTGGGAAACTGAAGCGTATGAAAAATGAATATCATGGCTCGTGTTTATGCGGACAAGTTACCTTCTCCGTCTCCGGTTTCAGCACCAAAGTGGCTAATTGCCACTGCACTATGTGTCGTAAATTTCATGGTGCTGCTTTTGGCACTTTGGTGTCCGTGACTGATTTAAACTGGTTGTCGGGTAAAGAGTGCTTAAAAGAGTTCACAGCCCCCAATGGTACCACGCGTACATTTTGTCATACCTGTGGGTCCAGCCTCGGTTTTCGAAGTAAAGGTGTGTCACCAGAAGACATAGAAATCGCCATATCCACATTCGATACAGATATTCCAGTGAAAGTGGATGCGCAGATTTTTACCAGCAGCAAAGCAAATTGGTGTTCACTACAAGCTGATATTCCAACCTTTAAAAACGCACGAACGTCATCCTGCACGTAAGACCGTCAAGGTGATTTTAGCTGGTCGCATTCAGAAGCGTTGCTGTGGTCTCTTCAAAGTGCGCCAGTTTATCGACCTTCAGCCCGTTGCTGGTGAGATATAAATAATCGTTGAACAGGCGCACTAAACTCCAACATATCACGCGTTTTTGTAACTGTATTTGTTCTGCCGGACACTGAGTGTAGAGCGCAATTGCACGGGCTTGCAGGGCAGGATTAACGATGGGACCCTGGCCTTGCCAGTTGATCAGGGCTAAGTCAAAAGCTGGGTCGCCGAAATGTGCACGCTCCCAGTCAATCGGAACAAGCTGCTGCCCGGGTGTCGCAATCAGGTTGCCGGGGTGGAAGTCGCCATGGTTGAGTGTAAAAGTGCTAAGCGAATTAAAGAGGCTCTGGCGGTCCTGCAAAATCGTGCTGAGCTTGCCATAGATATTCGTCATTTTGGCGCGTTCAGACGTGCGGTTGCGGAAATATCGCCAGATGACCCTAAGTTGGTTGGCCGGGTTCAGAGTGAGGCTGGTGGGGGAGCTTACCTTACCATGGTGTGTTGCTGTGATCTGATGGATAGCTTTGAGCAAGAGGATTGCCTGCTCAATACTGAGTTGTGCCCAGCTCGTTGTGGTTGTCCCTTCGATATAAGGGCGAAGCAGCATCTGGCTGGCGTTATCTGAGTGTATTAGCCTGGTTGGCAGCGCGAAACGTGTGTTAGCGAGCAGCAAATAGGTGTTTGCTTCGGTGGCAAGTCCACTTTGATGTCGGCCAAGGGAGCGTTTACATACCCATTGGCTGCCGTCGGCGCAGATCAGCAAGGAATTGTCGTGGGTCAGGCCACCCTGGAGTGGCCTTTGACTTGTGATGCACTGTTTTAATGTGTCTGATGAGTCCAATTGCATAGTTGACGCGGACGATTAACGTGAATCCGGATGGGTCCACTGATAGGCTTGCATCGGTGGGTCCAGTTCGGTTTTGGCCAGTGCATTGGTAAAGTTGGAAATGAGTTTAGCGGCCAGGCCGGTTAGTACTTCCAGTGCTTGCTGTTTGCTGTATCCGGCACTCAAAAAGGCTGCCAGCGCGTCATCGCCAATATGCCCCTGTTTTGCCAGCAGTGCTTTTACAAAGTCCTGCAGTGCCTGAAGTTTACTGTCTGGCAAGGGGGTTCCTTCGCGCAGTGCGTTGATCAGAGCGTCGGGCATGCCGGCAGATTTCATCATCCAGGTATGACCGGGAACACAATAGTGACAGTTATTTTCGTAGTTGGCGGTCATAAACACCACCTGCTGTTCAACGGCCGACAGACTGGTGTCCTGCATAAAAGCGCTAAAGGTATCGTTATAAGCTTTGTAGGTCACGGCCGACTCTGCCAGCACTTTATGCAGGTTGGGCAGCATGCCAAAACTGGCCAGTGATTGCGCCATGAGCGGTTTAGAGTCTTGTGGTGCAGTGTCGGGCTCATAATAGGTAAACATGTGTGTGCTCCTGTTAAAAGGCGGTTAGTAATGCATACCGCGAATGGGGTAGTTGTTGTCCGGGTCCCTGATCCAGCCAAGACCATTTACCAAAGAAGTCAGATCCGGGCGAACAAAGGGGTTGTTAGAAATATCTGTGACCTGAATGTTTCCGGCTTCATTGACCACAAAGAGCCCGGGCTCGGCAAAGGGATGATCGGTTTCCTGTGCTGAACGGGGATCAGAAATAAACAAGCCCAGGGTTTTCATGTCCGCAAGGTGCAGACCATATCCCAGCTCAAACGATACGTTGAGCTGCTCGCTGTGGCTTTGCAGTTGTGCCAGGCTGTCTCCGGATACCGCAACTATGTCGACTTTGATGTCAGCCAGCTGCTCCTTGAATTGTTCCAGTTTATTGAGGTAACGCGTGCATAACGGGCAGTGTCGACCCCGATAAATCAGTACCAGCTGCCACCTGCCAGCATTATTGGCCTGCGCCAGGTGACGTGTACTCCCATCGGCCAGATTAACCTGGATGTCCGGAAATGGGCTGCCGGGGTGCAGTTTTTGAGTGTACTGGTTAGTGTGGCTCATGGTGCGTCCTTAAAAGTAGGTGTTTAAATGGGTGTCGAGGCGCGCAAGGTCGCCCTCTATGTCTGCATTTTTCATCACATCGAAGCAGCTAAACGTAGGTATAGACTGCATAGCAAAGAACTTAAAGTTCATATGGGCCGGGAGCAGCAAGTCGTCCACGCTTTTACCCTCAAAAAACTCATTCACGTCATTAAACGACTCCGCCGGGGCGTTAAAGGTGACAGAGAGCATGTAACGGGTGCCGCTAAGCGTGCCACCTCGTCCGTAATTGGCTTTAGGCTGGTCGGCTGAGCGTCCGTCGCCATTGCACAGCGTACCCCCCATACCTGCGGTATACACCTCGTCCATATACTTTTTAAATGACCAGGGCAGACCCATCCAGTTAATTGGGGATTGCAGGATCACGACATCAGCCCAGCGGTGCAGATCCAGTTGGTGCTCAATGTCGAGTGGTTCAGCCATTGTTACCACTCGGGTTTCGTATCCCTTGGTAGTCAGGTGAGAGACCATACTATTAACCAGCGTGGCATTGAGTTTCCCTTCAGAAAAGGGGTAATACTGATGTGCGTTAATGATCAGGGCTTTGTTCATGTTGATTCTCCGGTAGGCTTAATTACTATCGTGATTTATAATAGTAACCTGTGACCTTTATTCAATTAGTTTACTTTTGGTAACCACCCTGATTTTGGAGTGCTGACTGTGGAAAGTGTTGTTAAAACAGATAGTAAGGGAAGAAAAAAAGTTTTAAATGCGTGTCTGGAGCCTTGTGCCATCGAAAAGGGCATGCGTCTCATTGGTGGAAAATGGACGGGATCTATCATCTATCATCTTAAAGATGAGCCGGTGAGATTTAACGATCTGGCCAGAATGCTCGGTGGTGCCAGCAAAAAGATGATCGATCAGCGCCTCAAAGAGCTGGAATCCCAGGGCATGGTGCTACGTACGGTTGTTAATGAACGGCCAGTGGCAGTCACGTATGAGCTGACCGAGTTTGGCCGCTCAGCACTGCATATTCTGGAGCAACTGCGAGTCTGGTCCGAATCTCACCAACTCGACTAAGAGAAAAGCATGAACTGGCGATGAGCAAGTCATCAGGGAGTGCATAAAAAAGCGACATGCCCGGATCCAGATCAATTTTTGTTTATTCAATGTAAATAAATATAGCTTAATTGTTTATTCCGGGTTAATCTTCTCTCGTTCACAGGAAATGAGCTGAATGTGCCTGAAATAGGGCATAGACGAGCGAAAGGAACCGGGAAAACGGTTGTACACTTTTTAGTAGTTAACTTTTAATTATCATTTCAAGTTACCCTCAACGTCACTGGCTCTTACCTGTCCTGTATATCAAGCGTACATGCTGCGCTCGATGATGTATCACTACATGAGAGAGACAAGTTATGAAACCACTTAAGCGCACCCGAGACATTACGCCTCTGCCTTCGCGCAATTTTAAAATTACCGTCGATGATCAATCTGTTGAGGCCTGTGAAGGGGAAACCGTGTTGTCGGTTTTGCTTGCCGCCAACTATGCCAAAGTGATGGAAAACGACCGCAATGTTGCATCAGGTGCCTACTGTGGCATGGGGGTATGCCATTGTTGCCAGGTTAAGATCAATGCCAAACACAAGCAACGCGCCTGCCAGACCTTAGTTAAGCCACACATGTCAGTTGAAACCCTGACCAACCGCTTCAAAGAAGAGGGGATCAAGCATGACTAGCCAGACGCACGACAAAGTGGTGATCGTCGGTGGCGGTCCTGCGGGGACTGCTGCGGCAGCTGAATTAGCACGTCATGGCTTAAAGTCAGTGATCATTGACGAAGCACCTAAGCTGGGTGGGGTGATATATCGCGGGCCGCTGCGCAAGACGATTCATTGCCGCACCTGGATGACAACCTGAAGCGCGCCATGACGGCATTGCAAACCCGCTATCAGGCGCACCGAGAATCCATTGAAGTCAAAACGCAGACCCGGGTGCTTGGCCCGGAAGGCAGTAATCAACTTTTACTTAGTGATGACTCGGGATTGAGTCGTCAACCATATGGGCATCTGATCCTGGCAACCGGTTGTCACGAGCGCAGCGTTCCGTTTCCTGGCTGGCAGTTACCCGGCGTTATGTTATTGGGCGGTGTGCAGCTACAGCTTAAAAGTGGTCTGGTCAGACCGGGGCAGCGCATGGCCTTGGTGGGCACCGGGCCTTTATTACCTCTGGTCGCCTGCCAGTTGCATAAAGCCGGTGTAGATGTAGTTGGCGTGTATGAAGCCAGCCCATTTGCCAAGCTGGCAAAAGAGGCCGTTGCTTTGCTTAATAAGCCCAAGTTAACGCTGTCGGGCATGAGCATGATGAGTTACCTCAAAAAACACAAAATCCCGTTCAAATATGGTTGGGGAATTGTCAGTGCGCAGGGCGAGGAACAGCTTAGCAGTATTCATGTTGCGCCATACGATAGCCAGTGGCGACCTCAACGTGACCTGGCTGAGCAGGTGGCAGTCGATGCCATTGGGGTGGGGTACGGATTCGTGGCACGGACCCAGCTTGCTATGTTACTGGGCCTGGAACACACCTACAGTAAAGTCAGTGGTTATGTGCCTGCACTGGATGAGTGGCATCAAAGCCAGAATCACAGTGCTTTTGTAGTGGGCGACAGTAATGGCTTGCTGGGGGCTGATGCTGCCATTTGTGAAGGTCAATTGGCGGCATTACGTCTGGCCTGGCAGTGTGGAAAGATCACAGAATCTGAGCTGTTCTCACGGGCTACAAAAGTTAACAACAAGCTGGCGCGGATTAAAAAATTCCGTTTTGGCTTTGACCGGTTCTCGGATCGTCAACCCGGCTTATTGTCTCTGGCGCAGCCACAGACCGTGGTTTGCCGCTGTGAGCAAGTACGCAAAGAGCAGCTGGATGAGGCCATTGCGCAAGGCGTTAAAGACATCACGAGCCTGAAGATGCGAACCCGCATTGGTATGGGTGACTGCCAGGGGAAAACCTGTAGTTCCTACGCGCTGGACTACCTGCATCAGGCAGGTCTGACAGAGAATATTGGTGTGATCAAACCACGTTTTCCCCTTGATCCTATCCCCTTTACCTTAATGGAATGAACACAATGAAAAAATATGATGTTGTCATCGCTGGTGGCGGTGCAGTGGGTGCGGCGTGCGCATTCTTTTTGAGTCGCGATACAGATTTAAAAATCGCATTAATTGATTTAAAAAAACCTGGCAATGCGTCGCGCGCGTCAGCCGGCGGGTTGTGGGCCATTGGTGAATCGGTTGGTCTTGGATGCGGAGTCATTTTCTTTAAAACTCTGTCTAAATTGCACAGTGAGGCACAAGGTAAGGAAGTGCCGGTCATGCGTCCGCACCAGTTGCCAGATTGCTTTTTTGAGTTTGCATTAACGTCCAATAATATGTATCCGGCATTGCATGAGGAGATGCTGGAGAAGCACGGTGTTGATTTTAAATTTGAGCGTACAGGGCTGAAATTTATCATGTACAACGAAGAAGACAGGTTGTACGCCGAGCAGATCACTCAGGGGATCCCTCACCTGGCCGATCAGGTACGCTGGCTGGACGCCGAGCAACTTAAAAAAGAAGAGCCTTATGTGACTGACGATGCCATCGGTGCCATTGATTTTATTTGTGATCACCAGGTAAATCCGTATCGGCTGGTCGACGCGTATCTGGAAGGCGCACGTCAAAATGGGGTGTCTTTGTATCTGAATACTGGAGTCACCTCGGTGATCCGCAACGGCAATGTTGTGGAAGGAGTGAAAACGAGCGATGAAGTCTTTTTCTGCGATACCCTGATCAATGCCTCCGGTGCCTGGGCCAACGAGTTATATCAGCAAGCCACTGGTCGTACTATGCCGGTGTATCCGGTGAAAGGACAAATCGTGCTGTCGGAGCGCATGCCAAAGATCATGAACGGCTGTATCAGTACCAGTGACTGTTACATTGCACAAAAAGACAACGGCGAAATCCTGATCGGTTCATCGACAGAAGAAAAAGGCTTTGATACCACCAATAGCCTGGACAAAATTCAGGAGCTGTCGCAGGGGGCGATGAAGTGTTTGCCGATATTAAAAGAGTCGAGCATCAAGCGTTGCTGGGCTGGGTTACGTCCGGGGACACCGGATGAATTGCCAATCCTCGGCCCGGTCGAAGGCGTAGAAGGTTATCTCAATGCCTGTGGCCATTTCCGTACCGGCATTTTGACATCGGCTATCACGGGTCAATTGATGACTGAACTGATTATGGGTAAAACACCGTCATTGGATCTGACGCCGTTTAGTGTTGAGCGCTTTGAAGAGGCAGAGCAAAAGGCTGGTTAAAACCCATTAACAAGGAAGACGCACTGGGTGCAAGGATGCACCTTAACTTACGCTATTTATTGCAATTTAATTAATAAAAATGAAAGTAATAATCAGTATAAAAACTTCATTGATTACTCCTTAACACCTGGCTGCATTCGTGGTACAGTCCTCGCGCTTAAGTTGTTATAACATATCATAATGAAGGACTGATAATGAAACCCTTACACTCTGCGTGTCGTTTAAGTGTACTCTCTTTGTCTCTCGCTGCGGCGTTTTCTGTGTCTGCTGACAGTACTATTGAAAAAATTGAAGTAACCGGCGAGCGCCAGGCCTACCGTGGTGACTTTACACATTTGCAATCACCAGAATCTTTGTTCGAGTTCGACTCTGAATTAATTGAACAAACTGGTGTGACAGGATTAACTCAGGTATTGGATATGTCGGCGTCGGTCAGTCGCCAAAATAGCCTGGGCGGCCTGTGGGATAGCTTTGCGATCCGCGGCTTCTTCGGTGATGAGAATGTGCCCAGTGGTTATCTGGTTAATGGATTTAATGCGGGCCGTGGATTCTCTGGCCCTCGTGATATTTCGGGTATTGAGCGGGTTGAAGTGCTTAAGGGTCCAAAAGCGGCCTTGTTTGGCCGTGGTGAGCCGGGTGGCTCAATTAACCTGGTAACTAAAAAGCCGACTTTCCAGTCTTCCAGCGAATTTGAACTGACAGCGGGCAGCCGCGCCCATCGCCGCCTGGAAGGTGACGTGAATGCGGTGTTGTCTGAGTCGGTCGCTGGTCGCTTTATTGGCTTCTATCAGGAAGAAGACAGCTTCCGTGACACCATAGAAACACAAAAGCATGGCGTGATGGCATCATTCGTGTTCGACCAAAGTGCCGACTCAACCTGGCATTATGACTTTGAGTATGCCGAGCAGGAAATCCCGTTTGACCGCGGTATCATCGCACCAAATGGCAACTTTGACTTTATGCCCATCGAGCGTTTCCTGGGCGAGCCGGGTGATGGCCCGACAACGACTATGGTACATGGCCATCAGCTTAACTGGTTGTACGACCTGAACAGTGACTGGCAGCTTAGCTCTGCACTGGCATATAGACAAACTGAGCTGGACAGTCTGTCAAGCGATGCTGATATTGCGCCTTCCAGACAAAAGCTTTACATAGATTTTCAGACCCTGACGCGTCAGCACAGACAGCGCGCTTATGATACCGATCAGTATGTGGCACGGTTTGAACTGGCAGGGGATATCACGACAGGTTCAATCAAACACCACATCATCGTAGGTGTTGACTATGACCGTTTTGAGTTTGACAGAGACTATCGGGTTGCCCGCGCACCAGCACTTAGCACCAACCCAACCGATGCACAGCTTTATGCCATCAATATTCATCAGCCAGTGTATGGTCAGCATACACCACCGACGCCGACCCCGGTGATTGTGCGCCAGCAAAACCAATGGGCAACCGGTTTTTATATCCAGGATCAGATAGCGCTGACGGACGCATTTCAGGTGCGTATTGGCGGTCGTTTTGACTGGCTGAAACAAACCACAGACGACAAGATAAGAATGCAGAGCGCAGATCAGTCTGAGCAACACTTTAGTCCGCAGCTGGGTCTGGTCTATCAGTTCAGTGATAACTGGTCACTGTACTCAACCTATGGCGAAGGTTACCGTCTGAACTTTGGTACTGACTACAAAGGGGATGGCTTCGATCCGAATCAGAGTGAGTCAATTGAGTTCGGCAGTAAGTGGTCTCTGCTCGACAATAACCTCGACATCACGCTGGCCTATTTTGACAGTGAGCAGACCAACATCATTGTTGCTGATATCAATAACCCAGGCTTTAGTGCTGCCATTGGTCAGGCTACAAGCGAGGGCATTGAGCTGGACGTGGTCGGTCAGTTACCGGCAGATGCGCAGATCCAGTTCTCATTTACTCACCTGGATGCACAGGTTGATAAAGATTCCATTGATACCGGCCTGGGTGTTGCCATTAAAAAAGGCGACGACCTGCTAAACATCCCTGAGAATGCAGCCAGCATTCAGCTGAGCCAGCAATATTCGGTATTTGGTAATGCTTTGTCAGCGGGTGTGGGGGCTCAGTATGTGGATGAGCGACTGGGCCAGCGTGGTACTGATTTCTACCTGCCTTCCTACGTTACTGTGAACCTGTTTGCAGAGTATGCAATCAGCGATCGCTGGTCGGTAAAGGCGCAGGTACATAACGCCTTTGATCGCAAGCACTTCACCAACTCATATTCTCAGATGTGGGTGCAGCCGGGTGAGCCGCGTAAGGTACTAGTGTCGACCTCATATCAGTTCTAATTTTGCCCACAGACCTTTTGAGTCGTTTAATGTGTCCCGGTGCTCCCTGCCTGGGCACATTTTTTATTTAGAACTCTGCTTTTTTTAAAGCCTGAATAGAAAAAGCCCGGCACTGATTGCCGGGCTTTTTGATGCTAGGCCAACAGACGTCTGATTGGTCTCAGCAAGGAACCAGACATCTCTTTAATATCTTCAAGCATCACATACATACAAGGCACCATGATCAGCGTTACCCCGGTTGCAAACAACACTGAGAAGCTCAGTGATATGGCTGTCGGGATCACAAACTGTGCCTGCAGGCTTGACTCAAACATAATTGGCACCAGTCCTAAAAAGGTGGTCAGTGAGGTGAGTAAGATGGCCCGGAAGCGACCAATACCGGCGCGGATAACCGAAGTTTTAATATCCAGGCCTGCTGATCTGTGGCGGTTGATCACATCCGTCATGACCAGGGAGTCATTGATCACCACCCCAGCTGCCGCAACAATACCAAAGACTGACATCATGCTGAGGCTATAGCCAAGCAGGTAATGTCCCCACAGTGCGCCGACCACGGAAAAGGGGATCACAGACATCACCAGGACAGGTTGCAGATAGCTTTGCAGCGGCAGTGCAAGCAAACAATAGACGACCAGTAACCCAACCAGACCAAAAATCAGTACCTGGCTTTGCTCTTGTCGCTGTGCTTGCAGTGTGACGCCGGGCTGAGTAGTTAACCCTGGGTGGGCCTGAGTCAGTTCGCTCAGCAGTTGTGACTCTATGTGTTCTGTTACGTGGGCGATACTTGTGTATTGTTCGTCCACATTGGCACTGATGGTAGCGACCTGATAGCCCTGCTCACGACTGATGCTCGAAAAACCCGGTACTTCAACGGTACGCGCCACATCGCCAAAGAACACCTGCTCGCCATTTGGCAAAGTGATCAGCGTGTGGTCGAGGGCACTCAATTGCTGACGGTCTGCCTGTGCACCTCGCACCTTAAACACGACCTCCTGACCTTCACGCATGACGCGCTGCACTTCAAGCCCATAGAATCGCGCCCCCACTTGTCGGGTAACGTCTTTTGCGCTCAGGTTTAGCTGGTGCGCCAGTGGCTTAAGTTGGATCTGATATTCAGTTTGTGCACTATCAAGCGAGGAGTAGACGCTGTGAACACCGCTGATCCTATTCAGTTTGTCGATCATTGCCCGGCTGGCCTGATAAAGGGTTTCAGCATCGTTGGCAAACAGGCGGTACTCCAGATCCGTTTTCTCAGCAATGTCGATCACATCGGATTCTATGGTCAGCTTTTTTACACCAGGTATATCAGGTAACTGTTCCCGCCAACGTCTGGCTAGTTCAAAGGTATCAAACGGGCGCTCTGCTTCTGGCACCAGAGGAACGACTACTTCGGCCTCAGTCAGGTGATCGATGCGGGTATACATCACGTCCATCATAGGCTTACCGGTCTGGGTTCGGATATCTTGCTCAACACGATTAATCAGGGTTTCTATTTGCTCAACGGCGGCCAGGGTGTGTGCTTCAGACACACTGTGATCCATCTGAATATTAATTGACGGATAATCATGAGGTACTTTTGGAACGGGCGTAAAGCGCAATAAACCACTGATGATGAGACAAATTGCCAGAACCAGCAAACACATAAATCCAACGATGACCGCATAGCGATAGTGAATACAGTGCTTGAGTAACGGGGCATAATGGTTGTTCAGCAGTTGTTGAAGTTTGCTGTTAAAGCGATTGCGCCAGTGCTCAGCTGGCCTGGGCGGTAAACGCGTTGCAGCCAGGTGTGCAGGCAAGATGAGCTTGGATTCAATTAAGCTGAAAAACAGGCATAAAATACACACACCAGCGATAGCTATGAACTGTCCTGAGTTAGGACCGCTGCTGAACATAAAGGGCATAAAGACGGCGATGGTGGTCAGTACGCCGAAGGTGGCCGGCATAGCCACTTTTTGTGCTCCTCTTATCACCTGCTGTGGAGAGTGGCCATTTGACTCAACTTCCTCGCAGACGCTTTCGCCTATTACTATGGCGTCGTCCACAACAATACCCAGCACCATGATAAAAGCGAATAAAGACACCAGATTCATGGTGATCCCGAATAGCGGCATCAGCCAGAAAGCGCCCAGCATGGAAACCGGCAGACCCAGCATCACCCAGATAGCAAGCCGGGTACGCAAAAATACGGCGAGCACGATAAACACCAGAATGGCACCCTGAGCGAGGTTTTCCAGCATCATATTGAGGCGACCCTGCAAGTAGAAGGTCACATCAACAAACTCGTAGATATTGATGTGTTCAGGCAGTGCCTGACGTTTGTATTCAACATAGGCTTTAACCTGAGCAACCACGTCGGTCAATGACTGTTCTTTGGCCGCCAGAACCATGATGTACACTGCCTGCTCACCATTAAAGCGCCCGGCATCCAGGGTTTCACGGAATCCATCTTTGATGGTTGCGATATCGCGCAATTGTACAGTTTCACCTAAAGGGCCGGTGATAACGGGTGTGCTGGCCAGGGCTGAGCCCTGATAGCCGCGTTGTGCCAGTCTGAGGTAGATGTTACCGCGCGCGGTTTTTATTTCACCAGCTGACACATTATCGGCCTGTGTCTGAATTGCACGCACTACATCTGACAGGCTGAGATTGTATTCTCGTAATCGAAGTGGTGACAGCTCAATCGCGACTTCATAATCGGGAATGGCCGAGAGATCGACGTGTGCAATCCCCTCAAGTTGCAGTAACTCTTCTTTTAATTCATTTCCGAGCTTTCTCAGTTCGAGTGGGTTATCCGGACCGGATAACACAACGCTCAGCGCGCGCTGACGCTGTGCGCGCTCAACAATTTGCAGTGGCTCCATGGCGGGTGGAAAGGTGGCAATGGCATCCAGCTTCATTTTGATTTCATCAAGACGATGGGCTAAAACCTGGTCGTGTTCCAGCTCTATTTCAACTCGCCCACGCGACGGCGTTGCCTGGCTGGTGAGGCGTTTAATGCCGACCTGAGGTTTGAGTGCCTGTTCAATCTTAAGCAGTATATTTTCTTCAACTTCTTTAACTGAGGCGCCCAGCTCGGTGGCAGTGACAATAATTTTATTGTTGTCAGAAACAGGGAAGGTTTGTCTCTGGATCCCCTGATAGCTCAGCAAACCCATGCAAACGATAAACAGCATCAGCAGGTTCGCGGCGACCGGGTGATGAACAAAATAGCCGATCAGTTTACTTGGCTGGCTCATTGCTTGTCTCCTTTAACAGCCAGCTGGGTATGTGGGGCAGGGGCGCGCACTTGCATACCCGTTTGCGGATAATCAGGTAGTTGAGTGACCAGCTGATAATCTGAGTGGGGTGGTGCACTGATCAGCACACTGTTGTCCTCTCTGCGTAGCACGTTAGCGGAATATTTCAGTAGCTTTTGCTCCGGGCTTATTAACCAGAGCGTGTCGTTTTTAACCCATTCCTGAGGTACTTTCAGGACGTTTTTGAGTGTGATACCGGCTATTTCAGCTTGTAAAAACTGCCCAAAGTGTACGGCAGGCAAAGTGCTGTGCAGTGCATAAGGGTCGTCTATTCTGATCACATAGTAGGCCATTCGGGTGGTATCGCTGAGCAGGCCGGTATGGCGCGTGAGTGTGCCGGTGCGCTGGTTGTTTCCAGCTGCTATCCTGACATCTGCTGCTGGCAGGGGTGGCAAAAAAGGCTGGTCAAACTGAGCGACGGGCACATGCAGTTCACCATAACTTAGGTTGACCAGCTGGCCAAGTGGCTGACCTGCCTGAATAACCTGACCAAGGCCGGTATCGCGTTTTGCAACCAATGCATCGTAAGGGGCGTAGTAGTGAGTACGTGCCAGGTTCTTTTGGGCCTGTGCCAATTCTGCTTCCGCTGCTTTTAGGTGCGCCCGGGCGCTGGCAACCTGAGGTTTTCTGAGTGCAAGGTCGGTGACATGTGCACTGGCAGCCCATTCTTTCTTTGCCACATCAGCCAATGCAATTTGCTCAGACAAACGAGCCTGCGCCAGTGCAAGCTCTGCCTGTTTATTGAGTAACTGAGTTTGATAATCAAATGGGTCAAGCCTGGCCAGCACGTCCCCTTTTTTTATAATCCCACCTTCAATGAATCCGGCGTTGAGCCAGGCAATTTTGCCCGGGAGTTCAAAGGCAATGTCTGTTTGCTCGGCTGGTTTTAAGACCCCTGACAAGTTTAACGTGGTTTGATGATCTGTGGGTATCAAGACTGTACTCGATACTTTTGGCAGCACGGCTTGCTGAACCTGATCCTCTTTAGGGGATTTAGCGAGCGTAACTAAAGCAACACAGGCTGAACTGCCCATAAACAGGACCAGGAGCAGGGCAACAGAACGATGCTTAAGTAGATGATAAAAAGACTTATTTTTATTTGTGTCCATGGTAATTTCCCTGCTTGTCACTTAACTTTCATCGTAAATTATTTGTTTCGTAATTTTATTAAGTGACTCACTTAACTAAAAATTGTTGAATAAAGTGGTTTACACATAAATAACCCATGAGTTATGTTATAACATAAAATCGGAACAGTACAGCAGTGACTTACTTATGACTATCGCGAATCACGTAGGGATCCACGCCTCGCAAATTGTGGACGTTTATGAACAAATTCATAGCATGGAAACGCTGACTATCAACGCCCAAACCATGGCTGTCTTTGATTGTTTTCTGGGTTTACTATCCAATGAACACGGCAGTGAGTTTGCTGAGCAGGTTCTGGCACAAGCCAAAATTAAGGCCATTAAACCTCAGATCCAGCACTTGTTTAGCCTGGCTTCCAGTATGTATGAGCGGCACTGGGCGGAGCGTCTTGTTAACAGCGATGCACCTGAGCAGGTACTGCGTGAGGAGTATCCGTATTTCAAACACTATCAGCGCGCCACGGGTCTGGAAATTAACGCCATTCATTCGTTGGCGGATGAGCCGGTAAAGCGGGTCCTGATGGTGGGTTCCGGTGCGTTACCACTGACTTCTATGGCTTTGTATAACGCAGGGTTACAGGTTGATAACCTTGATATTCAGCAGGATGACCTGTTGCTTGGTAGGCAAGTCTGCGGTGCGTTGTCGGCTGATAATCAGATGGACTTTATCCACAATGATATTTGTGAACAGGCAGATCTGGCCCAGTACGATGTGATCTGGCTAGCCGCCCTGGTTGGAGATGCGCAGCTCAAAGATAAAATTATTGCGCACTTATATGAGCAAATGCGTACGGGCGCGCAACTGGTGGTTCGCACTGCCTTTAATCTGCGCACCTTGTTATACCCAAGTGTGGATGAGGCCGGGCTGGCACCATTTCAGCTGAAACTGAAGATCCAGACCTACGCCGATAACTTTCATTCTATTTTGATTGCACATAAACCGGTTTAGCTGATATGTCGATAGTTACATCTTACCTGAGACTCAGCACTGAATATCGCTGGATGCTCATCGCAGCTTTTGTGTTTAATCTTGGTTTTTATATGCTGATCCCGTTTTTAGCGGGTTACCTTAAACAAGACTTGCTGCTGAGCGCTACCCTGGTTGGACTGGTTTTGGGTGTGCGCTCTTTTTGCCAGCAAGGATTGTTTTTGGTTGGCGGTCTGCTAGCCGACTTGTTTGGCGTGAAGAAACTGATAGTGATCGGGTGTTTGCTTCGGGCACTTGGGTTTTGCCTGTTTTTGTTCTCTCAGATCACAGAGGTGCTGTTTTTAGCGGCTTTTCTGACCGGATTTGCTGGTGCCTTGTTTACGCCTGCTGCACAGTCTTATTTTTCTAAACAAACCGAGCTGAGTCGCGCGCAAATGTTTGCGCTGGTAGGCGTGGCCAGAAATGGCGGTGAGCTACTGGGTCCGGTGTGTGGTTTGTTGCTTCTGAGTGTCAGCTTTGACGTGTTATGTGTGGTCTCGGCATTACCTTTTGCGATGTTTGCGTTACTGTTTACCGTGCTGTTGCCGGGTAAACAGGCTAAAACGAGCGATGCGTCGGTAAAGGAAACCTCAAAAGAAGGCGGCGTATCAGCCATGATTACAGGTGTGCTGGGGAACCGCACATTCATCACCTTTTCGCTGATCATGTCGGGCTACTTTATGCTGATTAATCAGATCTCATTTGCTATCCCGTTACATATCGTCAATCAATCAGGTGCACCCGGAGATGTTGCCTGGGTACTGACCTTGTGTGCACTTATCTCTATTTGTTTTCAATTTCCGGTCACGCGTCTGTGCGAGCGTTTTCTGTCTCCTGATCAGTGGATCAGTATCGGCATAGCCCTGATGGGGCTGTCTTTCGCCACCTTGATCCCGGTCTGGCCCTACCAGGGCGGTGTTTTGTATTACCTGCCAATGAGCCTGCTTGCTGTCCTGTTTACGCTTGGCACTATGGTGAGCTTTCCTTTTATCATGAGCCAGATTTCGGTGCTGGCAAAGGATAAGTCGGTTGCCACACACTACGGATTTTTCTATTTGTTTGCCGGAGTCGGTTTGATAGCAGGCAGCGCTGTGGTGGGAGTGGCATTCGATTATGCCAGCTTAAGTGATGATCTGGCCTGGTATTGCCTGGTCGTCATAGGCTTAGGGACTGCCATATGCAATACACTGTTTATGTCGACACGCGATGTCCATTCCCAAATTCAAACAACCAGCCCAACCACATCAAAGTAAGGATTAACCATGATTCAACTTACTCAAGCGCAGCAACGAGCCTATATGTCAGACTATCTCGAAAATGGCTGGCGTGAGGAGCGTATGTCGTTTAGTTCCGTCTCTTTAGAGCCCGGTTATATTGACGGTCGCATTAATGTTGAGCATTTTCAAATGCCCGGAGATGGCCGTTTTCATTTCAGTGCGCAAAGTGCCATGATCTGGATCTCTCAGCTTGGCATTATTTACGGCTGTTGGGACAACCAGCTGACCGAAAAAGTGGGGGAAGTCTACCTCAGAGATCTCGACATTAAATTCAAGCGCACTATCAATACAACCGAAGAGGTTCGCTTTGAAGGCTTCTTCCCTAAGCACTGTAAAAAGCGTTTGTCTGATAATCTCGTGTATTACAAGAATGGTCAGATCCACGTTGAAGGCGGCGCTTTTACTGGGACTGCGAGCTTTTTGGTGCCAATAGGTTAATACCTCAGGGAAATAAAAACTGTTCCTATTTAGTTAATTGGTGTTATGTTATAACTAAACGTGACGTTGATTACGTCTTACCAAACCGCCCATGCTTAGTGTTCAGGTCTTTATCTAGACAACACGGCGTGCGCGGTTTTTATTGTATCAGGGAGTACTATTTGTGTTAGAAGCCATACAGTTAACCAAATCATTTGCAGATAAACAGGTGATCAGCGAACTGAGCTTTAAAGTCGAGCAGGGCGAGATAATGTGTCTGCTGGGTGCCAATGGCGCGGGGAAAAGCACCACGCTGAATATCTTTCTCAATTTTTTACAGCCTGACAGTGGTCAGGCATTGATCGATTCAGTGGATGTGCATCAGGGAGCCAGTTGTAAAGATAAGCTGGTGTACTTGCCTGAGCAGGTTAATTTGTATCAGGAATTCAATGCCATTGATAACCTGAAGTATCTGGCGAGCCTGTCGGGACTGTCCGTTAATGAGGCACAGATCCATGCGGCGCTCGATGAAACCGGGCTGGAACAAAATGCCCGTAAACAGTCGTTAAAAAACTACTCAAAAGGCATGCGGCAAAAGGTTGGTATCGCCTTTGCGATTATGCGCCAGGCCAAAGTGTTACTGCTGGACGAGCCGACATCCGGACTGGATCCCAGTGCGACGCTGGAATTTATCCGCATTATCGAGCGACTGGCAAAAAAGGGCGCTGCTATCTTGATGGTGACACACGATTTTTACTGCGCGCATACACTGGCCGACAAAATCGGCATTATGGATAAAGGCAAACTGCTGACCCTGCTGGATAACAACAAGTTGCCGCTGAGCAGCCTGGAAACCACCTATCACGAACTTATTTCAGGGAAAACGGCGATACGTGCAGCCAGCTAATGCTGCAACGTCGATGTTTAAACAGGAATTGTCTTATCTATGAATAATAAAATAATGCAGATCTGTCGCCATGAATTGGCCAGTAAACGCAAAAGTCCCAGCCTGTGGCTGCTCTTTTTTATGATCCAGTTATTACTGGCGATTGCCTTATTTACTGGCTGGCAGCAATACCAACACAGCGTGCATACCCAAACTAAAGCGCAGGAAATTGTCGAGCAACAATGGAATGCACAACCAGACAGGCACCCTCATCGGGTGGCGCATTTTGGTCACTTTGCGTTCCGTCCTCCCAGTGCGCTTAGCTTTTTTGACTTGGGTGTGAATGCCTGGGTGGGTGACAGTATCTTTTTGGAGGCGCATAAACAAAACAGCGCCAATTTTGCCAACGATCAGGATGGCGGCACCTTGTTACGGTTTTCCGAGCTCAGTAGTGCCAACATTTTGCTGATCATCTGGCCACTGCTGATTATTGCGCTGGGGTTTGCCAGCGTCAGTGGAGAGCAAAAAAGTGGCACGCTCAGACAGCTTATGTCTATGGGCGTGTCGTTTCGTGAGTTGATCACCGGTAAAAGCCTTAGCTACCTGTTTGTATCTGTGGTGTTTATCTTACCTGTGTTTGTTCTGGCTCTGGGCCTTGCCGCCGGTACCGGCGCACAGTTTTCCGCAGAAGCACCACTCAGGCTGTTGCTGTTATTTGGGGCTTACCTGCTATATTGCCTGTTCTGGATCGCAGTAACCCTGTTGATTTCAAGCCTGGTGAAAGCCCCTAAGCAAGCGCTCATACTGCTGACGTCAATCTGGTTTATTCTGACCATATTGATGCCGCGTATGCTGGCGGAATTTGCCCATCATCAGTATCCACATCAAAAACGCAATGACTTTGAACTGGCCATTAAGCTGGACAACCGTAAAGTCGGAGACAGTCACAACCCGGACGACCCCTACTTCAGTAAATTCCGCGAAGAAACCCTGAAAAAGTATGGCGTATCTTCAGTCGAGGAGTTACCGGTTAACTACAAAGGGTTGGTGATGCAGGAAGGTGAAAAGCTCAATGCCGAGATTTACAAAAAGCATTATCAGCAGCAAGTCACACAATTTGACGCGCAGCGCCAGTTTGTCAGTCAGTTTTATTGGATCAATCCTTATTTGTTTGTGCGCGATTTTTCAATGGCATTAACCCGGACAGATACCCGACACTTTTTGGATTTTGAGCAGCAAGCTGAAGCGCACCGATACGCGCGTATTCAAAAATTAAATAAGTTACACACTCATGAGATCCATCATCACGATGACAGAGCACAGCGGGTTGATAAATCCTATTGGCAGGAGTTTGATGCGTTTCATTACACCTTGCCGAAGCTGAGCTGGTCATTGAGCGCGTTTTCTCTGGCCTGGGCTTTGCCGCTGCTGGCGGTTATTGCCCTGTTTATTTTCCTGAACTCAAACGGGATGCAGAGGAGGATCTATGCTGCTGTTTAAACTCGAATGCAAGCGTTTGTTTGCTGGCACCATTAACAAACTGGTTTTGGTGTTATTTATCATTTCGGGGGTGTTTGCCATCTACCAGGGAGCACTTGGTTATAAGTCGGTACGCATCGACCAGTATAAATCTATGGTGGTGTTTCAAAAAGAGCGGGAACATGTTAACAGCCGTGAAACGCTGCCCGCTGCGGGATCTTTGGCGTACTATGCCAGTGCCCCGACTGAGTGGAAGTTGAGCCCCTGGGCCGCTTTGTTTGTAGGCGAGACCCCGTCGTCTATGGTGGCCACGAAAATTCGCGCAACGGCATTGCAAAGCCAGATTTTCAATCGTGAGATTGTCAATCCGGCTCAGCAACGGGCAGGTGGCTTGGATCTGGGCTTTGTGCTGGTTTATTTTCTGCCTCTGGTGATAGGCATATTAACGGTGACTTTGATCTCAGACGAGCAACATGCGGGCCGCTGGCGATTGCTTAACGCGCTGCCTAACAGCGCATTTGGGCTACTTGCCAAGCAGATTGCGCTGCGCTTTATGGTTATCTGGTTGCTGGTGGTTACCCTGCTACTCAGCGCTGCACTGATATTGTCTTTGCCGTTTGACGGCCTGTTCTGGATAGTGCTGGGGGCGACCAGTTTGTATATGGTGTTCTGGTTTGCACTGGCAACTTTAATCATGAGTTTTGGTAAAAACAGTGTGGTGAATAGCCTGGCTTATCTGAGTAGCTGGGTGGTACTGGCGCTGCTGATCCCCGGGGCTGTGCACTTGTATTTGTCTGGTCAGTACCAAAGCGATGCGCCACTTGAGATCACACTGCAACAGCGCATGACACTCAACGATGGCTGGGATAAGGACAAGCAAGCCACGCTGGACGAATTTCTGACGCACGAAACACCCTGGCAGAATACCGCGCCTCTGGGCGAGGCATTTGACTGGAAATGGTATTATGCGCAGCAGCATATGAGCGATCTGGCGGTGCAGACTCTTGTTGAAGCGCATATACAGAATAATCAGGCTCGCCAGGCCCGGTTGCAAACACTGAGTGTGTTGTCTCCGGCTTTGTTCTTTCAGCTTTCGCTGAATGAACTGGCCCATACCAGTAGCGGCTATCAGCTGAAGTACCGGCAACAGGTGGCTGATTACCACCGTGCCATGCGTCATTTTTTCTATGACTTTATGTTTTTTGATAAGCCGGTGACACGTCAGGATGTGGAAGATTTTCCACTGTTTAAAGCGCAGGCGATGGAAGCAGCCAGTGGCCTGTGGAAATTGCTGATCAGTGCTTTATTCGTGCTAGCCATTTCTGCCTTGTCGATCGTCAGGATCCGACAGCTAAAACCGCTTTAACCCTCCTCAAATCATACGGGCGGTATTCGCCCGTATTTACTTTTAGCTAGCATGAATTATTTGTGAAAAAGGGTGTTGTCGAATTAGGTGACGCACAGTAGGATGACTGTTTCCAACATTTATCCAATTCGCTAAGGGACGTGCATGTTATCACTAAGATTATTTGAACCTTCAGATGAACAATATCTGGTTCGTTATTTAAACAACCCTGCTACGGTACGGTATCTTTCGCCCAAAGTGCCTTTTCCTTACACTGCGGCTGATGCACAGTGGTGGATCAATACGGGGAGCAAAGAAGGGATAACGCGTGCCATTATTCTGGACGGTGTGTTGATCGGGTGTATCGGCGCGCGGCCAGGTACGTTCGAGTATTGCCGAAGTGCAGAAATCGGCTATTGGCTGGCTGAGGAATATTGGGGGCAGGGCATTACAGGACAGGCACTTGATTTGTTGATCGCCGATGTTGAAGCCACGACAGAGATGGTCCGGCTGGAAGCGGTTGTTTTCGAACAAAATACTCGCTCAGCCCGGGTATTAGAGAAAGCGGGGTTTGAATTTGAAGGCGTGCGCCGCAAAGCAATTTATAAAGATGGCGAGCTGTTTGATGCGCGTTTGTTTGGCAAGGTATTTGAACTAAATTAGCAATCAGCTTACGTAAAAAGCGGAGTTTTCAGCCTGCGTTTTGTCTGTCACTTTGCTGAGCTGACCTAACTCACTTGAAGCGGTGTACTTCACAGAACTCAAATAAATAGTAGGATTATCGCTTCACTACGAGTCTCCCATCAAGGACGGACTACAGGCCCGGCAGTCCGTCAGTACATCGCTTTTTTATTGCCCAAGGTTAAACTTGAAGGCTTTAGGGCTGAGCTGCTTTACCTTCGGAATAAAATAACGAATATCGTAAATGTCGTCGTAATGATGCCAGTGCAGGCCTTCATCATCTGTGTCGGAAGCATCGCTGTGCCAGGGCTCCAGAGGCTCACTCAGAAAGCTCACATGTAAATGGTTTTTGTGATTGGCTTTGACCTGGGTCACCCCTGTCAGATTATCGGCAAAGATGATTTGGGTTGCGCCAAGTTGCACCAGTGCATCAACCAGACTTTGTGTAGCCTGACGATCATACGCCGCATCACCAACGCTAATGGGTCCTGCTTGTGTGCCAATTGGGCGAATGTCGACAGTGCCGCCAAACTTATGAGTAAAGTGGGGAGGATTTATGCCGCCCCAGCGCATGGTCGCACCAGTAATGGTTAAGTAGTCTGGCATACCTGTGGGTTTACCCGGTTGAGCGTGCCAGGCGCGGCCGAGGTTTTGTAGTGCCGACAATAAATCCGGGTGCAAATGACGGCCGACTAACCCTGCGGTAGTGAGCCCCTGAGAGGGCGTGTCCGGGATGGCAACCAGCCCGGTTACTGCACATTTAACGGTTAGTGTGAGTTGCTGCGTGCCTGCCCGGGCAACAAACTGATCTGAGCCCGGTACGCTGTCGTTACCGCAACTGTGAAAATTGTTTATCGAGACGCTGATTTGTCCGCGTGCATCTGTCACCGGGCTTGATATCTCAAACGGTGCTTTCAGACGAAACAGGCCCTGCTCAATGCGGGTAAGTATCTTAGTCCGCACGTTGCTGCTAAATCGCGCAGCCATGGCACTAGGTTCACGCCACTGCGGTGCAATCAGAGTAAGCGGTGCTGCGCTGATTTCGACTGGCTCGCCCACAATAGGCTGACCCTGAGCATTCGTTAATGTGAGCGTCCACAAGGCGGTATTGCCATTTTTAGGGAAGAGGGTAACCTCAGTGGCATTTTCAACCCAATTCTGGCCAAAGTAGCCTTTGCCGTCTGGCGTCATGATCAGGCCGTCGTAGTAAAACTGACTGGTAAGGGCTGGGGTGTTTAGTGTGTGTGCAAAAGTGGGGCTGCACAAACCCAGTGCTACGCTTAACAGCGCAATCCGTGCTTTCATGATGACTCTCCTTGAGTGACTCTCTCAAGGCTAGCAGCTCAGGTCTGTGTGACAAATTTATGAAGATGCATATTTTTCATGCATTGGAACTGCGGTGAGGAATTAGAAACGAAAAAAGCGAGCCTTAGCTCGCTTTTCTTGCAAAATGCGTAGTAATTAAAGAACTACGATTTTGTCAGCCTGAGGACCTTTTTGACCCTGAGACACTGTGAATTCTACGCTCTGGCCTTCAACCAAAGTTTTGAAGCCGTCGCCTTGGATAGCGCTGAAGTGAGCGAATACGTCAGGGCCATTTTCCTGAGAAATGAAACCAAAACCTTTAGACTCGTTGAACCACTTAACTGTACCAGTAACTGTGTTAGACATAGTATTAACCTGTAATATAAATAAAAATTAACCTTCGATAGGTGTGAATGCATCAAAAGTAGTGGTGAAACTTAAATACTGCAGGTTGCGTTACGAAGTGTAATACAACGAATTGTAGGATGTAAATATCGACTTTCTTTCTAGCGGCCTTAACTTTACAGAGACTAACCGGACCTGTCTAGTATTATTTGTACAAATTTTAAATTTATCGTTTGGTGTGCTGTGCACAAAGCTGCTTAAAGCACACCAGAAAACTCGCTGAACATCAGGTTGTTGATTATATTTCGTCAATGACCTGAAACGCACGATACTCATCAAAGGCAAATTGATCAGTCATACCACTGATGTAGTCAATGATTAATCTGACTCTAAGGTAAAACTCCTGTTCCTGAGGATCAGGGATAATGGCATTCATCGTGTCACTGTTGAGTGCGCTCCGGTAGGCCTGCTTGTGTTTCTCAGGTAACTTTTTGAACAGTCTGGCGGAGTATATCGGGATCCTGGAAACATAAGTCGTTGCCGGTATCTCGATGTTCATGAGTGTGGCAAATTGATTTTTACCCAGCTGCAGCAGTGGTTCATATACGCTCAGCAGCCCACTGATAACCCGATAGCCCTGTAATTCTCGCCCTTCGACCTCTGGGTGGGCAAAGGCCAGCTCTCTGGCGACCTCTTTAAAGGTTTTGATAAGCAGATGGCAGTCACTGCCATCTTCAATCAGGGCCTGATTAAACTGGCCACGCATCACGGCGTCAAAATTATCGACAAATTGCCTTGCGGCATGTTGTGGTAGTTTCTGGTTAACCTGAACCCGCAAGAAAACAAAGAACTGGCTATGGTTGCCCGCAATTTTTTCTGTTCTTTCTGTGGCTTTTTTAATGATGTCGGCCATCAATGTTTGCTCTGAAGCGGGCAAACTGGCACTGAGCGCCTGATAGGTGTCCTGCAGAGCGATTTTGAGTTGCTGGTAACTCAGGATGTTTTTTTCAACGGCGTCTTCCAGATCGGCCATGCCATAAGAGATGTCGTCTGCGGCTTCCATGATGTACGAAAAAGGAGAGCGGCAACCCGGCGCAATATCCAGTGCACGTCTGAGTTTGCTAATGTATTCCTGCTCACTGAGGTAAAAGCCCACTTTCTTTTTAAGATAACTGAGTGTGTCACCCTCTTCCGGGGCGGCCTCAGTGCCGCAACGGGTGTATTTCATGATCCCGGAGGCCTGCGAATAGGTCAGGTTCAGGTTCAACAGTGTGTGCACCAGACGGATCCCCTGCGCGTTGCCCTCAAAGTGAGTCAGGTCTCTGAGTACGTCGGGGCTCATTGCCTTACCACTGAGCTTTTTGTAGATACCGGCAATATGCTGCCCCAGCCAGTCACTCAGCGCTGCCTCGCCAAAGTGCCCAAAGGGTGGGTTACCTATGTCATGCATTAGGCAGGCCATCTCGACAATGGACTCCAACATACGCTCATACTCGCCGACACTGGTTTGCTCGTCGAGCTGTTCACAGATCAGCTGACAGATATAGCGCCCGGCCTGCTGCACTTCTAAAGAGTGCGTCAGTCTGGAGCGTACCGCTGCGTTTCGCTCTAGCGGAAAAACCTGGGTTTTTTGCTGTAACCGGCGGATTGCAGCCGAGGTAATAATGCGGTTTCGGTCACTTTCAAATTGTTTGCTAAGCTTGCTTGAAAACTCGAAGGGGCGATCCGCGCGGATCTTACAGTTGAAGGTCGTCACCATGTTTCCTTATGATTTAATTCATATCCTTATGTTGTCTGTTTTTTATCCACAAAGCAACACCTTAGAGTTTTATGCTAAGGGTTGCTTAAGCAAGTCTAGCAGGGCCTGCGGGACAAATTTACGGGATGTCGTAATGGCGTAAAAGTGCTCAAAAATGGGCAGCTGACTGTGATACTGCTCCAGCACACCCTGAGCAATTTCATCTTTAACTACTACAGGGGGCAATACTGCAAGCGCGCCACTGTCTCTGGCCAGCAGGCGCAGCATCGCCATATCATCTACTTCGGCCTGAATATCCGGTGTGTATTGATGAGCGGCGCATAAGGCATTGAAGGCGGATCGGATCTCTGTGGTGGGCCCGGGCAGTACCCAGCGCACTTTGTCATACCCTTCTGGAAAGTCACTTTTAATGCCGGCACCTTTAGGGCCGACAATGGCAACCTGCTGGCGCGACACCAGTTGCGTATGCCAGCGGGTTTCATTCTGGCTGGCGAGACGGTTGGTCAGCACCAGATCCAGTTCATGGTTGCTTAATCCTTGTAGCAGGGTATCCATGTCGCGGGTGGTGAGGGTAAAGCTGATATGAGGGTCACAAAGCAAGGGGCTGATAAAGCTTTCAATGAAATTTCGCGACAGGGTGGTTTGCACGCCGATCGACAGATGTTGCCGTTCGGTGGCCACACCTTTAAGTAAAAAGGATTCGAGCTCTTCGCCTTTGTAAAAGATATCGTCAGCATAAACCAACACCTGCTTGCCGGCATCGGTCAGGATCAGCTTGCGTCCTTGTTTTTCAAATAATGAGACACCCATCGTATGTTCCAGTCGTTTGATCTGAATTGACAGGGCTGACTGCGAGATGTGCACATCCTGAGCGACCTGTGTCAGGCTACCAGCCTTCGCAACGCGCCAGAAATAATAGAGGTGGTGATAGTTAAGCCGGCTCATATTAATGTTATATAAAATATATAGTTTAGTTAGAATATATATATTTTTTATATCTTTCAACGTCTGACATACTGTGCCTGTTCTGAATGGAGTGGGATAATTATGTCAATATCGTTAATGATGATGCTCGCCATCACGCTCAGTTTTGCGCTCAGCGCCTGGTATTGCGGCCGTGCCAGTCGCATCAACAGGCGGTCTGTCAATGTATTGTCTGGTTGGTTACTGGTTTTATTGATCACGGCCGTCGCCGGGCAGGGCGTTGAGACCCTTTTTCTCTCTGAAAGTACGCTTACACAGTGGATACATGTGACGCCGCTGGGCCTGATCATGTTTGCCCTGGTGGTGTTTATGGCCATTATTCTGATGCGCTTTTCTCTCAATTACATGGCCGGTGAGCCGCGCCTGGGCGTTTACTGGCGTTGGCTACTGGGCACGCTTGCGGCTGTCTCTCTGGTGGTGATGAGTAATCATTTGCTCTTGCTGCTACTGGGCTGGGCTGTGATTAGTCTGGCGCTTCACCAGTTATTACTTTTCTATCCCGAGCGTCCCCGAGCTGCACTGGGGGCACATAAAAAGTTCATTCTGGCCCGTTTGGCTGAGCTGGCGTTGCTGATTGCCGTGCTGTGCTTGTACCAGGCGCACGGTACCTTTTTGCTGACCGAGATTCTGGCACATTATCAGGCTCCTAACCCTGACGTCAGTATTTACACCCAGATTGCCGCAGTCATGCTGGTAATAGTCGCACTGATGAAATGTGCGCAGCTGCCGGTGCACGGCTGGCTAATGCAGGTGGTCGAAGCCCCTACGCCAGTCAGTGCTTTATTACATGCGGGTGTTATCAATCTGGGTGGTTTTTTAATGATAGTGTTTGCGCCTGTGGTGATGCAGGTTGCTGCCGCTCAGTGGTTGCTATTACTGGCAGGCGGTCTGACAACGGTACTGGCGGCGCTGATCATGACAACCCGGGTAAGCATTAAAGTGCGGCTTGCCTGGTCGACCAGTGCACAGATGGGTTTGATGCTGGTTGAGTGTGCACTGGGATTATATGAATTGGCATTGCTACATTTATTAGCGCATTCAGCATATAAAGCGCATGCTTTTCTTAATTCCGGGCACGCGGTTCGGGATAACCTGCAAGCACGTCTGGCGGTCCCTGTTACGCCGTCTCGGGCACGCTGGCTGGGTGCGGCATTGCTGAGTATGAGTCTGGTTGCCATGACGTATTGGTTCGTGGGGCAGGGCACAGCGCTGAGTATGTGGGTGTTGCTGGCAATGTCATTTACGCTGCTTCTGGCACAGCGCAGCAGTGCGCATCATAGCCTACCTTGGGCAGGTGTGCTGGCAGTCTGTGTCGTGTTGTTGACCAGCTATGCTGCTATGAAAACGCTGCTTGCTCATACCGTGTTTGCTGAAGTATCTCTGCATGAAACTCCTCTGAGTGCAGCCGATAGTGTGGTGATGACGTTGTTTTTCAGCTTGTTTGTATTGAATTGGTTATTGACCTACAAGACTGCGCACCCTCGGGTGCAGAGGCTATCAGTGGTGCTGTTTGCTGGTTTGTATCTGGATGAGTGGTGGACCCGTCTGACACTAAAAATCTGGCCCGTGAAGTTACCTGCCCCTGTTAAAGCGCAGCGTACGGCCAAGCGCCCGTATGGATTAATTCAGGAGTCTTAAGATGGCAAGAGATATTCGCACACTCACCCAACCACAACTTAGCGCGATTCAAACCGCTTGTCTGAAGCTTGCACCCAGCTGGCCGCTGGACCAGATGATAGCGGTCAGTCCATACTGGCCAATGCGTGATGAGCCAATTGAGCAGGTCAGTGCCCGGCTCAGTGCGCTGGCTGGTATTTCGATGTTGATGCCAGCCAGTGACTATCTGGATTGGTATCGCCGTGGCCTTATCACCGAGCAGGCCCTGCAAACGGCACTGGCGGAATCAGGGCTTGGGATCAGTCAGGGGGAGCTGGTTCAGGCACTCGAGCGGATACCGGAGCAGGTGCCATGGCAGCCGTTGTCGGGGTTGCTGGACGAGCACAGAGCGCGTCACAAAATGGCTTGGCGCGATGAGATAACACATCAGATCAGTCAGTTTTGTGCGGCGCATTTTCAGCAGGCTCAGCCCATGTTACACAGCAACGAAAAGCCTGATCTTTATGCCCACTGGCTGGCGGTGAGTCAGCGTGATAGGGGACTCAGCATTGTGCTGGATGAGCCCGATCTACACCGTTATTTTGCGCACCTACCAGATGACCCGCATGCGCTAATAGCCCAGGCGCTGGACACCTTTGGCATAGAAGACGATCAGGTCGAATTGTATGCCCATGCCATGTTGCTGGATATCAGTGGGTGGGGAGCCTGGGTCGCCTACCTACGCTGGCAAGGTGAACTCAGCAATACGCCACAGGATCAGACGCTGGAGCTGCTGGCAATTCGGATGGCCTGGGAGCTGGTGTTGTGGCGTTATCAAGAATCACAGTTTCCTGGCTTCTTTGCAACTTTGACGCATGCATGGAAGCAATCGATGGCACGGTTGACGGATTTGCCTGTGCAACATCAAACACAACAAAAACCGCTGTGGATCTGGGCCAGAGCGGCTGAGCTGAGTTACCAGCAGCAGCTACACAGCATGTTGAGCCGCCCGGTAAATTTATCGGCACGTGCCATTCAGTGTCAGGTTGCATTTTGTATCGATGTGCGCTCCGAAGTTTATCGTCGGGCACTGGAAGGTCAAAGCGATGCCATACAGACCATGGGGTTTGCGGGCTTTTTTGGCTTACCCATTTCATACCAGCCACAACAGGCTGATGTAAGCCGCCCTCAGTGCCCAGGCTTGTTGATGCCCAGTCTGGTGGCCTCTCATGCGCAAACAGACAAGCATGGTGCCGCCTCGCTAAACGCCGGTGCTCGTTGGCAGGCATTTTCGAAGTCGGCCACGGCGTCATTTTCCATGGTGGAGTCGGCTGGGTGGATAGATACATTTAAATTGCTGAAAAAAGCGTTTTTTGCCTCTGAGCAAGTGCATCCAGTCGACAAGTTATCAAACAGTCAGAGCTGGTCGTTGACGCAAAATGGCGAGGAGTTAAACGCACTGCAAAAGGCTGAACTGGCTGCTGGCGTATTGCATGCGATGGGGTTTGAGCAATTCGCACCAACCGTACTGTTGGTCGGCCATGGCAGCCACTCTACCAACAACTTACAGGAAGCCGGGCTTGGATGCGGCGCATGTGGTGGGCAAAGTGGTGAAGTCAATGTCAAAGTGCTTGCTTGGTTACTGAATGATAAGTTGGTACGAGCTGCATTACCTGCACTTGGGGTTGAGATCCCTGAGCAAACCCGGTTTGTTGCGGCACTGCATAATACCACTACAGACCACATTCGCTGTTACGGCGAAAAACCCGATGCTCAGATAGAATCCTGGCTATTGCGCGCAACGGCTGTGGCACAAAAAGAGCGTGCGGCAAAGCTGGATACACAGCTGGCTGACTTTGATCGAGAAGCGCTGGATCAGGCTTTGATAGCCCGTAGCCTGGATTGGTCTCAGACTCGCCCCGAGTGGGGATTGGCCAATAATGCTGCATTTGTTGTGGCACCTCGTGACTGGACCCGGGGAGTTGATCTGCAGGGGCGCAGCTTTTTACATGATTATCAATGGCAGCATGATACTGATTTTAAGGTGCTCGAAACCATCATGACCGCACCTATGCTGGTGACCCATTGGATCAACATGCAGTACAACGCCTCGACCACAGATAATCTGCATTTTGGTAGTGGCAATAAAGTGTTACATAACGCGGTTGGCGGCAATATTGGTGTGTTTGAGGGCAATGGCGGAGATCTCAGAACAGGCCTTGCGATGCAGTCGTTACATAACGGACATGACTGGATGCACCAGGTACAGCGATTGTCCGTTTATCTGGCAGCACCTAAATCGGCGATTAAAGATATTGCATCTCGCCACGAAGTGGTTCAGCAGTTGATCGATAACGAGTGGTTGTACGTATTTCAGTGGCAATTGTCGGGCGAGATAAGTCGTTTTTACCAGCAGCGCTGGTGGCCTGTGTCTGCGCCCGCAGACAGACAAGGTGAAGAACAGAAAATAGTACAGTGTCTTTGACTTCTGGTATGCATGATACCAGAACAAAGCTGTGGGGCACGAAGCGGCAACCTCCGGGTTGCCGCTTTTTTTATTGTCAATCGCCTTGGTATATTTGCCTGAGTCTGCCAGAGTTAAGAGTACCTGTGTTAATGTCAGCATAGGCAGAAGGAATGAATGCGAGTGTCATCAGCACATAATTTGGGAGTGAGCATGTCGGGAGATATCGTTAAAATTCAGGCCGGGCACTGGTCAGAAACACAGCTAAAACTCAAAGCGCTTAGCGATAAAATGGCCGAACTGGAGCCTTTGGTACTTGAAGCGGTTGAGCTACTCAACTCCGATAATTGCAACCTTGATATTGAGGAACGCCGGGCACTGGCACAGCAACTAAAAGCCGTGATGTCCAAAGATAGGTCTGCCGATTAGGTATGATTTTTAAATTTAAACAGCGGTGGCTGTGTTTCTTTATAATTCCTGTTCTTAAAAGCAGACTTAGTCTCTGCGTCGTTGCCTCAGATGCAAATCTTGTTGGGTAGGTATTGCAGCGTGTGTAAACCCCTCTAAAATAATAAGCATAGAAGGAAATTGGTAGGTGCAATGAACTCATCGCAGTGGCTTATTATTTGTAGCATTCTGATATCCGCGTTGTCGTTCGGCAAACTTGCCGTAGCTGACGTATTGGATGTTTCCGTTGGCTGGACTAAACCCCCGTATGTGATTGAACAGGGTGATACTGGCTTCGAACTGGATATGGTAAAGGCCATTTTTGCCTTGCTGGGCCATGACCTGCGGTTTGTGTATGTTCCCTTTGGCCGTTCAGATTCACTGTTGAAAACACACAAAGTCGACGCGGCACTGACCATGAACCGGCGCATGGATCTGGCCGGCGCGGTATTATCCGAGCCTTATATCACCTACCACAATACTGCCATCAGTTTAAAAAGTCGGAAGTTAATAATACCCAGTATCAGCGCTCTAGAAAACTACGCTGTGATTGGCTTTCAGAATGCCTCTTTGGTACTGGGCATGGAGTATCGACTGGCGACTGCCAGCAGTCCTTTGTACATTGAGCTACCCGATCAGCAAAAACAGGTAGAATTGCTGTTGCAGGGGAAAGTAGATGTGGTGGTTATGGATATCAATATTTTTAACCATCTGAGTAAAGCCGTTGTCGGCCAGGATCAGATGCCCAATGTATCAGTGCACAATTTGTTCCCTGCATCGCCATACCGTATTGCCTTTCGGGACCCAGATCTTAAAGAGGCCTTTAATCTTAAAATGGTGCAGTTTAAACGAAGTGCTGCTTATCAAACGTTGTTGAACAAGTACGAATTTCTTCAGTGAACTCCAAACCCCTTTTGCTATGAACACGGCTGTCTGATACAGCCACACTGGGTCTTATCTTGCGATTTCACCATTCAAGATGTCTCTTTTTGTCGTTAAAATGCATTAAGCGACGTGTCAGGGTGAGCTATGATGTGTGCCAAAGGAGTAAAGCATGACAAGAAAACAAGTATATTTTATCGCTGATGGATTTCAGGCACTGGATTTATTTGGGCCTTTAGATGCGTTTATGGAGACCAACTCCCATGTGTCTCATGCGTATGAATGTAAGCTATTGAGTTTAGGGGCTGGACCTGTAAAAACTGTTTATGGCCAGCAAGTTCAGGCAGATTATGGCCTCGAAGACGAGTTTGCTCTAGACGACCTGATCATATGTGGGGGCAATGGTATGCGCACGTTGTCGCTCAGTGCCAGGCAGGTTGAGAGACTGTCTGAACTGGCGGGCAGAGCTCAGCGCGTTTTCAGTATATGTACCGGCGCATTCGTGCTCGCCCGGCTTTTCCCACAAAAGGCCTTAACGTTAACTACCCACTGGCGACATTGTGATAGCCTGGCCCAGTTGCATGGCCACTGTACCATTTCACCCGAACCGCTCTACATACAGGACAAGCACATCTGGTCGTCAGCCGGTGTACTGTCTGGGGTTGATTTAGCACTTGCTATTGTCCGTGAGGATCACGGTAACAGTGTTGCTGCGCAAGTTGCCAAAGATCTGGTGGTTTATTTGCAGCGTTCTGGGAATCAGCGTCAGTATTCAGATGCCCTGGCATTGCAATCGGGTGACAGTTTAAAGCTCTCTCCACTTATGGAATGGCTAAGTACGCAGCTCAACCAATCTGTTTCTGTTGCCAGGATGGCGGAGTATTGTCACCTCAGCGAGCGACAGCTTACCCGTTTGTTTAAACAGCACCTGAACTGTACACCGAGTCATTATTTTAAAGTGCTCAAGCTGAATCATGCCCGAGACCTTTTATCTGAGGAAAACATTAGTCTGCGCCATGTGGCCGGTAAGCTGGGGTTTAATAACTACGACAGTTTCAGGCGCGCGTTTATCAGACAGTTTGGGGTAACGCCGTCACACTATACTAAAGGAATTAATCGATGAGCCAGAGGGTGAAAGCGTTACTATTGGGCTGTTGTGCGATGCATGTTACAGCGGCGCCCCTTAATGAAGCAGAGCAACAAGCCTGGACCACAGACATTGATTTTTATGCAGAGCAGGTGAAAGCCCGGCATATTCACCCATTTCATACGCTGACGGAAGAGGATTTTAAGCGCAAGATTGAAGCACTTAAAGTTGATCTGCCCAGACTGAGTGAAGCTCAGGTTGAAACCCGATTGATGGCAATCAGCCGGGCGATAGGAGACGGGCACAGCAACTATTTGATGATGTCGGGACCGCATCAACACTTTCCGTTTCGCTTTAAGTTTTTTGGCGGTACTTTGAAAGTGGTAGATGCTACTGCGGAGCATCATGAGTTAATCGGTACACAGCTTCATTCAATTAATGGCTTGAGTGTGGCTGAGCTGTTCACTCAACTTGCACCTGTGCTCCCAGGTGTGGACAACCAGTTTAGTGAGCACAGTAGTTTTGAATACTATCTGTCTTTACATAAGTTGCTAGTGGGCCTTGGGATCGTTGAGCAGGGCAGACCGGCCTCATTTCACTTTATTGAGGGCAAGGGCGCAAAAACCTTACAGGTTTCTCCGATCAGCATGCGAGAGTTTGGCAAGTTGAGCTCTGCCTACTCGCGTGTGGAACCTAAGTTAACCAAGCAAGATATCGGGATGCCCGGGATCACATTGAGCCTGTTAGAAAGTCAAAAAGCAGCCTATTTTGACTTTGCCTCTTATCCAGCGCCTGAGCAGGTAATGCCGCATTGTGATGCATTGCAAACAACACTTAGGTCGGCTGGCTCACGGTATCTGATCATCGACTTCAGGGGAAATAGCGGCGGGAACTTTTACTCGGGTTTGGCATTATCAGCTTGCTTACAGCCTCTGGATCAGATTGACTGGATGCAGGGTGTCTATGTACTGACGGATGGTGCGACATTTTCTGCCGCAATGTCGAATACGGCCCAGTTCAGGCAAATTCTAAACGCCCAGGTTGTGGGGACCCCAACCGGAGGCGACCCAAATCATTTTGCGGAAAATAGCCAGTTTTTAATGCCTAACTCTGGTCGTCGATTCACTTTGTCTAAACGCTACTATCCGTTTATCGCAGAGCAAAGCGATGCTGTGTATCCCGATATTTATATTGAACCGAGCTGGGATGATTATCGGCACGGTAAGGATACGGTACTCACTGAGCTGCTGGTGCGATTGAATGGCATGCTGATTACGGGCAAAACCGTGCCAGCATTAGCTGAATAAAGCAAAGCTCTGTCGCGTACTTAGTTGCGACAGAGCACTTTTGCGCGACGAGCTACGTGGTTATGAGCAGATAAAGCGGCTATGGCATAAAGAAGTGGCACAGGCATAAAGCACAGTCGGACTCCAGGTGCCACCAGCAATGTGTGGTGTTTCTGCCTGTTGAATTTGCTTAGCGTTTGTTGAGAGGTGTTTAATTGATGTTTTTTTCAGCGTAAGTTTCATTGTTCATTCCTTTAGTTGTTACGTTCACCTGATTGAACGCGCACTTAATGTACAGCACAAGTAGTCTGGTTACACCTTTTTTCCATTAATTTTTAATTAACCTTTCTTTGCGTTTTTTCTCTAGTGTTATGATTTAGAATGATATAAATAAATGTTTCAAAATTTAATTTGTTAAATTTATTTTTTATTTATGTGAAATTTTTTCGTGGGTGTCAGGTCTCTTTGTAAGAATTCAAAAGGAGATACAACATGACCACATTATGCAAACCTGCGACTTTTTACCCTGAACACCTTGTCAATGCAGATGACATCATGACAGTAATTGAGATTTGTCACCCGGACAGCCCATATAAGCAACGGGCTTTTGAAATGATCCAAAACACAGAGGTAAAGAATCGGCATTTGATTTTACCTCTTACGGAGATTGTGAAACTTCAGGATTTTGGCGCGCGGGCCACTCGCTACAAGGAGGCCGCCATTGAAATGGCTGAAACAGTAGCCGTTGAAGCGATGGAAAATGCGCTGGTGGCTCCTGAGGACATCGATATGGTGATCGCGACGTCCTGTACCGGCTTTATGATGCCTTCACTTACAGCGCATCTGATCAATCGGCTGGGGTTACGCAACGAAACTAAGCAAATTCCGGTTGCACAATTAGGGTGTGTGGCGGGCGCGTCGGCAATCGGGCGGGCATTTGAATATTGTCAGAGTCGTAAAGACAGCAATGTGTTGATCGTCTGCGTTGAGACATCCTCATTGTGCTTTCACAAAGAGGCCGATAGATTACAGGACTTTATCAGTGACGCTCTATTTGCTGATGGCGCAGCGGCGGTGGTAATGAGGGGCGACAGTCTGGTGTCCGGCCTTAAGCTTATTAACAACCAAAGTGTGACGATTAAAGACACCATTCCTTACATTGAATATGACATTACGCATCAGGGCTTTAAGTTTTCTCTGGATAAGGAAGTTATGCACTCTATTCCACATGTTGCGCCATATTTGCAATCGTTTTGCCAACGCAGTTTATCGCGTAATGCAAACCAGGTAGACAGCACGATTTTTCATACCGGTGGTAAGCGTATTTTGGATGAGCTAGTACGTTGTTTGTCGCTTGAGCCTGATATGGTAGCACGCTCACGTGATTGTCTGGCCGAAACGGGTAACACCTCCAGCGTAGCGGTCATTGATGTATTAAAACGTACCTTTGACTCTGCCAGGTGCGGTGATGCCAGTCTGCTTGCTGCGTTTGGCCCCGGTTTCACCTCAGAAATGAGCATTGGCGTATGGCATTGAAGTGCTGCTAGGAGTTAGCTTTAGACAACAGGAGCTGACTTGCAGCTGATCGAATTTACTCATCAGCGCGAGTCAAATCTTCCCATTCGTTGCTGGCTGATTGCTACGCCAGACTAAAATTTGACGCTGACCCTTGTTAGTTTGGGGATTTATAATCTCAGGCAAGACTGTGGCTTTATTGTATAATTTAGCAATTATCATTTAATGATCAGGGCCATGTACAAAAAAGCCTTTCTTGCGCTGAGCGTATTCTTTATTTCGGTGTTAATTGTGGCAACACTGGACACGTTTTGGTTTCACAGTGCCGCCACACAACGGCCAGCCGTGGTGTCGTCAGTAATCCCCCCCGAGGCTCAGTTAAAGCAATTGCAATCTGCACACCCACTGCTCGATATTTATGAACTGGCGTCAGACTCCCCGCAAGCGGCGTTAGCACAACTGACGCACTGGCAACAAGGCGCGCGTGATCTGGCGCCCATTGAACAAGTGTATGTGTTGTGGATCCGCAGACGTGCAACCGATGATGATCCCGAGCGGGCAAGACTAAACCAGCAACTGACAGATCTTGCGAGCCAACATCAGCTCAACTGGCTGGAAGCCTGGGTGGCTCAGGCGCAGGCAAAAGCGGCCTTACGTATCGGTGATCTTGAAACAGCGCGCTCTGCCATCTTAAAAGCAGTGGCGGTTGCACAGCAACACCAGATTGGGTTCCTTTTAAAGGAGGTTTATAATACCGCAGGTGTGGTGTTTAACTCGACCAATGAACTGGTTAAATCACAGCAGTACTTTCTAAAAGGGATTAAACAGATTGAAGCGTTACCTGAGCACCGACTGCGTGCGTTGTTGCACAACAACCTTGGTCTGCTGTACGTGCATCTGGAGCAGTGGGACAACGCGTTAAAATATCTGAGTCAGGCTGAAAAACTCTACAGCCAGTATGCCTATGCTACGTCAGAGTACATGTCGTTAATTTTATTTAACCAATCTTTTGCCCATAACCGTGCAGGCCAGGCCGTTCAGTCCAGAGAAAAATTCGAGCAGGCTCTCAGTTATCTGGATGAGGGGGTGAGTGATTTTTATCGCGTTGTCGCGCTTAAGAATGAGGCCAGACTACTTAATCTGGAAAAAGACTTGAGTGGTGCGACGCGAAAAGCCAGCCAGTGCGTTGATATGACCAGCGCTGAAAAATACCCAATGCAGCATGGGATCTGCTTACTAGAGCTGGGTTTTGCTTATTACGCAAATAGTGATTTAGAGGAAGCACACTTGGCGACGCGCTCTGCGATGGCGGCTTTTAGCAAGCTCAATCATGCACGCTGGCTGATAAAAAGTCGGTTTTTCCTGGCACAAGTGCTGGAGCGCCAGGGGGAGGCGCAAGCGGCATTGTCGATACTTAAAGAAGCCCGGGCAGCAGAAAAAGCCATGATCATGAATGAATTGATTGCACTGGATACCGCGCTTGAGGTGCAACAAATTACTCAGGAGCGCGACTTGTTAAGTGCTCAAAGTCGCTTATCTAACCTTGAACTTTTGCTTGATAAACAGCGCTTCAGATTGCTGGTTTTATGGTTGATCCTTGCATTTACGGGGGCTGGATGGCTGGCGCTGCGTGCCAGAGCAGTGAGCAAAGAAAATCGTCGCCTGTATGACCTCAGCTTTGTAGACCCGCTCACAAAAGCGTCCAATCGTCGTTTGTATCAGCAGGAAATGGCTAAGCCGGACAGATTGCGTACTGAGGTCCATTACCGACTGGTCGTGATTGACCTGGATCACTTTAAACAGATCAATGATACCTATGGTCATGATAAGGGAGACTGGGTTCTGAGCGAAGCGGCAGCCCGACTGCAAAAGTTCGTAGCCGATGATGAGCTATTTGTACGCTGGGGGGGAGAAGAATTCTTGATGGTAGTAAAAGAGCGTGATGCATTTCGGGCGTTCGTTCACAACATGGTTGATGCACTGAGGGAGGTGCCTTTTGAACTGGGAGAAACAGCGCTGCGCGTAACCGCCTCTTTTGGTGTTAGCGATGCAATGAGCGTGCAACAGTTGGGGGCATCGGATGGGGCATTTAAATGCGCCGACCGCTGTTTGTATCAGGCTAAAAACAATGGCCGGGATCGAGTGGTTATGCCGGAAGAAGTGCTTTAGTGAATTCAAAGTGTGATTGTTGTCAGAATATAAGCATATGAAGATTAGAGGGTGCTTGCGGTGTTGTTTCTAAAGAGGTGCTCAAGGAGGCGATGTATGCGGCAGATGCTTTTGGATAGCAGCGAAGACAGTGGCCGGAGTGAACCGGCCAGCAATCCACTTGCTTTTACTTGTACAGTTCCAGCTCACCTAAACTGAGGTAGTTGCCCAGGTCATTGGAGACATCGAGACGATAGTATTGGTAATGTGCTTTTGACTCCAGACAGTACTCAGACATTGCCGGGAAGTCGGGCTTGTCGCCAGAGCCAATGGGTGCCCAGACTTGTTTGTCGTTACTGCCATACAGTTTCCAGCTGGTGGTCACCCAAGTCGTGGTGTGATTGTAGCCTTGTGCAAGAGCGATTTTAGACACCGCTTGTGCCTGAGGCAAAGTGACATAGATTGACTCTTGCTTCTCTTTAGAGAACCAGACGTGGTTATAGCTATAGACAACGACACCATCATTTAGGTGGTTAATGCTGCCATGACTGGTTGTTGCAACCTCAAAGCCACTGATATCGACTTTTTCGTCAGCCAGTTGGCAAGCTCGGTTAGGCACCGTGCCGTCACCTATGGTCAGCTCAAAATCACCGCTTTGCTCGTTGGCATCAACCCAATGCCCATACCAGCCATTAAAATCCAGAGACGGAGAACCGTAATAAGTGGTTTTCACACCTGCCTGATTGATCACATCAAAGGTGATGTACTTGGTGCTATCGGCAGCATTTAGCTGAGGCAGGCTACCATGAACCTGGTTACCAGAGATAATACTGCCATGGCTGTCCGTTGCAATGAAATGCGCGCCACGAAAGTCGGGTGTGAATGTGGTTAATTTATCCTGCGTCAGTATATTGTCTCTGACACTGTCCTGCTTCAGGACCAGTTCATCGCTCTGCGCGACAGCAGAGCAGGCAACCAGCGCCAGTGTACTCAAACAAAATTGGGTATTGTTATTGGTTAACATATCTATTCCTTAAAATTATCCTTGTTTCCGATTTAGTACTCTACTGAATTAATCGTGACAAGGGTATGTTTGGGCAAAGTTCCCTTGTTGCGAATAAAGTTACATGATTTCGCAATAGACCAAATGAAGGTGGCTTTGCTAAAGCCATTTTCAATATTGCCGCTCATTATCTAGTGATTGGATTAAACAATAAATTACTTGCAAATGTCCCAATTAGTACAATCACAACAGAAGGCTATATGCGATGGGTGAAACTGGCAGCGTTTTATTGGTTTAGGGAGAAATTATACATTGCCTGCCAATAAGAGGGGTGAGATATATCAAGTTTTCGCTCTTTTAGTAGGGTTGTAATGCACTGTAATGTGAATGAATGTTGATGTGGAGTAACATTTCTAAATTTTTAGGGTGTTACCCTTTTTAAGTCGTAACTAGAAAAGGACCGTTTATGCAATCTTCGATGCAGGCAACATTTTTTGAATCAACCTCAGGCATTATTACAATAGGCTTCTGCTTGATACTTATGGTTATTTTTATCCTAGGATGTTACCTCGGTAAAACCAGAAAACACGGTGAATTTGTCAGTTATGTGCCTGCGTTGTTGACGACGGCTGGGATCTTCGGAACTTTTGCCGGTATTGTGATGGGGCTGTATTCTTTTGATCATACCCAAATAGACACCAGTATTTCTAACTTGTTATTTGGCTTAAAAACTGCTTTTTTTACAAGTTTGGCAGGATTACTACTGTCGATTATATTTAAAACCTTGCTAACAACTTACTTCACTGCAAAAGAAACTGAAGTTATGTCTGATGCCTCACCAGAGGCCATTTTGGCAGCTATCAAAGCGCAAACGCTTGCAACCAGCGAATTAAAAGATGCCCTAGTCGGAAATGAAGAAAGTACTTTGCTGGGCCAAATTAAATTATTGCGATCAAATGGCGACATTCATTTTAAGCAAGCACAAGCATTGCAAAAAGAACAATTTGAGGCGCAATCACAAAAGCAAACAGAATTTGCCGATAAGCTTTGGATCAAACTGCAAGACTTTGCAGATACATTGTCTAAATCTGCAACAGAAGAAATTATTGCCGCTTTAAATAACGTGATTGCCGATTTTAACCAAAAGATCACTGAGCAGTTTGGAGACAACTTTAAAAAGCTCAACGAAGCTGTTTTTAAACTCGTTGAGTGGCAAGAAAATTACCGCCTTCAACTCGAAGAAATGAAGGCACAGTATAGCCACGGGGTTGAGGCCATTGTGAAAACCGAAGGCTCAGTGGCAAGCATTAATGAGCACGCAAAATCAATTCCGCAGTCTATGGATACCCTCACAGCAGTGATGGAAGTCAATCAGCATCAGTTGGCTGAGTTAGAAAGGCATTTAGCCGCGTTTGAGCAAATGCGCGACAAGGCTGTCGAAGCGGTGCCTCAAATACAGCAACATGTTCAACAAACCGTACAGGATATTGGGGCAGCAGTAGAAGAAGCAAGCATACATTACACGTCATTATTAACACATTCTGACGAATACATTAATAAACATATAAGCAGCTCTGAAGCGTTATTGGATAAGTTTGTTACTACCACAGAGCAAGGTATTGATGCTGTTGGTAACAAACTGGTCAGTAGCTCTGAAGATATGGGCAAAGCGCTTGAGCTAGCCAGCACAGAGTTTACACATTCAGCTTCCAGAACAAATGAAAGCTTGCAAACCAGCTCAGATCACTTAGCAGATGGTAGTGACAAGATGCAGCAGCACATTGCAGACACGGTATCTGATTTAAACAACAACATGCGTGACTTAATTGAAAAAGTGGTCGTTGAAGCACGCACCATGACCACCACGTTTAAAGATGCAAATTCGGAGCTTGCGCAAGATACCAAACAAGCAAGGGATAACTTTGTTGCAACCAATAATGAGGTCACCGAACATATAAAGCGCATTGTAGAGCAAGTGGCTCAAGAGCAAATGCAACAGACCCAGCGCACGTTTGTGGCCATTGAAGAAGCCGCGAACCAACAACTAACAAAAACACATGAAACCGTTGAAAATCAGCTCAAAATGATTGACCAGTCGATGCAAGAAGAGCTCACGAGGGCACTGCAGTTGATGGCTAATTCACTCGGTCAAATCTCTGGCAAATTTGCAGACGACTACCAAGTGCTAACACAGCAAATGAAGCGGGTAGTTGACCAAGGAGTGACGGTTTAAAGGAGCATATTTTTGGTAAGCGTAAAACGTCAGAAGAGGGCGGTGAGCATTGGCTGTCTATCTCCGACCTGATGGCAGGCTTAATGATGGTATTTTTATTTATTGCCATTGTATTTATGCGCCACACCATGAAAGAAAATGAAAAAATAAAGAGCGTTGCGGTCGCTTATCAAGAAAACCAGGTCGCTATTTATGACTCTTTAATGAAAGAGTTTGAAAAAGACCTAGAAAAATGGGGCGCTGAGATCGACAAAGAAACGCTGGCTTTTAATTTTCAATCACCTGATGTGTTGTTTGATGGCGGCGAAATTGACATAAAACCACGATTTGCACGCATACTAGATGACTTTTTCCCGCGCTATTTAAACGTACTCAAGCCATTTCGTAGTTCAATTGATGAAGTCAGGATTGAAGGCCACACCAGTAGCGAGTGGAACAAAGATAGCACCGAAGAAGAAGCCTATTTTAAAAATATGAAGCTGTCACAGGGCAGAACGCGGGCGGTTTTAGCCTATTTATACAACTTAGTGCCAGAAGAAACTGCTTGGATCAAACGCAATATCGCTGCGGTTGGCTTTTCTTCGTCGCGTCTGATTTTGACTGTTAACGGCGAAGAAGACGCCGAGCAATCACGGCGAGTGAGCTTTCGGGCCATCACCAATGCGCACATTCAGATTAAGCGCATTTTAGAGGCGCAAGAGTAATGAAAATTGAAATAGACTTCAGTGGACTACAAGCTGCCGCAGCTAGAATGGGAGCACCAAATAAACAGATTAAACTCGACTCAGGGCTGGGTCGATTAAATGAAATAGATAGTGGTTTAGGCGAAGGCTTGGTCTTAGGTGATGATTTACAGCTGTCTGAAATTGATAACACTAATAATCTATTGTCCTATAAAGGACGGCAAATAATGCTCTACATACCAGAGCAAGGCAGTCTAATTGAAGAAGTACTCAGGGATGGGAAAATTGATGGCGCGAAACGCTTACATGTTGCTGAATGTAAAACTCTAGAAAATATGCGTAATCAGGGTCGCTTTGAAAGGTACCATGTAACTAATGACATTAGCGGTCGTTACCCAGTACTTGGGCATCATCATTATAGAAGTGATGTTGTCGAAGGCAAAGCTGATTTAGGCGTTTGCAAGAATTGCTTAAAAATTCTTAATTACAAAGGCTATTCTGATCACAGCCATCTCGAAAAATCAAAAATTTACCTTGATTTCAACTTAGCTGAATTTTTTGAAACCTACAGCTCTTACTTTAAACACTATCCCACTCAAAAAAAATCCATAGGCAGCTACACCAAAGACTGGGAGCAGGTTTCAGTAAATTACCGGCAACAGCAAAACTATACCTGTGAGCAGTGCGGAGTAGCACTCTCAGATCACAAGCGATTGCTGCATACGCATCATATTAATGGTGTAAAAATAGATAACGCTTTAAACAACTTAAAAGCCCTGTGTGTAGATTGCCATACAAAGCAGCCTAACCATGACCATATGTTTGTTTCCCACGAGGATCGCTTACTGATAAATCAACTTAGACGTGAGCAACATAAATTTGATTGCAGTGAATATTCAGACGTCCTCCAGTATGCAGATTCCGCCCTCGAAGGCTTATTGTTAAAGTGCCAAAAATACCGGCTATCCACGCCAGAACTCGGTATTTGCATAAAACACGGTAATGAGCTGGTATCGATTGACCTCGCTTGGCCGCGTAAAAAGTTTGCCGTGGTGATAGAGCACTCACAACAAGCGCCATTAAGAGCATTGGGCTGGAATGTGTGGTTAGCCAGTGAAGGGCTCGCCAACTTTTATGCGATGCAAAAATACATCCGTTAGTGCTCAATTTTAGATAGCAAAAAGGGTATGATATTGCCATTAAAAACAGGTGGTTTTGGTTTTCAGCCAGCAAACAAGGTCAATTGCCTATGTGCGTAAAACCTAAATTAGATGGCACTTGTTGGAACGAATTAACAAATCGGTTGTGGCATATCAGTTGATGAAATCACGACTGGAAATAAATTAAAAGTCATTGCTTAGTTACAATGACTTGTTGGAAAAATAAATGACGAATAATAACTTCTCTCAAACCGCTGCTTTTATCTGGTCAGTAGCTGACTTACTCCGCGGTGACTTTAAGCAATCTCAATACGGTCGTGTTATTTTACCTTTTACGCTACTACGCCGCCTTGAGTGTGTATTGTCAGAGTCAAAAGACGCTGTTGTTGCACAGGCTGAAGAAGTAAAGGCCATGAACCTGCCTGAAGAAGCGCAGGAAAAAATGTTGCTTCGTGCGACTCAAACAGAAAAAAACAAAGGCGGTTTGTCATTCTTTAATACCTCACCAATGAACCTCGGAAAAATGGGCCAGAGTGATATTAAAGACAACCTTGAAAACTACATTCAGTGCTTCTCAAAAGATGCCCGTGAAATCTTTGAACATTTTAAGTTTGATGAATTTGTTGGTCTACTTGACGATGCTAACCTGCTTTATAAGGTGGTTGAAAAGTTTTCTAATACAGACTTAAGCCCTAAAGCGATTTCAAACCATGACATGGGTTTGGTGTTTGAAGAGTTAATCCGTCGATTTGCTGAAAGCTCAAACGAAACCGCAGGGGAGCACTTTACCCCACGTGATATCGTGCGTTTAACTACCTCGTTGGTATTTATGGAAGACGATGACGCCCTAACCAAAGAAGGCATTATCCGCACCATATACGATCCAACAGCAGGTACAGGCGGCTTCCTATCGTCAGGCATGGAATATGTGCATGAGCTAAACCCAAAAGCGGTAATGCGTGCCTTTGGTCAAGAGCTTAACCCTGAGTCATACGCTATCTGTAAAGCCGATATGTTGATCAAAGGGCAAGATGTCAGCCGAATTAAGTTGGGTAATACCCTATCAAACGACCAATTACCGATAGATCAATTCGATTACATGCTATCTAACCCACCATTTGGTGTGGATTGGAAAAAGATTGAAGGTGATATTAAAAATGAGCACATTCTAAAAGGCTTTGATGGTCGCTTTGGTGCAGGTCTTCCGCGTGTATCAGACGGCTCGTTGCTTTTCTTGATGCACCTGATCAGTAAGATGCGCGACACTAGCTCTGTTGACGGCAATATCAGCGATGGTGGTCGTATTGGTATTATCTTAAATGGCTCACCGCTCTTTACAGGTGGTGCAGGCAGTGGCGAGAGCGAGATCCGCCGCCATATTCTAGAAGCCGACTTACTAGAAGCGATTATCGCCTTGCCAACCGATATGTTTTACAACACAGGTATCGCCACGTATGTGTGGGTTCTTTCTAACAAGAAAGATGCAGGGCGTAAAGGCAAAGTACAGTTAATAGATGGCTCTAATTTGTGCGGTAAAATGCGCAAATCACTTGGCTCTAAACGTAACTTGATGAGTGATGATGATATTAAAACCATCACGCGTGCTTTTGGTAACTTCGAGGTAATAGATGCTCGGCTTGTTGATAAACCAGTTGAAGAAAAGTCTAACCGTGGACGTCAATCAACGACCCCTAAAACAGAGGCTCCAAAAACCTTTGCGAGCAAAATTTTCAATACCTACGAGTTTGGTTATCGCCGCATTACTGTTGAGCGCCCATTAAGACTCTCATCACAAATCACAGATGAAGCCATTGAATCACTGCGTTTTGCGCCAAAGCCATACAACTCAATCATGCAGCGCATTTATCAAGATTTTAGTTCATCGTGGACAGATGAAACCTATGGTCAGTTAAGTGAAGTTGAAAGCGAAATCCGCCAGCTTATTAAAGCTGAGTTTAGTGAGCTAAAAGAAAAGCAAATCAAAGATGTGCTGGATAGCAAAATTTGGTTGTTCCAAAAAGCGTTGATGGAGAAAGTGCAAAAGCTTCAAACTTACTTTGATGAAAAAGAAGGCGACATTTTGGGTGGTAAAGCAAACCGCTCTGATGACTTTAACCAGTTTGATATTGACTACAACAAAGCGCTAAAAGCCATAGATATTAAATTTGATGCGAAAGAGAAAAAACAATTCTTAGATGCTGTCACCAATAAAAACCCAGGCGCAGAGCGCGTTGTTGATAAAGCCTTAAAAACGGGTGCTGATGAGCTTTATGGTGCATTTGAATACCAAGGTGATGTCACCAAATGGCAAAATAAAGTGGTGTCATTCAAACAAGATGGCGACTTGCGTGATAACGAGAATGTAACGCTTGACCCAAGTGTAATCACATCTGATTTAATCGAAACTTACTTTAAAAAAGAAGTGGCACCACACGTTGCTGATGCATGGATTAATGCTACTAAACGAGATGAAAAAGACGGTGAAATTGGAGTTGTAGGATATGAAATACCTTTTAATCGCCATTTCTATGTTTATCAGCCACCTCGTGCTTTAGAAACCATAGATGAAGATTTGGATTTAGTTAGTGCCGATATTATGAAGTTGCTGCAAGAGGTGCACTCGTAATGACACTATTGAGCGAAACAAAAAAATATCAAGCTTATCCTAAATATGAAAACTCAGGGGTTGATTGGTTAGGAAGCATACCCGTAGGTTGGAAACCTACAAGATTAAAGCATGTTGTACATATCAACATGGGACAATCACCTAATTCAGATGACTGCAATATAGAAGGATGCGGTTTACCTTTCTTGCAAGGCAATGCTGAATTTACTTCTAAGTCACCTCAAGCAAAACAATTTTGTCCTATCCCTAAAAAAGTAGCTAAAAAGGGCGAACTTCTATTTTCAGTTAGGGCACCAGTAGGGGCGCTAAATATAGCTGACATAGATTATGGAATTGGTAGAGGGTTATGTAGTTTAAACAATACCAATAAAGTTGATACTTCATTTCTATGGTGGTTATTGCCTACATATAAATTTCAATTTGATGCTATTGCTACAGGAAGTACATTTGAAGCTGTATCTGCGGAGCAGGTAGGCAATCTAGCTTTTGCTTTGCCTTGTATACAACAGCAACTTCAAATAGCAAGCTTCCTTGATCACGAAACCGCCAAAATCGATACCCTCATCGAAAAACAGAAACAGCTCATCAAGCTGTTAAAAGAAAAACGCCAAGCGGTGATCAGCCACGCGGTAACTAAAGGACTGAATTCTCAAGCACCAATGAAAGATTCAGGTGTGGAATGGTTAGGTGAAGTGCCAGCTCATTGGAGTGTTACTCCTTTGGCTGGGGTAGCGGATGTTATTGATCCAAACCCTAGCCATCGAAATCCTAAATATACAGATGACGGTTTTCCTTTTATATCTACAGTTGAGTTCACTGGTATTGATAATGTCGAAATCAATACACCGAGACGTGTTGCAGAAGAAACTGTGCTAGAACAAGAAAATCGATGTAACTTCCAGGAAGGCTCAATAGCATTTTCTAGAAAAGGAACTATCGGTGCCGTGAGGATTTTACCTCATGGAATTCGCTTTGCTCTTCTTGACTCCGTATGTGTTATCAATTGCGGTGAAACAGTTCTGTATGAGTTTCTTTATCAACAATGTCGTTCTAGCTTATTTGAATCACAGTTAGGAGCTGAAACTAGAGGGGCTGCTCTAAAGCAGGTTAGTGTTGGTAGAGTTCGAGCAGTTAAGACTTTTACTCCTCCTTTGGAAGAGCAAAAAGAAATTTTGGCTTACTTAAATGAAGCCTTATCAAAACTAGACAAAACGGTAGAACTCGCTAACAAGCAAGTTAATTATCTCACGGAACGCCGCACAGCACTTATATCAGCTGCCGTTACTGGCAAAATCGATGTGCGTAATTGGCAAAGGCCTGAAGTGAGTAAAGAGGAAGTGGCGTAATGGATTTAAACTTATGGAAGGGAATTTCTAGTTTTGTTGCAATAAATAAATACCCAATATTGCCATGCCCCCACTGTAACAAGCATTCTCTGATATTAGACCGAGATAGCCTACAAACTCGTGTCGCTCCAGAAAAGGTGTTACTTGAAGCCAATAGAAAGTACCGAGGGGAAAAGCAAAAGCAGCAGCAAAGTAGCCAAAAAAGCCTTGAAACGATAAGAAAGTCCAACGGCACCTGGTTACCTATTATTGCAACGGTGTTGAATGTTTATCAAGACAGTGTAGCGGCTATTAATGGCACGCCATTTTTATTTAGTGGCTTTTTTAATTGTAATGAGTGTAAGCATCACGTATCAGCAACGGGACTTTTATTAAAACCTGTAAAAGGCTTAAGTGATGTTGAAAAAATACCACACATTAAAGTTGATAACTTTTCACCAACAGTGCCCATTTTTCCACTTTCAAGTAATACGCCAAAAGTGATTGGTGAAGAGTTGTTTGATGCATTTAAACACTTTCATTTTGATCCACCTTCATCCGCTTCAAAGTTGCGCAGGGCAATTGAAAAGTTCTGTGACGATATGCAAGTTGAAGGCAGTAACCTTAATCGAAAAGTACAAAATCTTGCTAAAACGCACCCAGAAGAGGCTGCATACTTAGAGCCATTAAAGCTAGTGGGCAATGAAGGTACACACGGTTCAAATGTTGACGAGTTAGATTTGTTATATGCATTTCAAATGTTCCAGTTTGTATTGGAATTATATGACAGAAAAGCACGCTTCGAATCGTTACAAGAAACGTATGACAAATTAGCAAATAAAGTTGGCAGAGAGCGTTTGCAACTTACACACAAAAAACAACAAGCAGTTGAAGCGCAATATACGGACTAATAAGAAGCAGTTATGAATGACGCAACCCAAGAACGAATTTTTCAAGACGATATTATTACCCAAATGGTGGCAAATGGTTGGGTACAAGGCCAGCCAGAACACTACAATCGCGAATCCGCCTTATATGAACAAGATGTACTCACTTTTGTAAAAGAAACACAACCCAAAGAATGGCAAAAGTTTTGTAAAGTCTACCCAATTGATTCAGAGCGTCACTTTATTGATGCTCTGGTTACCCAACTAAAAAAAGCCGATATTAATGCTACCGATCAAGCATCACGCACCTATGGCACTTTGGGTGTGTTACGTCATGGCTTAAAAATTCGTAATGCCCGTTTTTCATTATGCCAGTTTAAGCCAGAGCATGACTTAAACCCTGAAACCCTTGCCCGTTACCAGCAGAATATTTGCCGTATTGTGCCTGAGCTAGTTTACAGCCCGTATGCTACGAAAGAGCATTTAGCCACTACGGGGAAAAAAGCCAAAGCATGGCGCATTGACTTGGTGCTGTTTGTTAATGGTTTGCCTGTATCTACCTTAGAGCTTAAGTCTGAATTTAAGCAAGCCGTAGAAAATGCCATTAAGCAATATAAGCGTACTCGTTTACCTAAAGATCCTGCCACCAAAAAGCCTGAACCACTATTAACCTTTAAACGCGGTGCGTTAGTGCACTTTGCTGTAAGCCAATATGAAGTGTACATGGCAACTAAATTGGCAGGTGACGATACCTACTTCTTACCGTTTAATAAAGGTACAAGTGAAGGTGGTGCGGGTAATGATATTCCTGTCGATGAAAATCGGTATGCGACAGATTACCTATGGAACGAAGTATTAACGCCAGATAACTTACTAAATATTATTGGCCGTTTTATCCACTTACAGATTGAAGAAAAGGAAGATTGGGAAGGGCGTAAAAGCAAAAAGGAAACCCTGATATTCCCGCGTTATCACCAATGGAATGTAGTGACTAAACTGATTGGTGCTGCCATAGAAGAGGGCACGGGCAATAGATACCTTGTTCAACACAGTGCAGGGTCAGGTAAATCAAATTCGATTGCTTGGACAGCGCACCAGCTTTCAACCTTGTATGATGCGAAGGGCAACAAACAATTCCATTCTGTTATTGTGGTAACAGACAGAACCGTATTAGATGACCAACTGCAAGATACCATTTATCAATTTGAACATGCAGATGGTGTGGTTCAAAAGATAAACACTAAGGAAGATAAAGGTCGTTCTAAATCTGAAAAGCTTGCTGAAGCTTTAGAGAATTCAGCGCCGATCATCATAGTCACTATTCAAACCTTCCCGTTTGTATTACGTGCAATTGAAAACAGTACCAGTTTAAAAGTGCGTAGCTATGCAGTCATTGCCGATGAAGCACATTCGTCACAAAGTGGTTCAACGGCGCGTCAGTTAAAAGAAGTGTTGATGACTGACGAAGCGGATGATGATACAGAACTAACTTCTGAAGATATTCTTGATGCAACGATAGCCGCTCGACGTGGTAGTGCCAATTTAAATTATTATGCGTTTACGGCAACACCAAAGGCTAAAACCTTAGAGCTATTTGGCCGTTTACCAAACCCTGAGTTGCCTGCATCTAAACAAAACAAACCAGAAGCGTTTCATGTTTATTCAATGCGCCAAGCCATTGAAGAAGGCTTTATTCTTGATGTATTGAAAAACTACACCAATTACCAAGTCGCTTATCAATTAGCACAGAAAATTGAAGCGGCAGATCAAGAAGTGGATAGTAAAAAGGCCAAAGTAAAACTGAATCAATGGGTGCGCTTGCACGAATACAATATCTCACAAAAGGTCAAGGTGATTGTTGAGCACTTTAAAGACAACGTGATGGGCTTATTGGGCGGCCAGGCAAAAGCCATGGTTGTGACTAGCTCACGTAAAGAAGCGGTGCGCTATAAACTGGCTTTTGATAAATATGTGACAGAAAACGGCTATCAGTCTATTCGCGCCTTGGTGGCGTTTTCAGGTGAAGTTGAATTTAACAAAGATGACCCTGACTCTATTGCTTTGCTTGATCAAAAGTTCACTGAAAAGAGTATGAACCCAGATCTTAAGCAAGATATGCGAAAGGCGTTTGACACCGACAGCTATCAACTCATGCTGGTGGCGAATAAGTTTCAAACTGGATTTGACCAACCAAAACTGTGCGCCATGTATGTGGATAAAAAGTTAGGTGGTGTTGAATGTGTTCAAACGCTATCTCGTTTAAACCGTACTTACCCTGGTAAAGCAGAGTGCGGCACTTTTGTACTCGATTTCTTCAATGAGCCTCAAGATATTCTTGATGCCTTTCAACCTTACTATCAAACAGCAGAACTTGCTGATGTGACAAACCCTGATGTGGTGTTTGAGTTATATGAAAAGCTACGCACCAGCGGCATATTCCTATGGAATGAAGTTGAGCAGTTCTGTGAAGCATTCTTCACTAAAAACAAATCAAATGCAGCTATCAGTAATATTTGCAAGCCTGCGGTAGACCGTTGGCAAAAACGCTATAGCTTAGCGGTAGACGCTTACATTCAAGCCAAAGACATGTTTGAGCGCACCAAAAAAACAGGTGACGCAGTGCTGATTGCCAATGCTGAAAATAGCTTTAAAGAGTGTAAGCAAGAGAAAGATCGCCTTGAAATCTTCAAAAAGGATTTAGGTAGCTTTACCCGCTTTTACGAGTTTATGTCGCAGATAGTGGACTATGACGACAAAGAGCTAGAGAAACTGAGCCTCTATGCAAGACACCTACGCCCTTTACTACGTGAAAAGGTGATTGAAGAAGATGATATCGACCTTGATAACGTCGTCATGAGCCATTACCGCTTATCTAAAATTCGCCAGCAAGATATTCAACTTAAAGAAGACAGCCCAGAATACCAACTGGAGCCAAGCAGTGATGTGGGTAGTGCAAAGGCAAAAGACAAGAAAGAAGAGTTTATGTCAAACATACTGGCTCGCCTGAATGAGGTGTTCATCACCGACAACCTTACTGACAAAGATATGATCAACTACGCATTCACCGTGCGCGACAAGCTCACTGAAAATGAGTCGGTGATGAAGCAAATAGCCAATAACTCCCGTGAACAAGCCATGCTCGGCGACTTCCCTCAAGCCATTGATGACGCCATCTTAGACAGCAGTGCTGCTCATCAAGAGCAAATGATGCAGCTATTGTCAGATCCATCGAAAACAGCGCAGTTTGCACGGGTGGTGTTTGATATGTTACATGGGCCTTTAAAAACAACCTAAAGTGGTGCGAGACATATATTTTCAGCGATGTACAGCCCATTTACCGCTGCAGTATAAGAATGTGTTTAAGGATTAAATAATGATAAGTAAAGAACACCTGCGAACTATAGTGGAAAAGGCACTGCTTGAAAACGCGTTGCCTGTGAATCACTCTGTTTTAACGCCACATATTGAAAATATATATACGGAACTGAAAGGCATTATTGCTTTACCTTCTTGGGATAATAAAAAAGATACTTTGGCGCAGCTCAGCGCGTTAATTTTGCAAATTAATCCAAATGAGGGCTTTAATGAGCAGTTAAAAAGTAGCTTAATTGAATCTTTAAAGTTAAGTGTAACCAAAAGCAGACCTTGCTGGTTTGTTGGGGCAAGTTGGGGCAAGCAAAGCGTTGACCAAACCCAGCGATTTATTGAGCAAGGTATTTGGGAAAACGGCTATGAAGACAAGTACACTCAAGATGTAAAAAGCATCAAGGTGGGCGATAGAATTGCTATCAAGTCTGCGTATACAAGGCGTAAAGACTTACCTTTTGAAACTCGAGGTAATACGGTTTCTGTCATGGGGATCAAGGCTGTCGGGGTAGTGACGGGCAATAAAAAGGATGGACGGCAGCTTCAAGTCGATTGGCAAAAAACCTATTCACCAGCAAAAGAATGGTATTTTTATACAGGCAGAACCACAGTATGGCGAGTAGAGCCGGGTGAGTGGATCACCGATGCGCTGATTAAGTTTACATTTGAAGGTGCTGAACAAAATTATAAAAAGTTTGCCAATCATGCCTCATGGAAAGAACGATTTGGTGACATACCCGAAGACGATATTAGATTTAAATGGACTGGTTTTTATGAGGCCATTGCCAATGAACTAAGTGGTTATAAAAACAATAGAGCAGCTTTAATCGATTGGATGATGACCGTTGCACAAAAATACGACCTATCTTATATCATGGGTAAAAACCTTGAAGATATTGACCCATTTACAGTTATGGGCATGTTCAATCGTAATATAAGATCTGAAACCCGCAAAGAGATAGCTCAGGAGCTTGCTGACTTTTTACAGCTAGATATACCAGTACCGGAGTCTTTTGAAGCGATCCCTGTATTGAATAATCAAAGGTCTTGGTTTTTTTCCTCTAAAGAAGAAAGAGGAGAAGAGGACATCAATAATCTTTGGGCCTTATTTGATGCTGCCAAAGATTTAGCGGATGAAAATAGTGAAGACGATTCGGTATTTGTGAATTTGTACAACAAAGTGGCAGCCCAGCATGGCATACGCTGGAACTTGTCGATGGGATTGTATTGGGTAAGGCCATGGAGCTTTCCGACGCTTGAAAAGCAAAGTAAAGCGTATTTAGCAACACTGTCTATTAAACCGCAAAGAAATGGCCCTGATAGAAGTTGCAGTGGTCGTGACTACTTGTCAATTAGAGAAGATTTACAAATCAGGTTTGCAGAGCCTGAATTTCCAGTGCATTCATTCCCAGAGCTGTCGCTTTTGGCTTCGCTAAAACCAATTCAAAAGAAAGAAAACATGCGTTTAACATGGAAAACAGAGGTATTTTCCCGAGTTAAAGACCTTTGCCATGAAAAGCGCAGCGCGTTTTTTTCACGCGTAGAGTTCAAAGCACGTTACCTTAAAGAGTTAGAGGCTTTATTCCCTGAAAACAATAACGCAGAGTTTTCGATTGATAGCAATATGCAAAAGCTGCGTGATGAAGATGAGATCCGTTTTGTCACTAGTGGTAACTATGAGTGGTTGAGTTACGAAGAATCTTTAGAAGATGATGAGCAGCAAGAAGCGTTTAAAGGAAAAGAATATACGGTAGAGAGCATCGTTGAGGAAGGCTGCTTTTTATCACAAGAAGCGCTTGAAGACATGTTGTATTGCCTAAAAGAAAGAAAAAACCTCATTTTACAAGGGCCGCCTGGAACCGGAAAAACATGGCTTGGAAAGCGTTTAGGCTATGCGTTAATTGGACAGGAACAGCAAGATTTTATAAAAGCGGTGCAGTTTCATCCAAATATCTCTTATGAAGATTTCATCATAGGTTGGCGACCAAACGAAGACGGCAACTTGTCGCTATGTGAAGGACCATTTTTAGAGTTTGTTAGGCTTGCGCAACAAAATGCTAAAAATAATTATGTTGTGGTAATAGAAGAAATTAACCGAGGCAATCCCGCACAAATTTTTGGTGAAATGCTGACTTTACTGGAAGAAGGTAAACGCACACCACGAGAAGCTTTGGAGTTGAGTTACCGTATTAAAGGTGACGAGCCTGTATATATCCCTGAAAACCTTTATGTGATTGGTACTATGAATGTGGCTGATAGATCCCTTGCCATGGTTGACTTAGCACTACGCAGGCGTTTTTCATTTATTGATCTTGAACCTACTTTTGGCAAGTCATGGCGTGACTGGGTGCACCAAGAAACAGAAATTGACTTGACCAGCTTAGAAGCAATTGAACGCCGTATCAATGCGCTAAATAAAGCGATTGCTGCAGACGAGAGCTTGGGTGAGCAATTTAAAATAGGCCATAGCTATGTAACCCCAGCGCGCGGGCGTAAAATTGAAGATGTAGGTCGCTGGTTTAAGTTAGTGGTAGAAACCCAGATATATCCAGTGTTGATTGAATATTGGTTTGATGAGCCAAGTAAAGCAAAGCAGCAAAAAGACGCGTTGTTAAAACCGCTATGAGTATTGTCGAAACCGTTAAGTGCAATACGGCTGCTGGGATACCTGTCAGAAATTTATGGCTTTTGATGCTGTATGCGTCTGACTTTCGCTATTTGCTTCACCAAAAAGGTGGCAAAGAAGACCGTGATGAAGATGTTGCGAACTTGGTTGCAGAGGTGTTTTGTAGTGAGGTGAACAATAGGCTAAAACGCCAGTTAAGCTATGGCTATAAACGCACCTCAGGTGAATTGAATCGTGTTCGAGGTCGTATTAATACGCTAGAGACGTATTCAAAAGGTTTACTTAAAAAAGGTAAAGTGAGCTGTGCTTTTGAGACGTTATCTGTCGATACGGCCAGAAACCGTTTTATTTTGGGGGCGCTACAGCGTTTGCTTTGCTTGGTCTCAAGCAAACAGTTAAAGCAAAGTTGTGTAAGCCTTGTTAAGTCAATGAAGCAGCATGGCGTATCAGATAAGCTCGATAGACAATATCACCCTAAATATGAGCGGTTTGGCAACCATGAGATGGCTGATCGCAAGGTATTACAGTTGGCTGCGCTGGCTTTTGATCTAGCGCTTATAAATGAGTCGGCGGCCAATCAACTTTATCCATCGCCAGACAAGCAAGCATATTGGGTAAGAAAGTTGTTTGAAAAAGCCGTAGCAGGCTTCTATACCGCTAAACTAGGTAAAGATTGGTCCGTTAGGCAAGGTAAGCGCCTAGATTGGCGTATTGATGGTGCATCAGAGTTAATTGATAAACTTATGCCATCGATGCAAATAGATATGCAACTTGAAAACTTAGTGACCCAGCGGCGGTTAATTATAGATACAAAATACGCATCAATAACCACACATAATTATTATGGTGGAGAAATATTCAAAAGCGGTTATATCTATCAACTTTATACCTATTTAAGGTCACAAGAGTGTACCAATGATCCTTTATCTTTGACCTCATCGGGCATGCTATTACACCCTTCGATTGGTGAACATTATGATGAAGTTGTTAGCATACAGGGGCATGATATACGCTTTTGTACGGTTGATTTGACTGAGTCAGCCGCTGAAATAAATCGTCAGCTGATTGGGTTGTTGGGATAGTTTGTAGAGCAAGAAATGTTTATGGCGCAGCCATGTGAACATAGAAAATAACAAACTGGACACTTTTCATCAGGCATAAAAAAGCTAGTTAAATATTTTATATCTAACTATATGTTTTATAAAGCTTTAAAGTTTTTGTCCGGGATGCAAAATTTACACCTTCTTAATTTTATGAAGATAAATGATTTAGTGCTTTTTTAATATGCGGGTGATGACAATGTGATTAAGCTTTTGCACTTAAGTCAAAACACTTTCAATTTGATTAGCTTGTTCACCGTCTAATACTAATTTTCTATACTTGTTTTTCCAGCGCTATAGCTTTCCAATCCCATCGATGCTATGGCATGTAATTATGCAAAATTATTAGCGCATTAGTGATTGGTAGACAAGTTGATAAATCTCGGATTTTCTGTTTCGTGTTGTGATAATACACTGCGTATAGGTGATAGTTTACGTAGCTTGATTGATGTTGAGTCAGCCCAATGGAGGTACGGTTTAATTGGTCTGTCTAAATCAATTTTTGCAAAAAATTGGGCGAAATACGTACTCAAAGGCTAGGTGCTGAGGGAAGGGCGGGAAAAGGCAATAAATATTTCGAAAGATGAAATTGTGACTTTAAGTCCATCCCTCGTTGGCATGAGCATTAAATTAGACTACTTACAATGAATGTTAAATGAAAAATGATGGCTTTTTTTTAGGCTAAAGAGTTTTAACTGTTGCAGTCTATGGGGGAGTTAAGCTCATATTGATAGGTTAGAACTTTGTCAGGCTCAATACGCGTTACAATCTACCTGAACCCCACAGTTTCTTTGTCTCTCTGAGGTACGCACTCAGATCTCGTATGCACATCGCACTCATATCTATAAATAGGTACACTTTGGTACATCTTTTCCGAACCTGTACATTTATCATTGCGCTTTATAGGCATTACTAATTAGATGGAATAAGTATGAATTCGATATATGCCAGAGCGTGTTTACGCGTTTCACTGGTGTCGTTACTTGTTTTGAGTTCTCAATCAGGGCTCGCCGCACAAGAAACCATGCAAAGCGCGGACGATGAAGCGCTTGAAGGCGGGTATGTTAAGCTGGGGCTTGGCTACCGGGCCTCAACGCCAAACCGAGCGCGGGATCATCAAGGAAGTGGGGCTTCAGCATTTATCAATGCTCGTTATCAGTTAGCAAATGGTTTGTTTGCTGAGCTGACTAATTACAGAATGCTCAATGATGGCACGCGTGTTGGGTACAATTTTTATAACCCCGATGGCTGGAACTTTGATGTTATCACCCTAAAGGCGCATCAAAGCCTTGATTTCCCGGGCTGGCATAACAATAAGCCGACCGTACATTATCGTAAATCAACTCAAATGCTGGGCGTACGGGCCACCGGTTCTTTTAACAAAACCACAGTCCAGTTTAGCTGGGCACCATACTCGTTTAACCGGGAGTATGACGATGGCATGTTTGCCTCTTTGTGGGTTGATCAGTCTTTTCAGTATAAAAACTGGCAGATGTACGCCAATACGGGGTTAGTGTATCGTTCTGAGGAAATCATCAATTACTATTTTGGTGTGCCTGAGGAGATAGCTTCGTATATGTTTCCTGTCTATTCCACTTCCTCCGGAACAGAGGTTAGCGCAGAAATTGGGGCGCTGTATCCTATCTCACAGCACTGGATGTTTGAAACCTATTTTAAATACAGCCATATGCCGCGCAGTATTAATAACAGTCCGTGGGTCGCTATGTTCAACAAAGCTGAAAATCGTGACGGCCATGTATCTGAGTTGGGGATTTTAGTGAGCTTTGTGTTCTGACCTGGTTGAAAATATCTACTGTTATAGCGTTATGAAAAGAATTAAAAAGAACCGAGCAGGTTTGCTCATTATCCTGGGTTTTACATGTCAGGGGTTGTTATTGGGTGGCCATCTTCAGGCACAGCCTGACCCTGAGTTGAGCAGAACCCGCCTGGAAATATCTCCGACTCAGTGTGTGTCGGTTACACAAGGAGATAAGTGTCATGTCGACGTAAAAGTACAATGGCTGACACAAGCAGGAGGGACGTATTGTCTAAAATCCTCCCATTCTCCGGAGGCCTTAAAGTGCTGGACGGGAGCACAAAGTGGCTATATTGAACAAACTATCGTGACCACAAAGCCCGTTGTATTTACGCTTTACAAAGAAGATGGCGCGGAGCTTGCTAAACGTGAGCTCAAGCTGATGTGGGTATATAAGCGTTCGGGCCGTTCACCTGCGTCATGGCGGATGTTTTAATCCTAAGTTTGAACACAGCGTATCTTGGTACGTTTTGATACACATTGGTAGGCCTTGGTACACCTTTGCATGCTGACTTCTTTTAGGATGGTTTCACTTAAGCAAACCACCTAAAGGATATGCAATGCAACTTACAACAACGATAAAACACAGTGTGCTGATGGCGTCGATGTGTCTAGGTCTGGGCGCTTGTGGCGGGTCAGATAAGCATTCACCGGCAAGTCAATCAGAGCCGGTAAAAAAAGCCGAAGTAGTGCAGCCTGAGAGCAACACCCTGGATTACCAGGCACTGATAGATCAGCTAGTGTCGGACGAAGTGCCAGGAATACTGTTGTATGTGAGGACCCCCGAGCATGAATTCACAGGGGCAGCGGGGCTCGCTGACCTTGAGCAGCATTCCCCGATGGATGTTAACAGCAGCTTTCATATCGCCAGTTCTGGCAAAATTTTTACCGCGCTCCTGGCCTCTATGCTACATGAAGACGGTATGCTGGATCTGGACAACACACTTGATACCTGGTTGCCAGACACTTTGCTGGAGCAAATTCAATACAGCGACCAGATCACACTAAGGCAACTGCTTAATCACAGCAGTGGTATTTACAACTACTCAGATAAAAACACCTATGTAGAAGACAAACTCGCTAATCCGGCATTGCCTGTCACCAACGAAAGCCTGACACGGTACGCACTGAATAACCCCGGGTATTTTAAGCCCGGTGCCAGCGTTCACTATTCTAATACCAACTATACACTTGCAGGTATGATACTGGATAAAGTACTGGGATATCATAATGCCATTGAGATACGAAACCGCATTATCACGCCTTTATCACTGGATGCGACATTTGCCATCGGTTACGAACAAGACCAGGGTGAATTAACACCGGGCTATGATTATATCGACGGCGAATTCATGAATGTCGGCCCGCTGTTTAGCACGATCTGGTCAAATGCAACGCCGGTGGCCTCTTCGGTTGCGGATCTGGCATTATTCACCCGTAGTCTGTTTAAAAATTCAGACTTTGCGAGTGAGTCATTACAAGGGTTATTGCGCGGCAATGACAGCCTTGTTCGTGAAGATGACAACACCCAATACGCGCTGGGCATGATGAAACATACTTATTCTAATGCCATAGTATATGAACATAGCGGCGGCAATCATGGTTACTCCACTCAGAATGCCTATATTGAAAGCCACGATACCAGCATTGTCCTGTTTCTGAATTGTGGGTTTAGTAGTGAGGAATGCGTCAATGCAGAATATGGACTATTTGAGTTACTGCTTATGGAACTGACAAAAGCCCCGGCTGTTGAGTCGTAGATGAAGGAGGGGGGCTTTATGTACTGCCCCCCGTTTAACTGTCGCGCCCGGATATTATTGTACTTATGGGAGGCGGACCAGGTCACATTACATCCGGCAAAATCTGACTTTTAAGCAATTCAAAGTCTGGCAGGCGGCATAGTTCAAGTATGGTACTTTGCTTCTGTACTGAGTGTGCTGATATAGTGTGGCGGATTGATTTTTACTGGGGTAGTACATTGATTATAAGAAAAGAGATTGATTATTCGACATATTCACTTAGCGAGCTAGAGGAAGCCTGGCTCAGCGTAGATGATTATGCCTACCCCGAAAGAGCTATTGAGATTTACACGCGACTAAAAAGTATGGAAAAAGAAGAAGAGGGAGACGACGCTCAAAGCCCAAACGAATTTGTGAATCTACTATCTCGCTTTTTCCAGCCGCATACCTTTGCGGATACCACCTTCAGCGATGAACTGCTTGAACAGAGCAATGCCGAAATGAAAGAAATACGAGTGAAGGCTATGATTGAATCGCGCGGAAAAGTGGGTAGTTAAAAACGTGCTTGAGGATGGACAATCCCATAAAAAAAGCCCCCGCAAATGCGGGGGCTTATTTATTGGTGGAGCTGGGGGGATTTGAACCCCCGTCCAGAAAGCGTCGACCTTCGGTCCTACATGTTTAGTATCGTCTTTTGGTTAACCTTTAAGTCTCGGACGAACACGATAAGTAAAGGCGAGGCCGCTTAAATTTAGCCCTTCAACCCCGGCCAGGGTTTCCGTAGCGATCTTGTGTAGGGTGACACTCATAATCCAGATCCACAAGCATATCTTGGCAGAGTGCTAGCGGGCTATTATGCCGCTAGAGCGTAGTTATCGTCGTTTGCGATTACTTTAAATGCGGCTTTTTTACGAGGCCAACCGCCCCTCGACATGCACCTCAGGCTTCATGAATCCTGTCGAATCCTAATCAGCCCCTGAAATCTCTTTCAGTCAGTAATTGTGATTATACCCAATAAAATCCCTAAAGCTCAAGCGAAGTTTGCCGATAAGTACAGTGATAAGAACTACTTGGCGGTTTTATACTCAAGTCTCATTTACAATCGTTTATATTTTGTCTAGCTGAGCGGCTGGTCGGGCTTAACAATTAGGGAAGGTTATGCTCAAATAAGGCAAGGCAATGGTTGTTTTTATGTATCGTTGTTTAGTCTGATTGGCAGGCTTGTACTTGTTTTAGCTAAACTTGAAATTTGGCCGCATCTTAGATTATGGGAAATATAGCACTTTGGTTGTAATTTTTCCACGTGATTTTTGTTGTTTGTCAAAATTCGCTTGCATGATTGGGTACAAGTGTAAAATGATGGGACTAGATATCAATGCTATTAGAAGCGTGAGCGCTTTTTTGGCGGTGGTATCGCAGGCTGTTTTCTGTATAAGCTCTTCACAGATTGTCAGCATGGATGCAATACACAATAAGAGGTTACACAGCGGCCGAGCCCTATGTATAGACCTGGTAGTGCATAATAAATTTAATAACATCGTGCATATTTTTCGGGAAGTAAGTGATGTCTTTGTTTCATTTTGATGAGGAGTCAGGGTACGTTTCAATGAACGAACACCCTGCAAATACCGGGTTTCCGGCCAGTTCCGCGCAGCTTGTTGAAGCGCTGGAAAGCTCTCCTTATGCCGACTTTGATATCATACATGCCAATATCGGGCAGTTGTTTTCGCCGTCGGATGACAGGGAGAAGGATTCTTTAATTGTTGCGCAGGCGGTTGATGCCGAGTTGTCTATTCGGGTTGACGAAAATAACATGATGGCTGAAGCACGCCTGACAACGGCACGCGGCGGTAAAATGGTCACCATGGATCAAGCCCGTGAAGCTCTTAAATCAGCAGGGGTTAAGCGTGGTATCAGTAAGCAGGCCTTGGACACCTTTTTAGGTCAGCAGTTTGAGCAGTCTCCGGGCAGTGTTTACAGTGGTATCGTTGCCCATGGTCAACGCGCTAAAGATGGCACCGACGCCCGATTTGTCCGTTTGTGCATGACAGCGCAAGACAGAGTGCTGAGTCCGCAACAAAAAGATGGCGGCAAAGTTGATATGCGTGACCTGGGTGCCATCATTACTGTGAGTCCGGGCAGTCCTCTTATGAAGCGCATCCCGCCCACACCGGGTGAAGAGGGCTACTCTGTGTTTGGTGATGTGCTTGAGCCCAAGCCAGGCAAAGACTTTGCGCTGGAAGTACCCGAAGGTACTAAAATCTCACCAGATGATCCTAATCTGCTTATTGCGGACGCCAAAGGTGTACCTGTTGCTATTCCGCGTGGGATCCGCGTTGACGATGTGTTGTGTTACGATCAGGTTGATGTCACCACAGGTCATATTGAATTTGACGGCAGTGTGATCGTCAGCGGTGATGTTAAAGATGGTATGAAAATCAAAGCGTCCGGAGATATTACCGTGATTGGGTTTGTTGAGTCTGCCCAACTTGAAAGCAATGGTGCTGTTACCGTGATGCTGGGTGTGATTGGTCGTAAGCGTGATGAAGGCGAAGATTTCAGTTGTTGTATCAAGGCAAAGCGTACGGTTTCTATCGGCTATGCTCAATATTGTCATATAGAATCTGAACAGGATCTGCTGATTGAGCGCCAGGTTTTACATTGTGACCTCAGAGCCAAGCGAATGATCCGGGTAGGAAAAGGCGATACGCCGCGAGGTAAGTTGATCGGTGGCACAGTTTATGATGCTATGCGTATAGAAGCAGGCGAAGTAGGGGCTCCGTCGGGGACACGAACGCGGATTGCGCTGGCCCAGGACTGGCATATGCTAAAGCAAAAACAACAAGAATTTAAAGACCTCGAAAAACGCCTCACAGATAAAACCCTTGCCCTGAAACGTGCACAGATCAAAGCCCAAAAGGCGCCTGCCTCTAATAAACGCGATGCTTATCTCAGTAAGCTGGCTCAGAATGAACAACAGCTCAGTAAACATTACGCACGTAATCAAAGAAATATGAAGCTGGTACAGCAAAAGCTGGCGCGACTATTAAAGCTTAGCCGGATTAAGGTCAATGAATTGATGCATCCGGGAATAGAGTTGACCATTGCCAGAGACAGTAAATCGTTTTCACGGATCTATCCGCCTCACTCGGTCCTGCTGGACGAGGGTAAAATCACCCAGGAATTCGCCACTCAGTAACTGCGTCGCGATACCTCGGTGTGCGGTATCGCGTATCCAAAAGTAGCGAGCTACTCTGACCCTTCGTCGCTCTCATCCTCAACGTCTGGCAGAGGCCAGCCGCCCAAAGCCTGCCATTTATTAACGATATGGCAGAATAGCTCAGCGGTGCGTTCGGTATCATACAGGGCTGAATGTGCCTGACTGTTGTCAAACTCAATCCCCGCAGTGCGACAGGCTTTAGCCAGTACGGTCTGACCCAGTGCTAGTCCGGCCAGTGAGGTGGTATCAAAGCTCACAAATGGATGAAACGGGGTACGCTTGATTTTACAACGTTCAATGGCTGCGTTTAAAAAGCCATGGTCAAACGCCGCATTGTGCGCGACCACCACAGAGCGCTGGCATCCAGCGGCTTTTTGGGCTTTACGTACCGCTTTACAGATCTCTTTGATGGCTTCTTCCTCATCAACCGCGCCTCGGAGCGCGCTGAAGGGATCAATGCCATTAAACTCAATCGCCGACTGCTCGATATTGGCACCTTCAAATGGCGCCACATGAAAGTGTACCGTGTGGTCTAGGCTGAGCAGGCCCTGTTCATCCATCTTGAGCATGCTGACAGCAATTTCCAGCAGTGCGTCGGTGTCTTTATTAAAGCCTGCGGTTTCTACGTCAATGACGACCGGAAAGAAGCCGCGGAAGCGCTTTGCGAATAGGGTTTGCTCTTGTTCTGCCATAATCTGCTTGGTTTACTAAATTGAGCGGCCTATTATACTGATCAGAGATAAAGATGCGAATTTAGTGGCGTGCTTCCTGCACACAGAGCAAGGTAGATGTGAAGAGATGCAGGCGTCAGAACTTTGCCGTCAGAATCCGCTTTTAAAGGCATGATTATTGCTTTAACTATCGGTGAGGCGTTACCTGACGATTGCGATGGCCAATCAATCTGTTCGTCCAGTTCGATATTTTTGTTTAAAGCGGAGTAAGAGCGTGAAGTTTAAAGCGAACCTGATTATTGCTACCACACTGAGTATCCTGACACTTCAGGCGCACGGTGCAATGCGGCAATACTCTGCCACAGCAGACAGCTCCCAATGGTTTGTTGACAGGACAACGCGGTTGTCTTGTGCCTTGTCACATGAAGTCCCTTATTATGGTGAAGCGATATTCCAGGCTACGGCGAGTAAAAACAAAGATCTTACCTTTAATCTGGATATGGTGGTCAGGCCCGAGAGTTACGATTTTGCAGGTCTGGAGTCGGTGCCACCGGCGTGGCGAGCCGGAATGCCAGCCAGAGTTATGGGCCAGATGAAGCTGTTGAAGAAATTTGATGGGGAACTCACCAATGCCATTAGCTGGGAGATGCTGACTGAGTTAGAGAAGGGCTATTATCCTACTTTTTATTATCAGGACTGGCAAAACCAGCATGATCAGATCTCTGTAGCACTTTCGTCAGTGAACTTTAAAAATGCCTATTGGGAATTTTTGCAGTGTCGCGATAATTTGCTGCCCTACAGCTTTGAAGACATCGCATTTACGGTGATGAACTACAAGTTCAACAGCAGTGAGCTGACCAAGTCATCACGAAAACGTTTGGATATGATCGGAGAATATCTGAATAACGACCCGCAAATTGAATCCATTTACATTTCGGCGTACACGGATAGCTATGGTGGCCGCTCGGTTAATATGGCTATGTCGAAAAAACGGGCTGAGGCGATAAAAACCTACATGGCGTCAAAAGGCATACCCGAAGATAAAATTGTCACTGATGGATTTGGCGAAAAGCGTCACGTTGCACCAAACGACACGCCGATTGGTCGGGATAAAAACCGTCGGGTCATTATTCAGATCTCGAAACCGTAACAGCCAGGCGCGCTTTTCAGGCGCGCCGCTGCAAAGTGGCAGTTTCGGGTTAGATCTTATTCCTGATTAAGTCCCGGACCACAAAGCGGGCAGGATGCAATGCCTGATTGATCCGCTCGCTAAACGGGCGGGGCTCGTCACACAGCGCCGCAACCAGGTGCTCTGTCACTAAAGGGGCGCTGCATAGTCCTCTGGCACCAAACCCGGTCACCACATGTAATCCCTCATGAGACTCAGTTAACGGCTCAAAGTCATCGTGTTTGCCCCGGCGCAGGTTTGCAAACGCACTGCACAGGCTGTCAGGATCCGGCACCTGGCCTACCATCGGAAAGTGGTCGTTAAAACAGCAACGTACAGCTGCTTTTGCACCTGTGATTTCCCCAAGGCTTTGATCAAACTCAGTATCTGCATAAAAGCCCTGTAACTGAGCGCGGTTGGTTAGGTTATCCTGCTCGGTCACTTCTCGGCCTTTACTGTATTTTTCAAAGGTCGCACCCATGCAATGTTCACCCGCTATACTGGGCGTAAAGTACCCTTTATGGCATAACACGGTAGTGAGTTTGGAGGAAGCTTCCCCTGCCTGGATATGTGAAACCTGGCCGCGCACACCGTGCAGCCCTAAGTGCTGAGTTTGTGCGAACATATCACTGTGTTCACCACCACAGACGAAGACATCTGAAAACGGGCCTTGCCACTGCTTGTTGATTTGTAAATACCAGCCATCCTCACGCTTTTCTAGCGCGCTCACATCTGTATTTAAGTGTTGCTGGCTTTGACACTTGGACTGGGCTGCATTAAAAACTGCTGCTGTGAGCTGAGGTGGACTTACCCAGCCTGCCTGTTCAATAAAGAGTCCCTCGAACGGAGTATCAATATTAGCCAGCGCTTGCGCTTCTGCCACAGAGACCGGACGTATCAGAGATTTGGGAAATAAGTCACTGGCGGCGATTTTTTGATGCTGTGTGCGCTTACCATCCGTCACACTTTGCAAGAGTACGCCACACCAGTCGTGGTCATAGTCAAAACCCAATGCTTCAATGTGTTGATAAAAGCGGCGCGCGTATAAAAAGCTCAACCCATACAACTCGCTGGTGGTGCTGTACTGGGCTTGCAGGTTGGGGTACACGGCACCCTGACGATTATGCGATGCGCCGCTGGCCAGCGTATCATCTTTGCAGAATAAAGTTGTGTTGATATCACGTTTGGCAAGATGGTAGCTCAAACAGGCTGCGCTTATGCCGCCGCCTATGATAGCAACTTTGTGTAGTGTACGCGGTGAATGACGATAATATTGTGGGTTAGTTGCTTGCGTGTTGGCTGCCTCAAACTGACCAATTACCATTTCCCGCTTACGACCGTAGCCTTTCACTTTTTGGCAGTTGAAGCCTGCCTGCTGCAAGCCTCTGCGGACAAAACCCGCTGCGGTGAAAGTGGCAAATGTGGCGTTGTCTCGGCTCAGAGCCGCCATGGCATCAAACAGGGATTGTTGCCACATGTCCGGGTTTTTACTCGGAGCAAAGCCGTCCAGGTACCAGGCATCAACCAAGCCCTGTGGCCCATAAGACAGTTTCGGCAAGGAATCATGCACATCGCCAAACCACAGATCCAGGATCACCTGCCCATCATCAAATTCAAGACGATGACAGCCTTCAACGGCATCTGGGTATTGGGCGCAGAGTTGTTCGGCTTGTTCTGACAGATCCGGCCATGCTTTTAAGGCTTGTCTTAAATCTTCAATCTTAATCGGGTATTTTTCGAATGAAATAAAATAAAGACGCTGAACGTTACGCTGTGTTTTTAGTCGTTGAAATTGAGCCCAGGTATTAAGAAAATTCAGGCCGGTGCCAAATCCGGTTTCTGCAACCACAAAGTGGCTGCGGTCATGGCTCAGTAAACGGGTATTGAGCTTATTTTGCGAATAAAAAACATAGTCGGACTCAGCCTGGCCATCATCATTTGAAAAGTAGACATCGTCAAAGCTGTCTGCGACTGGTGTTCCTGCGTCGTTAAAGTGTATCTGGGCGTTGCGTATCATAGTGTGTATAAAAGTTCGCTACTAAATTGGTGTCTATTTTACGGATTTTATTTGCGTTCGTCCGTTGCATTTTAACAAATATCAGTTCAGAGTACGTGTGTACGCTGGAAAGCTGACCACTTGGTGCCTGGTTTCAGCGTAGAATACGCGTAAATTTAAAAAGTCCTAAGGGAATTACCCATGAGAAGAGCCGTTATTACGGGTATCGGTGTAGTGTCAAGCATCGGTAACAACAAGCAAGAAGTACTAGAGTCTTTGAAAGCGGGTAAAAGTGGTATCGCTTTTAACCAAGAGTTCGCAGACGTAAATCTGCGCAGCCAGGTATCAGGCAAGCTGGATATTGACGTGAAGTCTCTGGTTGACCGTAAAGCACATCGCTTTATGGGCGACGCAGCTGCATTTTCTTATATTTCAATGGCACAGGCGATTGAAGATTCAGGTTTGGCACCTGAGCAAGTTTCACATGAGCGTACTGGTCTGATCGTTGGTTCAGGTGGTGGTTCATCTAAATATCAGGTTGAAGCCGCGGACATTCTGCGTGAGAAAGGCGTAAAGCGTGTAGGTCCTTACATGGTACCGCGCACGATGGCAAGTACAGCTTCAGCTTGTCTGGCAACACCTTTTAAAATCAAAGGTGTAAACTATTCAATTAGTTCTGCCTGTGCGACTTCCGCACATTGTATCGGCAACGCTGTTGAGCAGATCCAACTGGGCAAGCAGGACGTGATCTTTGCTGGTGGTGGTGAGGAGCTACACTGGACTCTGGCAATGGAATTCGACGCTATGGGTGCCTTGTCAACCAAGTACAATGAAGCGCCAGAAACGGCTTCTCGTACATATGATGCAAACCGTGATGGTTTCGTTATCTCTGGCGGTGGCGGTATTGTGGTCGTTGAAGAGCTTGAGCATGCACTGGCACGTGGCGCACACATCTATGCAGAGATTGTAGGATACGGTGCGACGTCTGATGGTTATGACATGGTTGCGCCGTCTGGTGAAGGTGCTGTGAGATGTATGAAGCAGGCGATGCAAGATCTCGACGGCCCAATCGATTACCTGAACACACATGGTACGTCTACACCAGTTGGTGATGTGAAAGAGCTGGGCGCTATTCAGGAATTATTTGGTGATAATTCCCCTGCGATTAGTGCAACTAAAGCAATGACAGGTCACGCATTGGGTGCTGCAGGCGTTCATGAAGCTATCTACTCATTGCTGATGCTGGAAAACAACTTCATCGCACCGTCTATCAACATTGACGAGCTGGATGAGCAGGCACAAGGTCTGGATATTGTCACTGAAATGCGTGAGCAAGAACTGAATACTGTCATGTCGAACAGTTTTGGTTTTGGTGGTACTAACGCGACCTTGGTTATGCAAAAGTATAAAGCTTAATGGCCTTTGTCATTGAGGAATAAAAAACCGCCGAAAGGCGGTTTTTTTATGTGTCTTGGTATTAGGCTTTATGTTTCATCAGGCGCTCTTTATCACGAGACCAGTCTCTGTCTTTGATGTCGGCCCGTTTATCATGCATTTTCTTACCTTTGGCAAGGTGGAACTCAAGTTTCACCCAGCACTTCTTCCAGTACATGGCAGTGGCGACTAATGAGAAGCCATCACGCTCAGTTGCACCGATCAGCCGGTCTATTTCGCGCTTTTTAAGTAGCAACTTACGGTAGCGCATTGGGTCGCATATAACATGTGTGGATGCGCTATTAAGTGGTTGGATCTGACTGGCAAGCAGGTAGGCTTCGCCGTCTTTCAGGTGAATATAAGTATCTGTGATATTGACCTTGCCAGAGCGAATGCTTTTAACTTCCCACCCCTGAAGCTCAATACCCGCTTCGAACTTGTCGTGTAAAAAATACTCATGACGCGCCTTTTTATTTAGCGCTATGGTATTGCTATTTGATTTGTTTGGTTTTTTCTTTGCCATAATGGCTTAGTCTACCTTGTATATCGGCGCGGATCAAAAATTGTGGCTATTTTCGCGCAGTCGCCTGTCACAAACAAGATAAATCTTGAAAACCTTGGTAAAATCGCCTTGTTAGAGTTTGGAGAGCGTATGCCACAAGTAGAAAAAAGTGCGTTAGTGATGTACAGCACACAAGAGATGTTTAACTTGGTCAATGATGTTGACGCTTATCCCGCTTTTTTGCCGCATTGTTCCGGGGCGCGGGTGATAGATACTTCAGATCAGGGTATGACTGCAAGCCTTGAAATCTCTAAGGCTGGTTTGACAAAATGGTTTACGACTAAGAATCAGTACGAAGGTAACCGGGTTAGAATGCAGCTCGTTGATGGTCCGTTTAAATCATTGCACGGATATTGGGAGTTTGTCGAATTGGATGAGCAGGCGTGTAAAGTCTGTTTAAAGCTAGAGTTTGAATTTGCTAATAAGCTAGTTGAGCTGGCATTTGGCCGTATCTTTAATGAAGTGGCAAAGAACATGGTCTCTGCCTTTACACAGCGAGCCAAAATTGTATACGGAGTACGCTCATGATCCAGGTTGAAGTGGTATTTGCGTTGCCCGATAAGGCCACTACGCTCAGTGTCGACGTTGCAGAGGGAACCTCGGTGGAACAAGTGGTTTTACAAAGTGGTATTTTGGAACGATGCCCTGAAATTGACCCGACGAACCTGAGCCTGGGTGTGTGGAACAGAACGGTTAAGCTGAATCATGTGGTACGAGCTGGCGATCGGATTGAGGTATATCGCCCACTTATCGCCGATCCAAAAGAAGCGCGCCGTCGTCGGGCTGAAAAAGCCAAAGAAGAAGGGCGTGCCAATAAAATCACTGGTGGACGCCCATTATCTAATTAGCAGTTAAAGTTCAGGCCGCTGTGCTGACGCGCATGGCCTGATTGCGTTACTTGTCTTCGTCCTTAGGGCTATCTTGCTCGTAAGCCGCTTTCTCATCTGCTAAATCCTGTTTTAGCTTACGGATCTTCAACCCCAGCTCCTGACCTCGGTGTCTAGCGTAATAGGTACAGCCAATAAACATACAGGTGGCAAAAAAGAGCTCAAGTAAAATCAGCAGCATTTCCTGCGGAGACACCCAAAGTAGCGTCAGTCCATGTGTGAAGTAGATCAACACAATGAAGTTGGCCCAGGCATAGGTATACGGCTTATCCTGAATAATGCCTTTAAGTGGCAACAACAGGGGTAAAATATATACCGCAAACACGAAACCTGTGCTGTAGCCCTCACGGGGTGCCAACACAAATAACCATAAAGGCATAAGAATTAACAAGCCCACGTAGCCAATAAGGGCTGAGGCCTGAAAGCGTTTTGTGACGGTTTTTTTAGGGATCTGACTCATGATAATTTATTGCTAATGGTATACAGTCGCTTTGCAAGTGCACGGCAGATTTTTATCTCTGTATCGCTTAACTCACAGCTGTTGTCCATGCCTGCCACATGGGTTGCGCCATAAGGTGTACCACCACTGGTGGTAGAGAGTAGTTCAGGTACATCATAGGGTACACCCATCAGCAGCATACCGTGGTGTAACAGCGGCAAAGACAGATTAAGCAGGGTCGCTTCGTTGCCCCCATGCATACTGCTGGACGAGGAGAAAACACATGCAGGTTTGTCGATAAGCTGGCCTTTGAGCCAAATATCACTGGTCGTTTCCCAGAATGTTTTGGCTTGCGACGCCATCATGCCAAAGCGTGTGGGCGTGCCAAATGCGAGCGCATCGCAGTCAATGAGATCTTGCTTTGATACCACAATGTCATGGGCTTCTCTCGCAACAAAGGTACGAAGTCTGACTTGGGCGCCGTGAAACTCCAGTGTTTCTGCAATTTCATGTGCCATTGCTGCAACCGAGCCATGGCTTGAATGATATAAAACTAAGATCTCAGGCATAGGTTTACAGGATATCCAGTACTGATTCAGGTGGGCGGCCAATGGCGGCTTTATCACCTTTAACTACGATAGGTCTCTCGATGAGTTTTGGGTTTTCCAGCATTGCCTGACGCAAATGCGCTTCGTCGCTGTCTTTGCTCAGGTTCAGTTCTTTGTAGAGTGTTTCTTTGCTGCGCACCAGCTGGTGAGCAGAGGTAAAACCCAACTTTTGTAATAGTGCACTTAGCGTGTCCGAATCGATGGGGGTTTTCAGGTATTCGACGACGTCAGGCTGAATATCACGAGATTCCAGCAGAGCCAGCGTTTCGCGAGATTTTGAACAACGAGGGTTGTGATAAATCGTAACAGACATACAAGATCCTTTACGGTAATGGTACTTATCTAATTTGGCGCAAATTGTATCGTATCCTGTAAGCCCTGCCTATGTTTTTCCGGCTAAGTAGCGGCGTATACCCGGGCGGCGCGGCAGGAAGTTTAGGAGGGTAGACAGATAGCCGCACCATGAACGCCCGAGCAAAACGACAGTGTTCATGGTACAGCAGGTAAATTAAAGCTTGGCGAGTTCTTTTTGCATATCACGATATTGCGTCAGTAGTGCTTTTAAGCGCAGGCGACGTATGGTTTCTTCCTTTTCCACGTGGTTGAGCGCTTTTTGAATTTCGTCCGCAGCGCGCATAAAGGCCCCGTAATGGCTGAGCAAACTGGCCTGACTTTCATGGTAGTCGGCTTTGGCATCCATCTTTTTGTAGGTGTCTGTGAGCAGTTGTCTTGCCAAAACATGATCTGGCTTTTCCAGCAAAAAGACCTTCAGTAGTTGCTCAGCCAGATCATATTGCTCACCTTTTATTGCTGCATTGGCATAGTTTAGCGTGATCACCTGGTTATTCGGTCTGAGTTGATGTTTTTCACCCAGTAACTTAGTGATCCCTGCGTAATCTTTCTTCGCCAGTAACAGATCGGTGTACACGTCCAGATAAAACAAGTTATTGGGGTCAGCACGGAGTAATTTGTCCATTACCGTTTGGGCTTTATCCAGTTTTTCCTGATCCAGGAAAGTAATAGCCAGGCCATATTCCAGGGCGCTTTTGTCCAGTTCTGATGAACGCTTCAGTGCCTGCTCAAAGTACGCCTGTGCTGATTCGCTATCGAGTTGGTATCTGGCAATAACCCGGCTCTTGGCCAACTGGAATTGAGGACTTCTGGGTACATAGCGTTGTTCGTATTGTTGAGCACGCAAACGGACGTCTGATACCCGAGAGTCGGGTAGTGGGTGAGACATTAAAAACACCGGTGCTTTATTTTTAAAACGCACCTGGGCTGCCAGTTTACTCAGGAACTCGCTGGATGCATGTGGATCGAACCCTGCGCTGTACAAGGTCTGCATACCGAAGCGGTCGGCTTCCTGTTCGGCTTTACGGCTGTGAGTAAGCTGACTCAGTGCTGATTGCGTTGAACTGGCCGACAGGATAGCCATGCCTGCATCCGGGGCGATTACAGTTGCCAGAATACCTGTGATCATACCCGCAATGGTCAGAGCACTATTGTCTTTGGCTTGCTGGATCCTGCGCGCCAAATGACGCTGGGTTACGTGGGCAATTTCGTGGCCCAGTACAGATGCAAACTGACTTTCGTTATCGGCCTGTGCCATCAAGCCCGTGTGTACGCCAACGTGACCGCCATAAAAGGCAAACGCGTTAATGTCTTTGTTATCAATCCAAAAGAAGGAAAAAGGAAAGCGTACATCGTTAGCATTGGCAACTAACTTATTGCCGAGTGTTGATAAATACTCATCGAGCACCGGATCCTGTACCAATTTAGATCCTGAGCGGATCTGCATCATCATAATTTCGCCGATGGCTTGTTCTTTGTCTATGGGCAACACTTGGACTGCGGATGTGCCCAAGTCGGGCAGTTTAAGTGTTGACTGAGCCTGGCCCGGGATTGACATACTCAAAGCCAGGGCACATAGAGATGCCTGAAACAGCTTTTTTAACTGCATTCTAGTCCTTATTCATTTCGTCACCCAGCATGATCTTGGCGATGTCTATTTCATCGCTACATGCACGGGCATCTTTTTCGCACAACATATAAAAATCTTTAATTGAGACCCCATCAACCTTGATAACGTTCAATTCTCTTTGCAGCATGTTTAATGTTTTATAGACCACTTTGTGTGCATGCAAAATCAGGGCTTTGTCTGCGGTGTCACCTCTGTCGAAATAAAATGCGATAAATTTATGGAGCTGGTTAAACCGCAGCAGTACTTTCATGGTATGTGGGTCCCAGACGTTAAACTCAAGATATTTATTGTCTTTCAGATAACGATCTACTTTAACGCCCTTGGCGATGGGGTAAGCCCATAACTCAAAACCACGATCAGTAAACACTTGATGAAGCGCCAAGGCCGGTGCCTTCTCGCAGTGGATGATACCGTTGCTGTCCTCATATCCGCCAAGCAGAGATAAATTCCAGTTGCGCTTGTCGAGCAGGCGCTTAACGGCGTGATCAAATCCATGTTGAAAAATACCTTCGCCTTCACTAACTGAAGAGGCGACAAGGTGATAAAATGGTGGCAACTCACCCCAGTTAATTTGTTTTTTAAACCAGTTTATTTCTTTTAAGGTTGGGTTGTCAGGCAAACGCGCCTTGTTGTTTACACCAGGCATGTGAAAATCCGAAAAATCACTATCTCTTTTATAAGGATAACGCATTGACCGGGTTCAGGCTATACGGTTTGCCCACAGAGTAAACCTGAGCCGTGTTCTGGTACAGGCTAAGAGTTGTAACAGGTTGAAAGTAGAATTAAATAAGGCTCAAAACAGCGTGATTGAATGTGATTTGCGACCGTTTCAGTGTCCACAGCTTTTTGTCCAGTTTAAGTGGCAGCTTAAACAAGCGAAAACCAAAGCAAAAGCGGTGCGCTTTTTTTATACAAAAGAACAAGACTTGCGAGATGTAATGCGCTATTTAAACAATCAAGATATGGTATTTCAGCATAATCAACAGTCAGAACCATTTTTTATACAAGTGGAGTGTATAGATGATTGAACTCATTAAATCCTGGTATCGGGCCAAGTTCTCAGATCCCAACTCTGTGACCTTACTGCTGATGCTGCTGGCGATGGCTGCACTGTTATACTTTTTTGGGACATTCATTATTCCCGTATTAGTTGCCATAGTTATAGCCTATTTGCTGGATTGGCCCGTAACGCACCTGCAACGGGTGGTGCCCAGCCGGCAGATGGCCACTAATATCGTGATGCTGGTCTTTGTGAGTGTCATGCTGGCACTGATGTTTGGTATTTTGCCCGTGCTGTGGGCGCAAACCAGCAACTTGGTGCAAGAAGCCCCGACCATGATTGAAGAAGGCAAATATTATCTGCTTCATTTACCCGACAATTACCCGAATCTGATATCGACAGAGCAGGTTCAAAACCTGGTGGGAGCAGTGGAAACCAAGTTGTTTGATTTTGGCCAACAGGTGGTCTCTGCCTCTCTGACATCTATAAAAGATGTCGTCGCCTGGCTTATCTACTTAGTTCTGGTGCCTTTGTTAGTGTTTTTCATGTTGAAAGATAAAACCCAACTCACAGCGGGGTTGTTGCAGCTGGTGCCAAAAGAAAGACGCCTGATCAATCAGGTTTGGGAAGAAATGGACCATCAGATCATGAACTACATTCGGGGTAAAGTGATTGAAATTGTGATTGTCGGGTTATCCAGTTTTATTGCCTTCACGGTGTTGGATTTACGTTATGCCGCCTTACTTGGCACCTTGGTGGGCTTCTCGGTGTTGATCCCCTTCATTGGTGCTGCAGTGGTGACTTTGCCTGTGGCTGCCGTGGCGTTATTTCAGTTTGGTGTTGCGCCAGAGTTCTGGACGGTATTGGTGGTTTATGGCGTGATCCAGGCTTTGGATGGCAACGTGTTGGTGCCCTTGCTGTTTTCTGAAGCAGTAGACCTGAATCCGGTGTACATTATCGTCGCTGTCCTGTTTTTTGGCGGCTTGTGGGGGTTCTGGGGGGTCTTTTTTGCCATTCCGCTGGCCTCTTTAGTCAAAGCCCTGCTCAATGCCTGGTCAACACAGCAACAGGAATACCTCGCATCTGAGGCTAAATAATCTATAACAGGTGGCGTGCCTGCGTCACCTCGTTCTTTCATGTCTCCCCCAATGTTATCTTGTACCATTTTGGAATAACGATCTTCATTTATACAGCAAATGATTATTATGCTTGCTGTGCCTTTTGTGTAGAATGGAATAAGATATTCTATATTGTTATAAAGGAGCGCCGTGTGATCCAGTCTGAACAAGACCAATTAATCTACCTCGATGCCAATGCCACTACGCCGGTATTACCCGAGATTGCAAAAGTCGTGGTGCATACCATGCAAGTGTGTTTTGGTAACCCTTCGAGTGCGCACATTACGGGCGTGCAGGCCAAGCACTTGATGGAAGAGGCCCGAAATAAAGGTCGAGAGGTGATTGGGGCGACTAGTGGAGAGCTGCTTTTTACCTCGGGTGCAACAGAAGGGATCCAAACGGCCATCGTTTCAGCTCTGAGTGATTATGTTCAGCGTGCCGAAGAGGTTTACGAAAAGCCAGTTCTTATGTACGGCGCAACGGAACATAAAGCGGTGCCGAATACCTTAAAGCACTGGAATCGATTACTTGGTCTGGATGCACAAATCCTGGAAATACCCGTAGACTCGAAAGGGATACTGGATCTGGACTTTATTGCAGAGCATGTTGAACAGGCAGTGATGGTCTGCACTATGGCAGCTAACAATGAAACAGGTATTAAGCAAGACTTACTCAGACTTGAGCAAGTGATCCGTGAAGGTAATGCGAAAACTGCCTGGATGGTCGACTGTGTTCAGGCCTTGGGTAAGTTGCCGCTGCAATTGTCACAAACCACAATAGATTATGCGCCGTTTTCCGGCCACAAGCTCTATGCACCAAAAGGCATCGGCTTTTTGTATATTCGCAGTGGCAGTCCATACACGCCCTTTATTGCGGGCGGCGGTCAGGAATCGGGGATGCGTTCAGGCACGGAAAATATTCCAGGTATTGCCGCACTCAGTACGCTCTTTGATATGCTGCTGGATAAAGAAAACTCTCCTTTTAATCCGGTTGAACAGCTTGAAAAACACCGCAGCATGTTAGCTGAAGCCATTGAAACGACTTTTAAGCAGGTCACTTTTCATCATGATTTTGCGCTGTCTGTACCAACAACGCTTAACTTCTCGGTGGATCACCTGACTAATAAAGAAGTCATTGATCTGCTGGATGCTGCGGGGATCCGTGTCAGCGGAGGATCTGCCTGTAGTTCAGGCTCAAGTCGCAGCTTTGTACTTGATGCAATGAATGTCCCGGACTGGCAAAGTGAAAATGCCATTCGTCTGTCGTTTGGACCGGCCGATAGTGAAGCACAGATCCGCAAGGCATGTGAAGCATTGACAAGTCTTCAGCCGATCCTGGAAAACAACTGTTTGGTGGTCTCAGACAGCACGGCACCGGAGCAGGAAGCTTGCGCAGTTGGCTTAACTCAGCTACGTCATCAGGGAGCCTGCTGTTGGCTGTACGTGACGGCCGATAAACAGGCTATCATTGTGGACCCTGTACCTGAGCTAGTTCCTCGTTTACAACGCTTGCTGGATAAGCAGGGGCTGGGCTGCAGGGCACTATTGAAAACACATCTGAGTGAACCGGCAAGCGATGCGGTGAATTTGTTATCTCATAACCTGATTGATAATAAAGTAGTCGATGACTTTGGCTGGCCTGTGGACGGCACACATGGTTTATTGCAAGAGTCGCTGATCCAACTGCCGGGCGCTGAGAAAGAGTCGGAAAATCGTTGTTATTTATTGATGCAGGGCGATGATGTGTCTGCCTGTTTTGCCGGAAAGCTGTTACTGCCCCAGGGGCTTGGTGATAGCCAGGGAGAGACAGCATGTGCGGCTTCTATGGCTGAAACGCTATTACGCCTCAATGAAATACTGGATGACAATAGTTTGATCTGTAGTGCACTGGACTATCAACAGTGCTTTGCAATTAACTGGCATGCACAAGTACAGGTTAGCCCGTTACTGGGTCGCCTGCTTAATGGTGCCTGTTCAACCGATGAGTTTATTGAGCAAAAAGCCAGTATGGACAGCGACTCCAGCACATTCAGAGAGCGATTCCTGGGAGCGTTGATGGACTCGGCTGTGCCCGCGGTGAAAGCGCTAAACAGATCTGCCGCAGAAGAGTGGTTGCAATGTCATGAGGGAATGATCATTGATTGCCGGGAACCGTATGAGTCCGATGTATCACGTCGGGGGATCACTGAGTTGTTTGGCAATCTGGCGGTTGGTCGGGTACTGAATATTCCTCTAAGCAGAATGACGGATGTATTGCGTAATGGGGCACTTGACTCATCGCAGCATTATCTGTTGGTGTGTCGCACCGGCAATCGTTCGATGCAGGCTGGTAATACACTGGCAATGCTGGGGTTTGATCGGGTCGCGAACCTGGCAGGTGGATTGGCGTTAAATTAGCGCGCTGAAGCCCCGGTCATGCCGGGGCTAAGTGTTTATTGTGGCGCCGGACCTGTACTTTCCCGTACTACCATATTAGGCGTAAAAGTGGTGGTGATGTCTTTGTCCTGATTTCGACTGCCACGGGTTTTAGAGAAAAGTAGCCTTGCTGCATGTTCGGAAATCACATCATTAGCCTGATGTGCCGTGGTAAGCTTTGGCCAGGTCTGACGCGAGAACGGGGAGTCCTCGAACCCGGAGATAGAAAGTTGCGCCGGGATCTCAATGTTCATTAGGCGAGCTGCAAATAACGCACCAGCTGCCACCTCATCGTTACCGCCTAAGATTGCGGTGATCTTATTCGGATTACCATCTTCAAGTAGCGCTTTAGCACCCTTTACACCGGATTCGAATGAGTAAGTGCCCTTGTGTATGAAGTCTTCATTAAAGGCGATTTGATGATCTGCCAGCGCTTGCTTATAGCCTGCCAGGCGCTCTGTGGTTGATTTGTGTTCTTCATCACCGCAAACAAACGCAATGTGTTTGTGTCCGAGCGAAAGCAGGTGCTCTGTAATTTCATAAGCGGCTGCAAAATCGTCTACATAGATACAGTTTTTCGATTTTTCTTCTGCGTCTTCATTATGGCCCGACAAGAGTCGTACATAGCTGACCCCGAGCTCATCCAGCATATCAATAATGGGTTGTTGCTCAGATAGTGGGGGAGTCAGAACCAGGCCTGCAAGTCGAGAGCGTTTAATCATTGTTGCGATTTCAGCCTGCATATCTTTTTGCTGTGCATTGCAAGGGTGGATCACTAGCTCATAGCCTTCCTCTTTACAGCGCGAAAGTACCCCGTTTTGCATATCTATGATGTAGTAGGCGTTTGGGTTGTCATAAACCAATCCTATGGCAAACGATGACGTGCCTGCCAGGTTACGTGCGGCAGTATTGGGTTGATAATTGAGCTCTTTTACGGCTTGCATTACCTGATCATAGGTTTTTTTGCGTACCGATGGTTCCTTGTTAATCACGCGCGATACGGTTTTCATCGACACGCCTGCATGTTTTGCTACATCGTTGATGGTTACTTTCATCTTGTTTTTCTTCTGTGAGAGAAGGTGGTACTATATTGTGTACAAGTGCTTAACCATGCACTTTATAGCGCGATCATTGCGCATTCCTGATGACTAGCACTCAGGTTTTCACTCGGTATAGTCCGTGCCTTGATTTCATAAAATGATCATTTGTTGTTTCTAGTCTATCCAATTTGCTCTTAAATTAGCAGCAAAAATTCTACCAAATAAATTAATGATACCGGTGTCAAAAAGTCAAAATTGGGGTATTATGCGCAATGTAAAATTGAGAACTAGCTATTTGACAGCGTTGTCATTTTAACTTATGTTTAACGCAATACACCGTTTAACACTTGTGATAAATACAATTTTTATTGTTTTGAAAACGCATCGTCACTAGGGGAATTAATATGAGTTGCCGTACACAACTATCGAGTTGGCAGGCTTTAACAACAGCATCAGAACAACTGAAGACACAACATTTAAAATCTTTGTTTGAGCAAGATGCAACGAGATTTGACCTGTTTTCTCGTCAGATCCCGGGTTTGTTGTTTGACTTTTCTAAGCAACTCATCGACAAAGACACATTCGCACAGCTGATTAACCTCGCTGAACAATGTGATTTGGCTCAGTGGCGCGACAAGTTGTTTGCTGGTGAAAAAATCAATATCACCGAAGACCGAGCGGTGTTACATGTCGCTTTGCGTAACCGTGGTAATACACCGATTTATGTAGATGGCGAAAACGTCATGGACCAGGTTAATGCAGAGCTTGAAAAGCTTAAAGTATTCAGTCACAAAGTGCGCAGTGGCGACTGGCTGGGTTATACAGGCAAAGCAGTGAAAGATGTTGTCGCCATCGGCGTGGGGGGGTCTAACCTGGGCCCGCAGATGGTAACAGAAGCACTGAGCTCCTATGCAGACGACACCCTCAACGTACATTATGTTTCTAATGTTGATGGTGTTCAGCTTGCACATGTATTAGATAAGGTCTCTCCGGAAACCACCTTGTTTGTGATCTCATCGAAAACGTTTACCACCTCAGAGACCATGACAAACGCACGTTCGTCTGTCGCCTGGTTCCTCGAGTCTGCTCAAAACGAAGCCGAAATCGCTAAACACTTTGTTGCTGTAAGTACTAATCTTGAGAAAACGCGTGCTTTTGGTATCGCAGATGAAAATGTATTTACCATGTGGGACTGGGTAGGCGGACGCTTCTCTTTGTGGAGCGCAATTGGTTTACCTATTGCCCTATATTTGGGTTACGACAAGTTTGAAGCCATTTTAGAAGGCGCTTACGAAATTGATGAGCACTTTAAAAATGCTTCATTTGAGCAGAATATTCCATTAATCATGGCGCTGCTGAGCGTTTGGAATACCAGTTTCCTGGGTTATCAGTCGCAAGCCATTTTGCCTTATGACCAGGCACTTCATATGCTTCCTGCTTACTTGCAACAAGGTGAAATGGAAAGTAACGGTAAGCACGTTACCTTTGCAGGTCAAACAGTCCCTTACACCACTGTACCGCTTATCTGGGGCATGACAGGCATCAATGGTCAGCATGCATTTTATCAGTGCCTGCATCAAGGGAATGTCATTGTACCTGCCGATTTTATTGCGTCTGTTAAACCACAGCGCGATGTGGCCAAACATCACGACATTTTGTTGTCTAACTTTTTCGCCCAAACTGAAGCCCTGATGGCTGGGGTGAATGAGCAGCAGGTACGCAGCGATTTAGCTGCGAAAGGCAAATCAGAAGCAGAAATTGAACGTCTGTTGCCACATAAAATTCATGAAGGAAACAGGCCTACAACGTCAATGATTTTGGACGAAGTTGATGCCAAAGCGGTTGGTCGTCTCATTGCGCTGTATGAGCACAAAATATTCTGCCAGGGTATCATCCTTGAAGTTTGCTCATTTGATCAATGGGGTGTTGAGCTAGGCAAAGGGCTGGCAAGCGCCATTGAAGCAGAACTGACGCAGGATGATGTTGAACATCCACACGATAGCTCGACAGCCGGGTTAATCGCGTATTACAAACAAAACAGATAATTGCCGATGAGCAAATTGCTTGTCGGGTGCCCGGTTGCAACCTGGCACAGATGAAAAGAATACCTTTGAACGGGTAGCGCTGGAGTGCTTAGGGCCTGTATTTTTGTGAGAGGAATTACAGTGCCCCTAAGGCTCATTTTTTCAAATTTATTTGCCTTGTCATAACCTGTAAGTGGCAGGTGAGTAAACTGGCTTAACAGAGCCAACAAGCAGTGACGGAACAGACTCTTACTGGGGATGTATGGCGTAGTCGTCACGACGAAGTACATACAGAAATCAGACGGGCTAGCCATCACCATCCCTTACCGCACTGCGGCACAACACCATGGTATCATTGTGTGGTGCAAACGAATTCAATTCCAGCAAGAAAGCAGAGTTTGCTAGTCTGAGCGCAGACTGGAAACAGTTTTAACTAACGAGCGTGTGATGCACTCAGCTGCGACGCGCCTAACCTTGTGAGACATAATTATGCTTAATCCTTTTGATATCGTAATTTTTGGTGGAGGCGGCGACTTAGCGTTACGAAAGTTACTACCTGCAATGTATCGTGCGTATCAAGAAGGTAATTTACCTGAAGGCTCACGCGTACTCCCTACCGTCCGGGCGCAAGAACAAAGAGAACAATACATCGCCACGGCAGAGCAAGCACTTAAATCGCACCTTAGCGAAGGTGAGTTTAACACAAAAGACTGGCAGGCCTTTGCCCAGTTCTTAGTGCCGGTGGTGGTGAATGTGACCGAGGCCGATGACAACTGGGACGTACTGAAAGACATTCTTGATGCTGATGGGGAAGAAAAATCACGCGTATTTTATTTGTCTTTGCCGCCTGCGGTGTATGGGACCTGTTGTGAGTTACTGTCACAAAAGAACCTGATCACGGATAATTCTCGTGTGGTTGTTGAAAAACCGATTGGCTATTGCGGTAAATCGGCTGAGGAAATTAACGGGAAAATTGCGCAATTCTTCGAAGAAGATCAAATCTTCCGTATTGACCACTATTTAGGTAAAGAAACTGTTCAGAATCTGATGGCACTGCGTTTTGCGAACGCCTTGTTTGAAAATCTGTGGGATGCGAAGTCAATCGACAATATCCAAATCAGTATCTCTGAGACGGTAGGCCTTGAAAGTCGTGCAGGCTTTTACGATAAGGCCGGTGCACTGCGTGATATGGTTCAGAACCACTTGTTGCAGTTGCTATGTCTGGTGGCGATGGAATCCCCGTCAAAACTTAATGCCAATAGCATTCGTGCCGAAAAGCTTAAAGTGCTTGAAGCCTTACGCCCCCTGGTTGGTGAGGATGTGGATGACAACGTCGTTCGTGGCCAGTATGTGCCAGGCGATCTGAACGGTAAACTGGTTCCTGGTTACCTGGAAGAGCTTGGTGAGGGGTCAAGTAAGACAGAAACGTTTGTGGCTATTAAAGCACATATCGATAACTGGCGCTGGGCTGGTGTGCCATTTTACCTGAGAACGGGTAAACGAATGAAAAAGCGCTGTGCAGAAATCGTGGTTGAATATAAGCCGGTTTCTCATAACGTGTACGATCCAAGCGTTGGGCCAATTCAGCCAAACCGCCTTGAGATCCGTTTACAACCAGAAGAAAGCATTCAGCTTACGCTGATGTCTAAACGCCTTGATAATCTGGAAATGCAGTTGCAGCCAGTGACATTGAACATTGAGTTGAGTCAACAGTACAGCAAAGGTTTCCACTCAGATGCATACAAGCGTCTGATGCTGGATGCAGCGGCGAATAACCCGGCATTGTTTATCCATCGTGATGAAGTAAGACAAGCGTGGAAGTGGATCGACCCGATTGTTGCACGCTGGCAGGAAAAAGGCACTCCTTCGCTTTACCGCGCGGGATCATGGGGTCCAGAGGCTGCCGATGAGCTGCTGGAAGAAAATAATCACGCCTGGTTTAACGTAGGAGAAAAAGCATAATGGCACAACTGACCGAAGCGTTTTTTGATAGCAAAGAAGCGATGACAGCAAAGCTGGCTGAGCTGTTGAGCAGTACCTTAAGTCAGGCGATTGAAGTGGATGGTCGTGCCTCTATGCTGGTATCTGGCGGCTCGTCTCCTGCACCTGCCTACAAGCATCTGTCTAATTTATCTTTACCCTGGGAGAAAGTAACGGTCGCCATGGTTGATGAGCGTTGGGTTGACGCAGACCATGACAAGTCCAATGAAGCTTTCATAAACTCAACACTATTGCAAAACGAAGCGAGTAAAGCGGCATTTGTGACGATGAAGAATGCTGAGGCAACGGCCATTGCAGGTCAGGCACAGTGTGAAGGCGCCTATGCTGAATTAAAAGCGCCATTCGATATCACCATTTTGGGTATGGGTCCCGACGGGCACACCGCCTCTTTGTTCCCACATGCAGAGGGGCTAGAGCAAGCATTGCAAACCTCAGAGTTGGTGTGTGCAATCAATGCTAAGCAAAGTGAAGTAACGGGTAGCATTACAGAGCGTATGAGCCTGACTTTGGCTGGCATTGCCAATACTAATCACGCGGTATTGTTGATCAGTGGGGATGCAAAGCGCGCGGTTTATGAAGAAGCTAAGCAGCCAGGCTCCGAGCTCGATATTCCGCTGCGTGCGGTGTTAAATCACCCAGAGCTGAAGCTTAGCGTGTTTTGGTGCCCTTAATTGAGGGTATCCAGTAACAGGCATTAAAAAAGCACGCCCTCGAGCGTGCTTTTTTTAATGCCTGGATATCCTTATCGACTAATACTGATTTCACTTAATACCTGCTCTATTTGAAGGAGCAAATATGACGCTAACGGCGTTAAAAATTTCTCATTTAGAACCTTATACCTCAGACATAGGTTTACAAATTTTTGCCTGGTTATCGACTCTATCTTCTCGCCTCAAAATAGAACGCTTAATTAAGCAACTTGGTATAAATTATCTAAAACTGGTGTGCCAGTAGAGGTATAGTGGATATGAAAAGAGAGGCAGTGTTGCCTCTCTGTAGTGAATTTGAGTTTGTCTTTTTATTACAGGGAATTGATGAACACCAGAGCGATGGCCAACGGACAAACAAACTTGATATACCAGGGCCAAATGCGCCAGAACAGCGATGAAGCAACTTCTGGGTGGCCAGTCTGGATTTCCTTGAGTAGCTTCTGACGGTGCCAGATCCAGCCTACAAAGATGCAGCACAGCATGCCAAGCAAGGGTTGGCCAAACTGTGTGGTTAGCTGCACAACCAGACCAAACAGGGTCGAGAAGTTGAGAATAATCGTTACGCTCACTGTCGCAATAATTCCACCAATGATCCAGGTTGCCTGCGTTCTGGCCAGGGCGAATTTTTCAACCGCATAGGACACCGGTGCTTCGAGCATTGAAATGGAGCTGGTTAGTGCAGCGATGCTCATCAGTGCAAAGAAGGCAAAACCGACGAAGACGCCAACGCCACCCATGCCTTCAAATAAGGCCGGCAAGACTTGGAAAACAAGCGTGTCTTCTGACAATAATTGCCCGGTTGATGAAAAGATCTCGACGCCCTGAGCCTGTGCCACATACATAGCAGGGATGATTAGCAGGCCAGCAACAAAGGCAATGAACACATCGATTAAGGTGACATATGCACCCAGTGATACGAGATTTTCTTGTTTGCTGATGTAAGAGCCATAAATGATCATCACACTGGTACCCAGCGACAAAGAGAAGAAAGCCTGGCCGAGCGCGCTTACTAGCAGTGCTGGATCCAGCAATGAGGAAAAGTCAGGGACCAGATAGGCTTTTAAGCCAGTTGTAGCACCATCCTGAGTCAGTACATAAGCAATTAATGAGAACAGAATGAGCAGCAACGCAGGCATAAGACGCTTGGACCACTTTTCTATGCCATTTTCGACGCCTTTACTGATGATTGAGATAGTCAGGGCGACAAAGGCAAGCGTAAAGCTGAGATCTCTCAGCAGAGATTGCTCTGAAAGCCACTGTGCTGCGCCTGTTGCACCGACCGTGCTGGCAACGGGCTCAAAGGTTGCACTTAACATCCAGCCTGCCACAATGGCGTAGAAACTTAAAATCAGCCCGGCACAAATGATGCCACCAAAACCAACGAAAAACGCAAACTTCTTTTGCATCGGGTTGTTACCGAGCTTTTGCAGTGAAGACACGGCATTGGCCTGACCATGGCGACCGATCACTAGCTCAGCCATCAGTGCGGGATAAGCCAGACAGAACGCCAGGATCAAATACATCAATACAAAAGCGGCACCACCATTACTGGCGGTTTGAGTGGGGAAACCCCAAATGTTCCCCAGGCCTACAGCAGATCCCGCTGCAGCCATAATGAATCCGAAGCGAGAGCTGAACTCTCCGCGCACACTGCTCATATTCTTATACTTCTCTTTTTTAAAGACGGCGGCAACAATCTACTGTAATTAAAAGGAAATAAAAAGGCCTAAATTGCTTTGATCTAACACAAGTTTTTGCTTAAATCCTGAGCGTAATCCGAAAAATCCAGTAGTGTATCCATCAGTGGTTAGTATCTAGCTGATTTATAGCATAAATCTAACGCTTGTCAGTCAGTCTTGACAGTATTTCTCGGGGCTTTACAGGAAAATGTTAGCGTGAATTTTGCGCCGCCGAGCAGGTCAGATCTGCTGACACTGGCTTGCCCGTGGTGCCAGTCGACTACTTTTGCAACAATGGCCAGCCCCAGGCCGTAGCTTTTTCCTGCCCGGTTACGATGTCCCTGTTCCTGGAAAAAGGGGTCAAACACTTTGGCCCAGTTTTCTTCTTCGATGCCTGGACCATCATCTTCGACGCGAATTTCAATTTGATGATCCAGTTGCTGAGCACTGACAATAATCTGTTTGTTGGCGAAATCGCAGGCATTGCTGAGTAAATTGGAGATGGCTCTGGCCAGCCAGTGAGGATCGGCAGCCAATTCCAGGTTTGCCGGGACTGATACGCTGGCATTGATTTGCTTCTTGGACAGTTTAGGTGCCATCTGTTCAACCACATGACTAATATAGGTGTCCAGTTGGGTGGGAGCAAACTTGAGGAGGTGTGACTTTTGTTCCAAGGTGGCAAAAGACAGATAACTGGCCAGCATATCTTCCATCTGATCAAGGTCTTTCTCCATCCGATGCATCAGGGCATGTACTTGCTCAATATCGTCTTCTTCAAAGGCGGCATCAAAACCGAACCGTAAACAGGCCACCGGGGTACGAATGTCGTGAGATAAGCTGGACGCCATCAACTTATTTTCGGCCAGTAGTTTTTCTATCTGGTTAGCCATGCGGTTAAAGGTCAGCTCCAGATCTTTGATATAGGTAAAATGATTCACCTCGATGCGAGCGCTTAAATCACCGCTGGCAAATTGTTTCGCTGCGCTGACCAGGACAGCAAGTCGTCTGGCTAGGGGCGCCAAAATTACCCACATGAAAGTGCAAATCCCGGCATAAAAGGCCAGGGTTAAAAACACATCAGAATCATATTGTTCGGGTGGTTTTTCGAGTCTCAGTTCAAGATAATCGGGTGCCAGTGAGGGGGCCGACTTGAGTAAATAGTAGCCAATATCATCCTCCAGCAGCAAGCCTTCTGGCTGCATCATCTGATTTTTTAATTCGACTGGTAAAGCTAATGAATCTCCGGAGCTATAAGTGATGGGCAAGTCAAAATCTTTACTTACTTGTTCCATATAAGCCGTTCGTAGTGTCTCTGGTATGGAGGCGCTTTGATTGGTCACACCGTAAAGTAGTTTAGCCTGCCAGGCAAAGGCGTCTTCTGCAGGTTCAGCTTGCTGGCTCAGGGTATCAAGCAGCCAGCCCAGTACTACGATTGAGATTAGAGCGCTCGCTAATAAATACAGGTAGAGCTTTCTCATCCTTTACTCCAAAGATAAATCCCGTTACATAAGGTAGGCAAGGGAAAGGCTGGGGTCCGCGTAGTCAAAAGCGGACCTATAAATAGATTAAAGTCTGGCTTACCACGCTGAAGGTACCAGCAGATAGCCTTTCCCCCAGATTGTTTTAATTTTTTCAGGGTTTTGGGGGTCATCACCGAACTTTTTGCGCAGCGCAGAAATGAGTACGTCAACACTGCGGTCCAGACCATCGTATTCACGGCCTTTGGTGGCTTTGAACACCGCATCCCGGGACACCACTTCACCGGCGTTGCTGGCGAGGAAATGCAGCAATAGGTATTCAGCACTGGAGACATTCACTTCCTGGTCTGCGACGATGACCTTGCGTGCCTGAGTGTCTATGCGGAGATTACCGACATTGAGCATTACTGCGCTGCTATCTGTGCCGGCGTCATTGTCCTGGGCAACGCGCATGTTAGCTTTAATACGCGCGAGTAACGCTCTAGGGCGCACGGGTTTTATCACATAATCGCTGGCACCTACCTCCAGTCCAATCACTTCGTCCATTTCTTCATCTTTTGCTGTCAGCATGATGATGGGCTTGTTGTAAAACTGGCGCAATTCGCGACATACGCTGATACCATCCTGACCCGGTAACATGATGTCCAGTAAAACCAAATCCGGTTCGTGTTGTTTGACCATACTGACAACCTGATCGCCGCGATAACAACACTCAGTAGTGTAGCCTTGATTATTCAGGTAATCAGCAACCCACTGTGCGAGTGATTCGTCATCTTCAACCAACAAAATCGTGCCGTATTGCTCCATTTGACTTCTCCTTTATTGCGCTTGCCTGGATTCAGCTGGACAAGGCGTTATTTATTTTGTTTGAATTATGTTCTTGCCTGCAATTATAAGTATGAATCACGTAAAAAGTGTAATTAAGTGTGTGTTCTTGTGTGAGAACTCCAGTTAAAGCAATACATTAAGCTTTTCTATCAGACCTCGACTCAAATGATGCATCATGTCGCTGGTCAGTGCGCTCACTTCTGTTTGATTACATGCGCCAGCCGTTTTTACCAAAGGCGAAATCTGTGTTTCCACCTGATAGGGCGGGATGTTGACAGCCTGATTGTATCTGGCTCGGCGTGCTTCTTCTTGGTTTTGTTCAACAATGAAGGAGATCACCGCGTGTTCGTTTGCGACCTTTTCTGTTTCTGTGAAGGTATATTGTAGCGGAATGCCCTGATATCCAGCACTGTTAATCGATGATTTGGCAAACCAAATGACATCGGAGGATGACTTGTGCGTCAGCCGCATGCTTAAAGACGCAATGATATTACTACACTGCTTACTTGGGATTGTTTGGGCGAGTTGCGCAATGTAAGGGTGGGGATCTTCAGGTTTATTGAGTACATAAACCTTGTCCTTGCCAAATGATAGATCCATTTGCTGCACAACCAGGTGGTAGTCACTGCTTTTTTGTGCGACGACTGTCAAGCCTTTGTCTTTTAGTAGTTGGATAATCTGCTTACGCAATGTGTCTGTGACGCTTACTTTACTGGTATCTATGTAAACTGTATTACCACTCTTAACTGGGTGAGCGGGCAGTTGCACAGATTTGATCCGGGCAGATTCGAGTTCAGTGCTATATGACAGCTGGTAAACGGATTTAGTTAATAGCGGCTTTTTTGGCACATCCAGTTTGGGGGCCATTGGCGGTGTTGCAATACACCCTGTGAGTCCGGCCAAGGCAATAATTGAAAGCAAACAGCGCATGACTTATACCTCTAAACTTAGTTTTATAGATCAGCACTTAGCTGCATTAAAACACGACAAATTATTTGGCACTATCCCTCGGTCTGCATTGAAGAATTTCTATGACCAACAAGGATTGTCCGCGTGAGCAGTGCCAAACTTCATGATATTATGTGCAGCGTGTTAATGAATCGGATCATTATGAAGTCACTGCATCATCTTATTATTATTGCTTTCGCACTGTCGACTTGGGTCGCTCAGGCTAACCCAGACAGCGAACAGCTGCGCTGGGAGCAATTTGTGAACGCATATTCTAAGCAACTCAAACAAAAACTAAAAGAAAAATCGATACCGGGTGCTGCTTTGAGTATTGTTCATCAGCAGCATGGTGATCATATCGTAGGCATAGGGCAAACCAAAGTTAAAAAAGGGCGCAACGTCACGGCCAATACGCGCTTTCGGTTAGCCTCGGTATCCAAGACCTTTGCCGGCTCCCTGACTGCCAAGTTGGCAGCTCAAGGGGTTCTTAATCTCGAAGATACCGTTGCGGAGCACCTGCCTATTTTCAGTGAGAGCGCTTACGGTAAGGCCAAGTTATACCACTTACTGAGCCACTCTAGCGGTCTGGTACCCAACGCCTATGACAACCTGATAGAGTCACGCATGACGTATGACAAAATTTATCCGCGCCTGGTTGATGTTAAGCATCTTTGTAGACCGGGTATTTGTTATGGCTATCAGAATGTTATGTTTAGTTTGATCGGCAATGTGATTGCGCAAACGACGCAACTTAGCTACGAATCCTGGCTCGAGCACTTCTTCTTTGCTCCTTTGGGTATGAAAGATGCGGGCTTAGGTCATGCGCACATGACCAGAGATGATAATTTTGCGGCACCTCATGTGCGAGGGACTAAACGATGGCACACTGCCAGGCTGAAGCCACACTACTATAAAGTGGCGCCAGCAGCGGGTGTGAATGCCAGTGCCGCAGATATGGCACAATGGCTAAAGGCACAACTGGGCATATACCCGTCGGTCTTGTCGCTGGATGCGCTTACCATACAGTCACGCCCGTATACGCGCACAAAGCGCGAATTGCGCAGGCGTGTGTGGCGTAATTATGTTGAACAAGCACATTATGGCCTTGGCTGGCGTATTTATAGTTTTTCAGGTGAATTAATGTATTACCACAGTGGCTGGGTGCAAGGTTATAGAACGGATGTGGCAGTGTTACCAGAGTTGGGGATTGGTTTTAGTTTGCTGCTGAATGCAGAAAGTGGGGTCATCAATGGCCTGAGTACAGAATTCATTCGTCAGGCCATTGAATTTAGCAGAGCTGCCAGGGCACAAGCTGATGCTCAGGCAGCCAGCTAGATGCTACTGGCGAGGTAACTGGATTTTTTTATCTTCACTTTGGCGATACAAAACGACGATATGGCCGATTGTCTGAACCTTGTGGGCACCTGTTTCACGGATAATGGCTTCAAAGATAAGCTGTTTGGTTTCACGATCATTGGTCGGTACTTTGACCTTGATGAGTTCGTGGATGTCTAAACATTGCTCAATCTCTAACAGAACTCCTTCTGTCAGCCCGTTACCACCGAGCAAAACAACGGGTTTTAGGTCATGTGCTAACCCTTTTAGGTACTGCTTCTGTTTATTTGATAATGTCATATTGATACAATTTACTAATTAAGGCTTGAATTACCGCTATTCTAACGCCATCTAAAGAATATTACTAATGAGTTGCAGTTAATATGGCAAATAAAAAGCACTCAGCGAGCTCCAAACGCTGGTTAAAAGAACATGTTGAAGATCCTTATGTTCATGAGGCACAAAAGCGAGGCTATCGCTCACGTGCTGTGTTTAAGTTGGAAGAGATCCAACAAAAAGACAAATTGTTTAGACCAGGTATGCATGTTGTCGACCTGGGCGCAGCGCCAGGAAGCTGGTCTCAGTATTTGGCCGAACAGGTCGGTGAGAAGGGCGAAGTGATCGCATGTGATATTTTGCCAATGGACTCTCTGCCGGGTGTCGCCTTTTTGCAAGGTGACTTTCGCGAAGAAGCCGTACTCAATGCCTTAATGGAGCGAATTGGTGGCAAAAATATTGATGTGGTATGTTCGGATATGGCACCCAATATGAGTGGCAACAATGTGATAGATCAGGCTGGTAGCATGTACTTGGTCGAGTTGGCATTTGATATGTGCCATCAGGTTCTCAAACCGAATGGGGCGTTTGCCGTGAAGGTGTTTCAAGGCGAAGGCTTTGATCAGTTTGTGCAGGACGTGCGTAATGCCTTTAAAGTGGTTAAGATCCGCAAACCAAAAGCATCTCGTCCACGATCTCGTGAAGTATATATAGTGGCGACGGGCTACAAACTGTAGTACAGTTGAAACGCTTTTAAGACGAATTTGAATTATTTTAGATACAAGAGGTTAACCCCTTGAGCGATATGGCGAAGAACTTAATACTCTGGTTGGTGATAGCAGTCGTGCTTATGACCGTATTTCAGAGCTTCAATGGTGGCGAACAAGCAGATCGCCAGACTAGTTACACTCAGTTTGTGAACGAAGTACGTAGCGGTGTAGTCCGCGATGTCAACATCGACCGCACAGCTGGCACGATCACAGGGATCAAAAATAATGGTGAACGTTTTCAAACCATTATGCCGTTGTATGATGACGACCTGATCAATGACTTACTTAAAAACGACGTAAACGTTAAAGGGGTTGCGCCGGAAGAGCAGTCTTTCCTGGCTAATATCTTCATTTCCTGGTTCCCTATGCTGTTGTTAATTGGTGTATGGATCTTCTTCATGCGTCAGATGCAAGGTGGCGGTGGCAAAGGCGCCATGTCATTTGGTAAGAGCAAAGCTCGCCTGATGGGGGAAGACCAGGTTAAAACTACATTTGCCGACGTTGCTGGGTGCGACGAAGCAAAAGAAGACGTGACCGAATTGGTCGACTTCTTGCGTGACCCGTCTAAGTTCCAAAAGCTTGGAGGTAACATTCCTAAGGGTGTGTTGATGGTCGGTCCTCCTGGAACAGGTAAAACTTTGCTTGCCAAAGCGGTCGCTGGTGAGGCTAAAGTACCATTTTTTACCATTTCAGGTTCTGACTTCGTAGAAATGTTTGTTGGTGTTGGTGCGTCACGCGTACGAGACATGTTCGATCAGGCAAAGAAAGCGGCGCCGTGTATTATCTTTATCGATGAGATAGACGCCGTAGGCCGCAAACGTGGTGCTGGTATGGGTGGTGGTCACGATGAGCGTGAGCAAACTCTGAACCAGATGCTGGTTGAAATGGATGGTTTCGAAGGCAATGAAGGTATTATCGTTATTGCTGCGACGAACCGTCCCGATGTACTTGACCCGGCATTGCTGCGTCCTGGCCGTTTTGACCGTCAGGTTGTTGTAGGTTTGCCAGACGTACGTGGTCGTGAGCAAATCCTGAATGTACATATGCGCAAAGTGCCGCTTGATGAAAACGTTGAGGCATCGGTTATTGCCCGTGGTACACCTGGTTTCTCAGGTGCTGACCTGGCTAACCTGGTTAATGAAGCTGCGCTATTTGCTGCCCGTGGTAACAAACGTAAAGTGAGCATGGCTGAATTTGACGCAGCCAAAGACAAGATCATGATGGGCGCAGAGCGTAAATCTATGGTGATGTCTGAGAAAGAAAAAGAAATGACAGCATACCACGAGGCTGGTCACGCGATTGTAGGTCGATTGGTGCCAGAGCATGATCCTGTCTACAAAGTGTCTATTATTCCTCGTGGCCGCGCATTGGGTGTAACTATGTATTTGCCTGAGCAAGACAGAGTTAGTCACTCAAAAGAGCATTTGGAGTCTATGCTATCCAGCCTGTATGGTGGCCGAATCGCAGAGGCCATTATATATGGAGATGACAAAGTAACGACGGGAGCCAGCAACGACATTGAGCGAGCCACTGATATTGCCCGTAAAATGGTTACACAATGGGGTCTTAGTCCAAAGCTGGGCCCTCAGATGTACATGGAAGAGCAGGGCGAAATGTTTATGGGTGGCGGGTCGTCACGCATGGCAGGTGTGTCTGATGAGACTGCTAAGCTCATTGATGCTGAAATTAAGGACTTTGTAACCCGCAACTATGGCAGGGCGGAACAAATTCTGAAAGACAATATGGATATCCTTCATGCCATGAAGGATGCATTGATGAAGTATGAAACAATCGATGCAGGCCAGATTGACGACTTAATGGAAAGAAAAGAGGTGCGTCCTCCAAGAGACGCGCATGACCGTAAGCCAACCGATAATGGTAATACGGGTACTTCTGCTGGCACCGATACTGACGCTGAAAAGAGCGAAAGTGCGCCAGTATCGGGTTCTGAGCTTGATGACAAGTTATAATCTAAGTTAGAATTCAATAATTGATAAACCCCGGCATTAGCCGGGGTTTTTTTATATTTTAAGGATGACTTCTTTACCAATTCGTCTGGCTAACAGGTTTTACTGGCTGAGACTTATCTTATCTCACGTTTAACCAACGAATACTTAGAGCATAGGGAAAATGAAAGTCCGCCTAGATAATTATCAGGACTAGAACACTGTATATATGTATACAAATGGATGCTGTGAATTGGCATCTTCCAGGCCTCCTAAAGAGCCGAAATTCGACGAATTGGATTAAGTAAGCAGCCATTCATGTGGTGTCAGGTATGCTCTTCACAGCGAGCACTCACTATCTTAATGTGGCAGTTTTTTATAAAATATGCTTATATAAAAGCAATTCAACAGGCGTATTATGCTTAAGCTTAAACTTCCTCGTGGTCGTACACTTGACCTGTCTACACCCCAGATAATGGGAATTGTTAACGTAACTCCTGATTCCTTTTCAGATGGTGGCAAGTATTGTCAATCTGACAGCGCTGTCAATCATGGTTTGACCCTTCTTCAGCAAGGCGCAAGTGTGCTTGATATTGGGGGGGAGTCAACACGTCCTGGCGCACCTGATGTCGCATTGGAACAAGAGCTTGAGCGTGTTATCCCCGTGATTGAAGGAATACGAGCTCAGTCTGACTGTGTTATTTCAGTTGACACCAGTAAAGCTGAGGTTATGTCAGCTGCGATTGAAGCGGGTGCTGATATGATCAATGATGTGCGTGCGTTGCAGGAGCCTGGTGCACTTGACGTGGCTGCACATTACGATGATGTTGCAGTGTGCCTGATGCACATGCAGGGGCAACCCAGAACGATGCAGCTCAATCCCTGCTATGAGGACCTGTTTAGAGATATCAGCGCATTTTTCGAGTCACGTATGGCTTGCTGTGTTGAAGCGGGCATAGCACGTGAACGCCTCATTATTGATCCAGGGTTTGGCTTTGGAAAAACGCTGGAACATAACTTTTCACTGTTAGGACAATTATCTTACTTTGCTGAACTACAACGTCCTATTCTTGCCGGGTTATCCCGCAAATCTATGTTTGGCAAATTACTTAATCGGGATACAGATGAACGCTTGGCTGCGAGCCTTAGTGGAGCATTGTTATGTGCTCAACAGGGCGCGCAGATTATACGTGTTCATGATGTTAAAGAAACCAATGATGTGCTGCGGGTTTGGCGCGCAGCAACGCATGGAGTAAATGAATGACAACAAGAAAATATTTTGGTACCGATGGTGTGCGGGGTATGGTTGGAGAGTTTCCGATCACACCTGAATTTGCACTTAAATTAGGCTGGGCGGCAGGTAAAGTGCTGTCAAAGTCTGGCACCAAAAAAGTAATCATAGGCAAAGATACGCGCATTTCAGGCTATCTGCTGGAAACGTCCTTGGAAGCAGGGTTAATCGCTGCAGGGATTAATGTCGTGCTGCTTGGGCCAATGCCCACACCTGCCGTTGCTTACTTGACGCAAACATTTCGGGCCGAAGCGGGCATTGTGATCAGTGCGTCGCACAACCCATACCATGACAACGGGATAAAATTCTTCGGTGGTGATGGTAAGAAATTACCAGACCAGGTTGAGCTTGAAATTGAAGCTATGCTCGATGAGCCAATGACCTGTGTGGCTTCAGATAAGCTTGGTAAGGCACGACGTCTGGAAAACGCAGATGGTCGTTATATCGAATTCTGTAAAGGGCAATTCCCCAACGAACTATCACTCGAGGGGCTCAAAATCGTCTTGGATTGCGCAAACGGTGCGACTTACCACATTGCGCCGGCAGTTATGCGTGAATTAGGCGCGGAAGTGATCTGCACGGCTTGTGAGCCAAATGGAGTTAATATCAATGAAAAGTGCGGTGCAACGCACGTAGATGCTTTAAAACGCCATGTACTTGAGCATCAGGCCGATGTGGGGATCGCTTATGATGGCGATGGCGACCGCGTCATGATGGTAGATCATAACGGCCGTGTGTTTGATGGGGACGACATTGTATATATCATCGCTGCGCAAGCTCAGCGTAGTGGACACCTAAAAGGCGGTGTGGTTGGCACTGTGATGTCCAATATGGGGTTGGAAAATGCGCTGAAAGAGAGAGACATTCCGTTTGAACGCAGTAAAGTGGGCGACCGTTATGTGCTGAGTAAGCTTCAGGAGCATGGCTGGACGATTGGCGGTGAAAGCTCAGGTCACGTCTTGAATCTGGAGCTCATCCCAACAGGCGACGGTATTGTATCAAGCTTACAGGTACTGGCTGCAATGGTTGCTCAAAACCAGACGCTGAAAGATTTAGGCGCCGGATTTGTCAAATATCCGATGAAAATGATCAATGTGCGTTATGTCAAAGGTACAGATCCCGTATCAACGGATGTGGTTCAACAAGCGGTGAAAGAGGTTGAAGCCGAGTTGGGTGATAAAGGTCGGGTCTTGTTAAGAAAGTCAGGCACTGAGCCAGTTGTTCGCGTTATGGTTGAAGCTGAACAGGAAAAGCAAGTTATTGACTTTGCCACCAAAATTGCTCAAGTCGTTGAATCTGTGAGCAACTAAACCAAAATCCACAATTTTTTCTTGTAACTTAGGGTGAGTGACGTTAGTATCTCACCCGCTTTCTGATGCGGAGTAATACATGGGACAGAGAAAGCCAATCGTCGCAGGCAACTGGAAAATGAACGGCTCACTAGAGCTGATAAAAGAAATTGCAGCGGTGAGTGCGCAAGTCGCAGAGCAACAGTGTGAGGTATTAGTTTTTCCTCCTGCGGTGTTACTGTCTGAGGCAATATCAGCAGGTTTAAAATGTGGCACACAGACTGTGTCAGAATTTGATGCTGGTGCCTATACAGGTGAAATACAAGCTTCTTTAGTGAAAGCCCTTGGTGCAAATTACACCTTAGTTGGCCACTCTGAAAGACGCAGTATTTACGGCGAATCTAATGAAGATGTCGCAAACAAATTTGCTCAAGCGCAGCAAAGTGGTTTGACACCTATTCTGTGTATTGGTGAAACCCAAGAACAAAGAACAGATGGCAAGACAGAAGAAGTTGTTAAACAACAGCTTGAATCTGTCATTGAAAAATTAGGCATAGCATCACTGGTAAATTCTGTGATAGCATACGAGCCTGTTTGGGCCATCGGTACTGGTTTAACAGCCACACCAGAGCAAGCTCAGGCAACGCACAAGTATATTCGCGATTTGTTACGTAGTTATGATGAACAGGTTGCAGATGCACTGCGCATATTATATGGCGGCAGTGTGAATGAAAGTAATAGTGAATTATTGTTCGCACAAGCAGATATTGACGGCGGCCTGATAGGCGGAGCGAGTCTCAAACCTGAAAGCTTTAGTGCTATCTGTGAAAGTGCAAAGGGATAAGTAAATGTACGAGATTCTTTTGGTTATTTATTTGGTGGTCTCGCTGGCTTTGATCGGCATGATCTTAATTCAGCAAGGCAAAGGCGCCGACATGGGGTCATCTTTCGGTGCTGGAGCTTCAGCAACCGTGTTTGGTTCATCAGGTGCTGGTAACTTTATGACCAAAACAACAACAGTTCTTGCGACGGTATTTTTCGTCCTGAGTATTGTTTTGGGTAGTCTGACTGCCAGCCAAATTAAACAGGCAGATCAGTGGGAAAACCTTGAAGCACCAGCTTCTACAGTAGTGCCTGCTAGTCAAGATGTACCAGCGTCAGAAGAGTCTCAAAACAACTCAGACGTCCCAAACTAAAAACTTCTTAGCGAACGTGGTGGAATTGGTAGACACGCCATCTTGAGGGGGTGGTGAGCATAGCTCGTGGGGGTTCAAGTCCCCCCATTCGCACCAATCGGTTATCTAGACTCCTTTCTTATTTTCAAAAACGCCCGAATTTAAACTACTTAAGTGCGTTATTCCGCTTACATAGGTTACAATAAAAGAAATTAGTTTGTGTTTCTTTCTATGCATTTTCCTGCTCATTTTATTTCCAAAGTTTTCCATGGCGTTAGATCAATCGACGTATGCCCACAAGGAATAAGGGTACTTAAGGCGGACGGTGAAAAGCTGATTGCCTGGGCACAGCAACATCAGCCTCCTGCCATTTCGGTGGATTGGTTAGGCGCACGCCTACTGTGTCATGAGCAGGATCAGGTACTGGCTATTCGGGTAAAACATCAACCCGACCCACACTTACAATCTCAGCTTGAAACCTTCTGGTTAAACACGCATAAAGCACGCCTGCTTTCGTCGGTTGCGGCTGTGGAACGGCTACTGCAGCATCGATATTTGTCTGTACGTTATTGGGCTACAACTCGCTCTGTTATAACTGAGTTGGCAAAGTACTGGAGCGGCTGGCAAAACCAGCCGGACATGAATGAGGTACTGCGGCAGGCCCAATACACGGTGGCTGAGCTGCACTGCTGGCATGAGGAAGATCTGGCTCAATTCCGAGAAGCCTTTATTCAGGCCCAGTTACGTCGTTATGAGGGCTTTTTCGATACGGTGTGTACGCAGCCCTTGACCCAGGCACAGCGTCGAGCATGCGTGGTACAGGATGAGCGCCAGCTATTGCTTGCAGGGGCGGGAACCGGAAAAACCAGTGTCATGGTAGCCAAAGCCGCTTATTTGCTTCACACCCAACAAGCCCGGACTGAGCAGATACTCATGCTTGCATATGGAAAGGAAGCGGCTGTTGAGATGCAGCAACGGCTGACGCACAGCAAGGTTGCGGTGGAGTGCGCAACCTTTCATAGCCTTGGGCTGGAGATCATCGCTCAAGTTGAAGGTAACAAACCGACCTTGTCTGCGTTGTGTCAGAGTGACGCAGCCAGAGAGCAGTTTATTGCCGAAACGCTGGCATCTTTGTGTCAGGAGCCCCATTATCAGCGTGATTTACAGGCGTTGCTGAAAAGTCAGTTTTCAGCAACTGAAAACAGCCAAAAACTCGAACTGACCTCCCGAGCGGCAACGAAATTGATCCGGCAATTTTCGGAGGCGCTGAGCTTTTACAAGCAGGCCTTGTTTTTGGGCAAAACGCAGTCATTGAGTCATGAGTTTTCCCTCTGGACGAACTGCTTCCGGCCTGTTCTTACTGACTATCAGCTCTATCTTCAAAAAGAGCAATGTATTGACTTTGATGACATGATCACGCGTGCCATCGAATATGTGCGTAGTGGCAAGTTTCACAGTCCCTGGCATTACATTCTGGTTGATGAATTTCAGGATATTTCTCCGCTTCGGGCCGAGTTGCTCAAAGCGCTGCTGGTGCGCAACAGTAAGAGCGATTTGTTTGCCGTTGGGGACGACTGGCAGGCGATATATCGTTTTAGTGGTGGAGATATCTCTATGACGACCCACTTTTCGGAGCACTTTGGAGAGGCAACGATCCAACAGCTCGATATGACATTTCGTTATCCGCAACAGCTACTGGACATTGCTAGCGAATTTGTATGTCAAAACCCTGGTCAATTGATTAAACGGGTTAATTCGAGCCAAATGGCCAGTTGCCCCGTGTTGATTACGTACCCGGAGGAGGAGGATGCGCTAAGCAAAGCAATCGATGGGTTTATGAGCCTGACGGCTGAGCCTTGCTCAGTCTTGTTATTGGCACGTAATCACAAATATTTGCCATCAGCAGAAGTGTTGGCCAAACTTGCTCAGCGATTTCCTCGTGCGCGTATTACCGCGCTGACTTTTCACGGCGCTAAGGGTAAAGAGGCTGATTTTAGCATTTTATTGGGTTTGCATAGCAACAGCGTGCCCGCCAGGCAGCAAAGTGCGGCGATCATAGAGGCGTTATTACCTGCGCGGGAGTCGTATCCAGATGCGGAGGAGCGGCGATTGTTCTATGTTGCGCTTACCCGTGCCCGTCGGCAAGTTTGTTTGCTGGTGCCTGACGAACCCAGCCCGTTTATCAAGCAGACCCTGGCACTAGTGAACTGACCCCTTAACTGGTAATTCTTTTATCCTGACGACAAATAAATTTTGTTGTACTTTGGGGTCATAGCTTTTCATAATCCGCGCTTTGAATTTCAAGCGAGCACAGAGCACCCAATGCGTGGATGGATTATATACAAAGACTCGGCAAACCTTTTAAAGCCAGAAACATACGAAATTAAACGCCTACTGGAAGTTGCCCAGGAGGAGAACATAGATCTGCAGGTGTTTTCTCCTGATCAGTTTGACTTGCTGGTATCTCGTGAAGACGATCAAAGTGTTTTGATCGATGGCGAGCCGGTATCGCTGCCCGATTTTGTGTTACCTCGTATGGGAGCTGGAACAACGTATTTTGCACTGGCGATTATTCGTCACCTTGAGCGGCTCGGCGTGCACTGTTTTAACAGCTCAGAAGCAACTGAAACAGTAAAAGACAAATTGTTTGCACAGCAGATCCTGGCACAGCAAAATTTACCCACGCCAAAAACCATGCTGGTGAAGTTTCCGGTTAATATTGATCTGGTTGAAAAGCAAATTGGATTCCCGGTGGTGGTAAAAACGCTGTCTGGCTCACAGGGCAGTGGGGTCTTTTTGTCAAAAACGCGCAGTGAGTTTGACGACTTAATGCAGTTAATTGAAGCGACCAGCCCGAAAGCAAACATTATTCTGCAAAAGTTCATTAAGTCGAGTCACGGTAGGGATTTACGTGTATTGACGATTGGTGGGCGTGTGGTTGCTTGTATGGAGCGAAATTCAGGCGGCGCAAACTTCAAAGCGAATGTGAGTGCGGGCGCGAAAGGCCTGTCGCATCCAATCACCCCCGAGATAGAATGGCTAGCAACGCAAACGGCGAATATTCTTAATCTGGATATGGCGGGGATCGATCTGTTGTTTGATGAAGAACACTTTAAGATCTGCGAAGCGAATTCGAGTCCAGGTTTCGAAGGCTTAGAAGCTGCGGTTGATGTTGATGTGGCGCGGGAGATACTGCACTTTATCCGAATTCGTTTGGGGATATTCGACAAGAAAAAGCCAAAGGTCTCAGAAGCCAAAAAGCAGGTGGCTAAGCCACAGCCTACCAGCGCTTAACATGTCAGCACGGCTTAGAGCCCAAGTGATACCAGCAGCCATTGCTGGCTGGTATCATAGCTTATTGATTTCTTTAGCAACCTGATAGCCATCATCGGTGATGATCTGCTCAAGCGTTGCTACGCGGGCTTTGAGTTGCTGAATTTCATCCTGCATTGCCTGTTTTTCGGCTTGACTCATTCCGTCGAGCTTTTTCATTTCGAGGCGCTTAGCAAAGATATCGCGGATAACGCCAAAACCCACTGCCACTAAGACAATTAAAAAAACCATAGTTGTGCCGGACATATCTGTGACTCCCTTTCTCACTTTGATAGTCCTAGGTTAGCAAATTATCGAACAGAGGTCTTGATTGGATCTGTTTCAAGATGTGATTTAGCCAGTGGGCGTAGCTTTGCCCACTGAGCAAATGATGGACGTTATTCGTAAGACAGTGGGTCACTGGCCTGATTTAATGTAAAGGCTTCCAGGCGCTCCTGACAGGCTCCACACTTACCACAGGCCTTCTCACGACCATTGTAGCAGGTCCAGGTTTTACTGTAGTCGAGCCCCATTTTCAGGCCGTCTGTGAGGATCTCAATCTTGCTGTTGTTCAGGTATGGGCAAACAATTTCAATTTCTTCATAATTTGCGATGCGGCAGACGTCATCCATTTTTTTCACAAACTCAGGGCGACAGTCCGGATAGATTGCATGGTCGCCTGAATGGGCACCGTAAAAGACTTTACTGGCCTTGAGCGAAACCGCATAGCCAACTGCCAGAGACAGCAAGATCATGTTGCGGTTTGGCACCACAGTGCTTTTCATGCTTTCTTCTTCGTAATGGCCTTCAGGTACTTCAATGTCATCGGTTAGTGATGAACCACCGATCAGCTGATTGATAGCGGAAATGTCGACGATTTTATGAGCCACACCGAGTTCGTCGCAGGCTTGACGTGCAACTTCGAGCTCTTTTACATGACGCTGGCCATAATTAAAAGACAGTGCATAGACCTCATAGCCTGATTTAAGTGCCTTGTTCAGGACTGTATATGAATCCATGCCACCGGAATAAATAACAACGACTTTTTCGCTCATAGGTTTGCCTCGTTTGTGTGCTCGAATACTCACTGACATTGCTCGCGATTTTAATAGAGGTTTATGTCAGGGCGCGATATACTACACGGCCGCTGAAAAAATGACAATCCGACGGGTCAGATAATGCCTGTTTTTCAGCTTTATGGTTTTTGCCAGGGTAAAATGTAAACGTTATTAAGTCGTCATGTGTCCGGTTTGAATCCGGTATGTAAAGTGAGTTCGGAGCTGTTTTGTACAAGATAAATGAAGTGTTTGAAACCATCCAGGGTGAAGCCAGCCACACTGGTGTGCCTTCCATTTTTGTGCGCTTACAGGGATGCCCTGTAGGTTGCGCCTGGTGTGATACCAAGCAGACCTGGGAGGTTGACCCCGTTTATCTTGTAAGCTTGGATCAAACGGTAGAGAAAAAAGCGGATTCAGATTTTTGGGCCAATGCCACACCTGAGCAACTACTGGCCTTGTTTGAAGCGCGAGGCTATACCGCAAAACATGTAGTGATCACCGGGGGCGAGCCTTGTATGTATGATCTCAACCCGTTGTGCGACAAGCTTCATGCTAAGGGATATCAAACTCAGGTAGAAACCAGCGGAACTTTTGAAATTCTGGTGCCAGCGCAAACCTGGGTAACGGTATCTCCGAAAATCAATATGCGCGGCGGTTACAAAGTCCTGGCAAGTGCGATGCAAAGAGCGGATGAGATTAAACACCCGGTCGCAATGGAGAAGCACGTAGAAGAGCTCGAAGCCTTGTTCGAAGAGACCGGGGTTCAGCCTAAGCTGGTATACCTGCAACCTATCAGTCAAAAGGCGAAGGCGACTAAGCTGGCCATTGATACATGTAAACGGAAAAACTGGCGCTTGTCTGTGCAGGTCCATAAATATATTGGCATCAGTTAATCGGGGGTCGTGTTAGCCAGCGGTTTGACTTTTAACCAGATCTCCAGCGCAATCATACGTTTTGCAGGGTCTTTGTTATGGTCGTTATCAACTGGCTGGTCGTAATGCTCAATGAGCGGGGCATCGTCCGGCTCAAACCCGCTGTTCGGTAACCAGGCTGCGTAGAGGGCCAGCTGAAAAGGCAGCAGGTTACTCACTAAGTCGTGGTAGCGAAAAACCGCATACTGACCCGCAGCTAACGCACTTAGTCTGAAAGGGCTTTTAACTTTGTCTTTTAATCCCGAGGGGATCACCAACGCACCGTCATATCTGGCTTTATCCAGCGGGGTAAAGAGGGGGTTGTCATGACCAAATCCGAGCTTAGTCATGCTGTGTGAGTCAAGACCATGCACTTGGGCCCATTGATTTAGTTGCTCCCAGCATTGCCAGATCCCATCAAGGTGATAGCCTTGCGGCGCCCTGAGGGTGCATAAGTCCATTGCATCAATCTTCATGATCCGGCTGGCCGTGGGTGATATGTCAGTCTGCTTCGCAGACATCTTTTCGGCTTGTAGTCGCATCAGTAATTCAACGTTCATCCTCTGAACTTCAAGGCGCTCTGCCAGTTGCTTTTTCAGGCGCTCTGTTTTTCTAATGCTGATTGGTGTAATGCCATAGTGTTCTTTGAAAGAGCGCGTGAAGTTGGCGCTACTTGAATAGCCGCAGTCCAGTGCAATGTCAGTTACGCTTTTTTCGGGGTGAAAGAACAGTAAAGAGGCGGCGCGTTCCAGCCTTACCCGATTACTGTATTGGGTCAGGGATTCACCCATCAGGGCAGAAAAAATGCGTTGTAAATGGCACTTAGAAAAGTGGCTGAGTCGCGCGGCTTTTTCCAGACTAACAGGCTGATCCGGGTGGCTGTGAATATAAGCAACCACAGGTTTCAAGCGCTGATAATATAAGTCCCGATGCTTTTCCTGCCGGTCAGTTTTTTGCACTGATAATCTCCAGTTTGTTTGAGGTTGCTTGTTTGTAGTGAAACCAACACAGGCAACAGGTCGCGAGCGCGGTGATGATATCGGCGCTGACTATCGCGATAAAGATCCCGTTCAGGTCAAACCACAGTGGCAGTACAAAAAGCAACGGCGTAAACACAAATATGATCCTGAATGCACTATAAAAACTAGCTCGGCGAGGGTCGCCAATAGACTGATAAAAGCCGCTGGCAACCAACATCAAGGCGACAAGTGGCAGCCCCCACAGTGCGGAGTGTATCATTTCCTGACCCTGATATATCAGTAATGACTGGTTGGTAAACCAGGCCATGACATTTGGGGCAAACAAAGCAAGCTGGATTGTCACGAGTGTGGCATACAGCATCATTGAAATGAGCGCGATTTCAATTGATTTACGCACCCGTTCTGCTTTTTGTGCTGCAAGGTTAAAGGCACATAAGGTTTGAAAGGTGACCAGCATGGCAACCATGGGCAGAGTAGCAAAGGTCAGCACCCGACTTAGCATACCATAAGTGATAACCCAGGTTTCTCCTGCGGTTTGCATGAGCTGAAGATTCATGATGGCCGTTTGCCAGCCCAGACAGAGGTGTGTGATCAACACCGGTGCCCCTGTCGACAAAATAGGGAGCCAGGCTTTATGATCAATTGCAAAATAAATGGGGGTAAACCTGCCGGGTCTCGATAGCAGGTATAAGGCCAATAGCAAGGCGGTAGCCTGTGATATCACTGTGGCCGAAGCCGCGCCGGTAACACCCCATTCAAATACTGCAATAAACACGTAATCCAGCACAATATTGAGTCCGGAGGCTGTTAACATGATCAGCATGAGCTTGTGCGGTTGTCCTTCAGCACGAAAAATATCTCCCAGTACAGGCAAAATTATCGCAACAAAACTACATAGCATAATGGGATAAAGATAAGCGAAAGCGTCGGCTTTGAATACCGGATCGACGCTGAGCCAGTTTAGTATCTCAAGTGGATAGAGCCAGCCTAATACCAGGAGGATTGCGCTGAGTAGCATTGCTATCTGCAAGGTATGGCCAATTATCAATCCGGCTTTTGCTCGTTGTCTGGCGCCCAGCAGACGGGTAACCATAGTTGACATGCCGGCAGAGAGCATAGCAGCCAGCGCTGCAATCCCCATTTGAACAGGGAATACCATGGCAACTGCGCCCAACGCCTGCTCCCCCACAAAGTGCTGATAAACAGACCATCTATCAGGTTGTACAGGCCGATAACCAGCATACCGATGCATATTGGAAAAAAGTGTTTCAAAAACAAGATGGCGACCGGCTCGGTCGCGAGGTGCTCTGAGTTACTGGAAGAGCGATTTGGATCAACAGACATCCATCATTACCTGACATTGATTTAATGTCTGGCTAGTCTATGTCGCTCATTCTATGAAAAATATTCAAATCTTGCGCACTTGAGTAAGCGAAGGCTTATCAGTTAATAACACTCTGAGCTGCCCATTTCGATGATGCGATCGGTTTCACCACTATTTTTAAACAGATACAGGCCTTTATTAAGGTCATTCAGGACGCTACGCCAGTTCGGTTTGGCTTTACTGAGTGCAAAATACAGATTGTTGTATCTCAAAGCTGGCTCCACATTTTCCAGCCCGCGCAACAAGGTGACCTTTTCAGATTTAGTCAAATCTGAATAACTTACGGTAAAGCGCAGCACTTTGGGGTCGCCAATAATCAGGTCAACGCGCTTGCCTACCAGTAGCTTAACAAGTTGTAAATCGTCGACGGCTTCGACAATGATGAATTCGTTGTTGTCCATCATGGCGTCAAACTCGGGGGTGTTCTGATAGCCCCGTACCACCCCTATGGTTGCGCCTTTGAGTGCATTAAGGTTGCCCTCGAAGCTGTCTGACTCACCACGGCGTTTTAGCAAGGTAATTTCACCACCTGGGTATGCATTAGACAGTGCCAGTAATTCACGGCGCGTTTTACCGGGGTAGTTATCAGAGGGAGACGCATCTTCGATAAAGTACTCAGGAAAGAGGATGTCTGCCCGGCCGGATTCAACGGCTTTGACAGCGCGGGCCCAGGGCAGGAATTCGACATAAACAGGGTAGTCCTGATCCGCCAGCAACGAGATTGTAAATTGAAATACCCAGCCTTTATTACATAGCTGGTCGCCAATATAAGGCGGCCAGTCCAGTGTTACCAGATGCAATAACGGTTTATCCCCACTTTTGTTGTACAGGTAGCCATTTTTATATTGTTCACCCTGGACCATCAGGTACTTACCTTGTTTAAAGTAGCCGACATTCAGGCTCGCAAAGGCAGTCACAGAGAGGCTGCACATTAACAGCAACAATAGCCGGGTGAGTATTTTCATAACCTATTTCCTGGTGCGCACAATTGAGATAAAAGCGTTTAAAAATAAAACGATGAGTTTGCTTTTAGGCTACATCGATTATCCATTAAGTCTAGACATTATCACGCTAAAAGGAAGGACAGAAGACAATAAGGCCAGCATTTAGCTGGCCTTATTATAGACAATTAGTCTAACGAGCGTGGTGTATTCAGATTACTGAACCAACTCCTGATCGGTGAACTCATCAGCAAATAATGGGCTCGACAAGTAACGCTCTGTTGCACTTGGCAGAATAACGACGATGTTCTTGTCTGCATTTTCAGGCTTCTCTGCAAGACGCTTAGCAGCAACCACAGCAGCACCAGACGAAATACCGACTAAGATACCTTCGTCTTTCATTAGCTGATGTGCCATTGCAATCGCATCTTCGTTTGATACTTGCTCTGTGCCATCAAGCAGCTCAAGATCCAGGTTGCCAGGAATGAAACCAGCGCCGATACCCTGAATTTTGTGTGGACCAGGCTTCAACTCTTCACCAGCCAGAGCTTGAGAAATAACGGCTGAATCAACAGGCTCTACTGCAATTGACTTAACAGCCAGGCCTTTCTCTTTCTTCAGGTAACGAGTTACACCAGAAATTGTGCCGCCTGTGCCAACACCGGCTACGAAGTAATCGATTGCACCGTCCATCGCTTCAAAAATTTCAGGACCTGTGGTCTCTTCATGAATTTTCGGGTTAGCCGGGTTCTCGAACTGTTGTAGCAGTACGTACTTTTCAGGGTCGCCAGCCAGGATTTCATTGGCTTTCTCGATGGCGCCTTTCATACCTTTGGCACCTTCAGTTAGTACCAGGTTTGCACCTAGCGCTTTTAGTAGCTTACGGCGCTCAAGACTCATGGTATTTGGCATGGTCAGGGTAAGCTTATAACCACGGGATGCGGCAACGAAAGCCAGTGCAATACCTGTGTTACCAGAAGTTGGCTCGATCAGCTCTTTGCCTTCGCTTAGCAAACCGGCTTTCTCGGCTTCCCAAATCATCGAGGCACCAATACGGCACTTTACGCTGAAGCTCGGGTTACGAGATTCAATTTTGGCAAAAACATTGCCACCTGTTACGCGATTAAGTTTAACAATCGGGGTGTTGCCAATTGCCAGGCTGTTATCTGCAAAAACGTTCGACATAATTTTCCCTTCAATGAGCTAAGGATATTTAATACTAGTCACACTTTACTGGGGCTGGAGCAAAACAAAAGGAAAGAATGGCTATAAGATATATTAAAAAGGCTTATGCCCTGATGGAATAAAAAAATAAATATGTATAATAAAAGAGCAGTTAAGGCCCGCCCAGAGTTGATGTGTCTGATCAGGCCTCAGCGTGTCTGGATCACAGCAGCCAGGCGTAGCTAAACTTGGCAAAAAACGTCTTGTTGTCTTTGCTGATTTTACTCAAATCGTCATCCTGATATCCATTGTCTGAATAGCCGGCAAAAAACACGGTCTGTGGGTTCAGCTTATAAGCGTAAAGCAATTGGGTGCTCAGGCGTTTATAGTGACTGTCTACATCATCAATGTAGTTGGCCTGATTACGGCGAATATCCGTTTTAATGAAGGCCAGCCTCAGATAACTGTTAATGTTAAACTGATAAGTGAAGCGCACGTCGCTCAGGTTTGCTGTAAACACTTCCATACCTTCAGCTGTGAGCTTTTGATACGTATGACGAAGTCGGATCTCAAAGTGCTGACCAAGGTAGAAGTCCAGCAAAGGGCGTATGTAACGCTCATCCGCCATGCGATTATTGGCTAAATCAACGCGGTTACCTCTGCGCAGGGTGAGTCCGCTGAAGACGCCGGGTGCGGGCTTACTCTCCAGGTAAATCCATTGCGTGTTTTCGGTAAATAAGTCCGTGTTGCCATCAATGGCCAGGCTGGTTTCGTCATGGCGTAATCCGGTACGCTTACGATGGTCGAAACCAAAATCAATGATACTTTGCAGTGGTCCGCTGATAGCGATATTGCTCTGGACTTCTTTTTCCAGTAACTCACCGTTTTCATTGTGGCTAATATCCCAGTCAGTATACCAGCGTGTGCGGTTCCACCAGGTGTTTTCATCACCATACCAACGGTATTCAAACCCGGTAATAAACTTATTGAAGTCCACTTGCGACAGGAATCCCATGTCGGCGCGTAGCGCAGCATCATAGTTGCGATAGCTGGCAAAGGCTTTCCAGTGCTTGCGGTTATGACGATAGTCCAGCATATAACCCAGGCCTTGATTATCATCTTTTAGCTGGGTGCGCAGTACGCTTTCGTCTATTTCACAGTCTTCCAGTGTTTCGTCATCACAAAGTTCTTTGACCATAGCCGGATCATAGTCTGTTTTTGACGTTAAGACCTGTGCTTTGAACGTATCGTTCGCAGTGGGCTCGTATTTACCGTCCACACTGAACAGCTGATTCTTATAATCATTACTTTGCCGGGTTGTGGTTAGTGCGCCCACAGAGAGTGTCTCGTCGGCATCATAGCGGTAGCGCAGTGCGGCATTTTCACTTTTTTGTTCCAATGAAACGACGCTGGACCCCAGGTTCCCCGGCACCATGACATTGGTAAACTCATCGTTAGTGACAAAAGCGGCATAGGTGTGGCCTTGCTTGCTACCGGTTAGTTTGGCCCCATAATCCGGCGCGGCAATATTACGGGTGTGCAACAGATTAATATGTGAGGAAAAGTAGTCTGCATTGTCGAGGAAGAAGGCCCGTTTTTCCGGGAAGAACAAGCTAAAGCTGTTATTAACACTGAGCTGACCATTGTCGGCTTCTACCTGAGAAAAATCCGGGTTGAGCGTCGCATTTAGTGTTGTGTCCGGGGTGATTGCCCATTTGACATCTAGCCCGGGTTCATAGTCGGTGTCGTTTTCCCAGTCCGGGATCGTGCTGCCATCAATGTCTCTGGTTTGCTGGCGGCTGACAACCATAGAGGGGATCACGGCAAGGTTGCTGCTTTGCTGCGCGCCAGAAAATCCGGTGTATGCCGGCATTTGGCAAACCCAGCATTGATTTTCATGGGCGATTTGCATACTGGAAATACGTAGCCTTTCGCTACGTGGGTAAAAGCGCAGGAACTCCATGGCCATGGTTTTCGTGTCCTGGCTGTTATCAAAATTGAGCACACGTAATGGGATCTCTACTTCAACCACATACCCAGACTCATTGATTTGCCCGGCAGAATCCCAAATACCATTCCAGGAATCATCCTCGCTGCCACTGAGTACATTTTCTATCGAATCTTGCTGTACACCCAGCGGATTAATGAAGAATTGATAAGCACTGCGGCCTGTGTTGAAGGAGTCTATTTTTATGCCCACCAGATCGTCGTTCCAGTTGCGGTCCCTGTCACGGAAAAATGCTCTGATCTGACTGGGATCTGGGTCTTTGGCATCAAATGCCAGAAACAGTGACTGGCCATTTTCGAACACACGTACACTGGTTTGCACCGGGCTGGGTGTATTTTCGTACGGCCAGGTGACATTATTGATGGCAATCACTTTGGCTTGTTGCCAGATGCTCTCTTCTAGTTTCCCGTCGATGGTTACACTGGCGTTGATATGAGGAATAGCAGGCTCCGCTGCAAAGGCGGTGGCACTGAACCACAAAGAGGGAACAGCGAAGCACAGAGAACTTAAAACTTTATTTAACATTATTAGAGGGTTCGATAGCACAACTTTGATGGTGCATTAAATAACAGAGATACAGTGTGAACAATTGTTTATCGTTTAATAGCAAACTAGCGGGGTTAAGTGGTGTTTTATTTCTATTTTGTGAACAGTTAGTCAACTCGTATCGCACAACTATGTACCTGCATTGTCATTCCATGGTAAAAAGGCGCATCTGTTTTTTACTCAGGCGTGTTGTATGTCTCTTATTTTAAAACTTGTCGCTGGTATTTTCGCCGGTGTCCTGGCGGGCTTTTATCTGCCAATGCTGATGGTCGAACTGCTGTACACTGTAAAAGTGATTATTGGTCAGCTTATTTCCTTTACTATTCCGCTTATTATTTTGTTCTATATCGCGTCAGGTATTGCCGGCTTGCCTAAGGCATCAGGGCATTTACTTGGTAAAACAGTTGGCTTTGCCTACGGTTCTACTGTGATTGCAGGTACTTTGGCGGTGGTGCTGGTCAGTATGGTTGTGCCTATGTTTGATGGCAGTGTGGCTTATCAGGCCACAGAAGCAACAGAAATTGAGAGCCTTATCAAGCTTGAAGTACCGCCTCTGATGGGCGTGATGACAGCACTGGCGACTGCTTTTGTGTTTGGTATTGGGATCAGTCAGCTTCATCTGACGCAATTAAAGCAAGTTGTGGATCAGGGGCGTGATGTCATTGATGCATTACTTGCTAAGGTCATTATTCCTGCCTTGCCATTTTATATCGCTGGTGTGTTTGCAGAGATGGCGGTTGCGGGCACGGTGGCTGATACCCTGAGTACATTTGGCGTGGTGTTGCTTGCTGCAGTGGCAATGCACTGGCTGTGGTTGGCATTTTTGTATATTACTTCAGGTGTGCTGCTAAAGCGTAACCCCGTTGAATTGATTAAAAATATGCTGCCGGCTTATTTTACTGCAATCGGTACTATGTCCAGTGCAGCGACGATCCCGGTTTCCCTGCGAGCTAGCAAATCGAATAAAGTGAAAGAAGAGGTTGCTAACTTTACCGTACCTTTATGTGCAACTATCCACCTGTCTGGTTCTACAATTACCATCGTCACCTGTACTATGGCGGTGATGCTACTGTCTCCGACGATGGCTTTGCCTTCGCTGGCTGAGATGCTGCCTTTCATCTTTATGCTGGGGATCGTCATGATTGCTGCACCGGGTGCGCCGGGTGGGGCGGTTATGTCTGCCCTGGGGTTACTCAGTACCATGCTGGGCTTCGATGAAAGCGCTGTTGCGCTGATGATCGCTTTGTATCTGGCACAGGACAGTTTCGGTACCGCTTGTAATGTAACGGGTGATGGTGTGATTGCTTTGTGGGTAGACCGTTTTTCGGAGCAGGATCTAAAATTGCACGGTAATTCTTAGTCTTACTATCATACTAAAGGCTGTTTTTACCTTAATTAGAAACTGGAATTGATTATGCTTTGCAATTTTCTGTGTTACTCTTGCAGAGCATAATCGCGTGCGGTCTGTGTGCAATAATGTGTGCATAATGCATTCATTATCAGACGATTATATAAATGACATTTGGCAGTTATTGCCATTACCAAGGCTAGTGTGAGGGTGACCCGTTGATTAACGTACTTTTAGTTGATGATCATGAACTTGTCAGAACCGGTATAAAGCGCATTCTGGATGACGTGCGCGGGTTTAAAGTGGTCGGAGAGGCTAAAACGGGTGAAGAGGCGGTCAGCTACTGTCGCCAAAGTGAACCTGATATCGTGCTAATGGATATGAATATGCCAGGTATTGGCGGTCTGGAAGCAACAAAGAAAATTTGTCGTTACTGCCCGGACGTGAAAGTGATTGTACTGACTGTGCATTGTGAAGATCCGTTTCCCAGCAAGGTCATGCAGATTGGTGCGCACGGTTATTTAACCAAAAGTGCAGGTCCGGATGAGATGATCAACGCGATCCGAGCTGTCAATGCGGGCCAGCGTTATATCGCCCCTGAGATTGCGCAGCAAATCGCGCTGGCGCAATTTAGTGGCAAAGTAGATGAAAACCCGTTTCAGTCTTTATCTGATCGCGAACTTCAAATCATGCTAATGATCACCAAAGGTGAAAAAGCGCAGGACATTGCGGACAGGCTTAACCTGAGCTCTAAAACGGTGAATAGCTATCGCTATCGTATGTTCGAGAAGCTGAACGTCAGTGGCGATGTTGAGCTAACACATCTGGCCATTCGCCATAAAATGATTGATATAGACAGCTCTCACTAAGTGAGTCAGTTGTTCTAAGTAAGAGACAAGTCTCAACCATGGCAGTGTTTGATAGTCAGGCGTTTCTCAGAACGCTGACCACGGAACCTGGTGTGTATCGTATGTATGACGAAGACCACCAGGTTATTTATGTCGGTAAAGCTAAAAACCTCAAAAAACGCGTCAGCAGCTACTTTCGCAGCAATATTCCAGATGCCAAGACTCGGGTCCTTGTGAGTAATATTCGTCATATCGAAGTGACCTTGACGAATACAGAGACCGAAGCATTATTGCTGGAAAATAACCTGATCAAAAAATATCAGCCCAGGTACAATATTCTCCTGCGCGATGACAAATCCTATCCATATATTTTACTGACCGATCATCGTCACCCTAGGCTTGCCTTTCATCGTGGCTCCAGAAAGAAAAAAGGCGAGTACTTTGGCCCTTTTCCCAGCAGTGCCGCAGTATCCGAAAGCTTACGTCTGATGCAGAAGATTTTTCCCGTCAGACAATGTGAAGATGCTTACTACCGGGCGCGCAGTCGTCCTTGTTTACAACATCAACTAAAGCGTTGTTCTGCGCCTTGCGTGGCAAAAGTCAGTGATGATGACTATGCTGAGCAGGTTGACATGGTGCGTCAGTTTCTTAGTGGTAAGTCACACCAGGTGATTGCTACTTTGGTCGGTAAAATGGAACAGGCGAGCATGGAACTCAACTTTGAAGCGGCGGCTAAGTATCGGGATCAAATTGCATTGCTACGGCAAATGCAGGAGCAGCAATCTGTGGCCGGTAACTTTGCCGAAATGGATGTGATAGGCTTTGCTCAATTGAATGGCTTATGTGCGGTTCATATGCTGATGATCCGGGAACATAAAGTTTTGGGGTCCAAAACGTTTTTCCCTAAAATACCTAAAGACTCAGGGCGTGAAGAAATTCTAACCAGTTTTGTCGGCCAATATTACGTTTCCACGGGGAGTCACGGCCGGATTGCTAAAGACATTGTATTGCCGTTTGAGATTGCTGAGTTGGACGATTTGACCGCAGCGCTCACCCAGGTTGCCGAGCGTAAAGTACAATTGCGGGTAAACGTACGAGCCGAGCGTGCACAATATCTGGAACTGGCCAATAAAAATGCCCTAAACAGCATTATGGTCAAGCAAAATGCGCAGGATTCTATCGACAAACGATATGCCAGATTAAAAGCCGCGCTTGGCCTGTCGGATATCAATCGTATGGAATGTTTTGATATCAGTCATACCATGGGTGAAAACACCGTGGCATCCTGTGTGGTATTTGACGGTCAGGGGCCTAATAATCGTGAATATCGTCGCTATAATGTGACCGGGATTACACCGGGAGATGACTATGCGGCCATGGCGTTTGCACTGAACAAGCGCTACGGTAAAGTAACCGATCCTGATAAAGTGCCTGATATCATTTTCATTGACGGTGGTAAAGGCCAGCTCTCTAGAGCAGAATCTTTCTTCGAATCCTGGACGTTGGATAAGTTGCCTATGTTGATTGGCGTAGCGAAGGGCACCAGTCGTAAGCCCGGTTTGGAAACCTTACTCATCGATGGCGGCCGCAAAACCATTAACCTGGACAGCGACTCACCAGCATTGCATCTGATCCAGCATATCCGCGATGAATCTCATCGTTTTGCTATTGCGGGACACAGAAGCAAGCGTCAGAAACAACGTACTCAATCGGTTCTGGAAGAAATAGAAGGCGTTGGCCTGAAGCGACGCCAGGCACTACTTAAATACCTTGGAGGAATGCAGGGCGTAAAAGCCGCCAATATACAACAACTAAAACAAGTGCCCGGGATCAGCCCTCAGCTGGCTGAAAAGATATTTAACCATTTGCATGACAAAGCTTAAGCGTTCATGCGAACATAGTAAAAAAGAGTCTCTCTTAGTAGTTATGTGGAACATTCCAAACACGCTCACAACATTTAGGTTGTTACTTATTCCTGTTTTTGCAGTGATCTTTTACTTGCCTTATTCATGGGCTTTTTTTGCTGCCGCTTTTATCTTTTGGCTGGCATCAGTGACTGACATTCTCGATGGTTATCTGGCACGTAAGCTGGAGCAATCAACCCCATTTGGCGCTTTTCTGGATCCTGTGGCTGACAAAGTGATGGTCAGTGTGGCACTGGTCGTATTAGCAACGCATTATCAGAACATGTTTATGACGGTAGCCACCATTGTCATAATTAGTCGTGAAATTGTTATCTCTGCTTTGAGAGAATGGATGGCAGAGCAGGGCAAGCGAGGTCATGTGGCTGTATCTTCTTTAGGTAAGTTTAAAACGGCAGCACAAATGTTGGCCATTATTGGTCTGATCTGGCAGTTTGCTCCCTGGATGGTGACATTGAGTTATGCATTGTTAGCCATTGCAACTTTGCTAACTGTGGTGTCTATGGTGCAATATTTCTATGCTGCCCGTACGGAATTGATTAAATCTCAGTAAAGGTTGGCTGAATACAAAGCGTTTTAGATAAAAAATAAGCAAACGATTAAAAAGCTTCATTTTTTATGTTGACGCCTCCCGGAACTTCTGTAGAATGCGTCCGTGTTGAGAGGCAACAGCCTAACAAAAAGAGAAGTTCAAAACGCTTCAATTTATTGAAAGTATTGAACTTGTACGGAACGCGAGTATAACTCAGCTAGATTAAAGAATAGACGCAACCTTGCATCTTACCTATTCACTAAGTTAAAAAGCTTCTGGAGTGCGAGTATAGCTCAGCTGGTAGAGCGCAACCTTGCCAAGGTTGAGGTCACGAGTTCGAACCTCGTTACTCGCTCCAAATTCTCTTTCTGACTTGGTCAGGTTAGTGTGGCGGAATGGCAGAGTGGCCATGCAGCGGATTGCAAATCCGTCTACCTCGGTTCGACTCCGGGTTCCGCCTCCATTTCTCAACAAACTCCACATGCGAAAGCAGCCCGATGCCCGGGTGGTGGAATTGGTAGACACAAGGGATTTAAAATCCCTCGCTGGTAACAGCGTGCCGGTTCAAGTCCGGCCCCGGGCACCATTGTTACTCACAGCTTAATCGCTTGATATGACAGTAAGATTAAGTTAAAGTAGCGAAAATAAAATGTGTTTTTATTTTCTATAAAACACAATATGGAACGCGAGTATAGCTCAGCTGGATGAAGAAAAAGACGCAACCTTGCTTCTTACATTTATCCACTAAGTTAAAAAGCAATATGGAACGCGAGTATAGCTCAGCTGGTAGAGCGCAACCTTGCCAAGGTTGAGGTCACGAGTTCGAACCTCGTTACTCGCTCCAATCTTTCTGATACACTAAGTATCAATACAATGCGGCGGAATGGCAGAGTGGCCATGCAGCGGATTGCAAATCCGTCTACCTCGGTTCGACTCCGGGTTCCGCCTCCATTCCCTTATCAATTCTTCTTAATTCATTATTTCCAATAACCAGACATAAATCACCGGCACATCATTTTTGTACTGAATTTTCAGGTCAATCAACTCACCGCTGACATGTTCGTTAATGGTAAACTCGCTGCTTTCGAGCAGGTAGTGCCCTTTGTGTTGTGTTACTTCAACCCGTGTCTCTATCGTGATCCCTTTGTTTTTTGCAAGCTCGATCAACGCATCCTGAATGGCGAGTCTGATGGCTGTGCTGAGCAGGTTATCTGAGGTCATAGTGCCATCTTCACCAAAGGCCCCCAATACAAGCTTGCCCTGTTGCGTCATGTCGTTAATATCTGGCAGCACTGGCGCATTGAGTACAGCCTGGTCTACGGGCTTATACTGGCCTATCAGCGTTGAGCCATACTGACAGCTTTGATGTAAAGCCAGGTGTGTGGGCGTGCCACGGGCATCGACTTCACCGTTGCGATTGTAGTTCACCTCATGATGTACGTTACCTTCACGGCTGATAGCTCGTTGTTTTAAGTATTCTGTGGCATTGACCTGGGCCTGTGTCAGAAAACTCGCGACGGTCATTGCGTTACGCTCACTCATCTGGAGCTGCTCATGCGGCGATGCGGTATAGTAACTGACACCCAGGACCTGTCTGTGTGTATCATTGTCGCACAGCCAGGCAGGCTTACACTGGACAAAATCGCATTGGCGAACAGCACAGGAGGCACTGGTTTTCAACGGCTCAAAGCTGACGTAACTGTATTGTGTATCTTCGGTGTTAAAGGGCGTTGAGTAATAAACAGTGTGGCCTGAGGATAATATCTGAGTAGATTGATCATGTGTGACGTTTTGCATGTCACGGCGCTGTAATTTGATATTGTGATAGGTCGCGAGTTTCTTCAGTGCCCGGGTGCGGCTGGCCAGCTCCGAGCCATTAGGGATAGCACTAAATGGAGCTGCGGTGCCAACAAAGCCAAGTTGATTGGCTTGTTTTGGAGACTGAACCCAGCAAGGCAAGGTGCTTACTTTCGGAGCTTGAGGTATCTGAGAGCGCGTTTTACAGCCACTGAGTATCAGGGTGCCAAGCAGCAGGCAACAAAGCAGAGGTGAGTGAACAGTCATTCCTTGTCCTATTTTAGTTAGTGGGTGTTTTCCCTTAAAGGTAAATCGAATTCTACCATCAGGCCACCTTTTTCTCGGTTGCGCAACCTTAACTGACCCTGGTGGGCCGTGATGATGTCATGACACAGGCTTAAACCCAGCCCGGTTCCCTGTGCTTTGGTTGAGTAAAAAGGCTGCAGTGCCTGATGTAAATTACCTGGCAGGATCCCAGAGCCTCGATCCACAACGGCAAACCTCAGGCGGGTTTGGGATTGGACTACTCTCACGGAGATATCGGCCCTGTCACTCCCTGATTCATGGGCATTTTTGAGCAAATTCAGTAAAACCTGTTCAACTTGCGCAACATCGAAGTAGCCGGTGTCCGCAGGGACCGTTCCCAGCAAAGTAAAAGGGTACAGAGCCTGCAGACGTTCGAGTAGCGGTGCAATCGCATGAGCAGCGCAACTGGGCGCAGGCAAGCGCGCATATTCGGCATAACGCTGAATAAATTCGCTGAGATTATGAGCGCGTTGTGACACGGTATCCAGCATGTCTGGGAGCAGCTCAAGGTGCTTGTGCTGGTTTAACATGGTTTGTGCCGAGCTGGTCAGTGACTGGATCGGTGCCAGCGAGTTATTTAATTCATGGCTGATCAGACGAATGGCATTTTTCCATAGCATGATCTCTTCGCGGTTCTGTTCTGCAGAGACGTTTTTGCAAATGATCAGGCTATGTGGTTGGTAATTCAACGTGACAGGTTCCACTCCGAGATAATAGGTATGTTTTTGTTCTTGTTGCTCGAAACTCAGCATCCCTGTATATCCGCTATTGAGTGCCTGAGCTAGCGCTGCCGGTAAGGCATCGCACGCGACTTCCAGTGAGCTGCCTGTGAGCGCACCTGGTTGTTTGTGCAACAACTGCCGAGCAGCGGCATTGTGATAAACAATGTGATGCTGTTTATCAAGTAACAAGGTCGCCATAGGGGAGGCCTGCACTATGCTGTCCAGTACCAGTTCTTTTTGATTCAGCTTTTGTTTTTGCTGTTTGAGGTTTGTGGTGAGCTGGTTATATAAGTCAATCAGCCTGGCCAAATCAGGATCCGGAGTCGGTGAAATTCGCAGCGACAGATCACCATCCTTAATACTTTTTATTCCATCTTCCAGCGTGGCCAGTATGCGTTGACGACGTCTGGTATAGTGGCCCAGCAGCAAAAACAACATCATCAATGACACCAACAGGATCACTGAGCAGGCAAAGAACACCGGAACCTGATGGTGCAGCGCAATGGCCAGTGCAATCAGTGCACACGTAAGTACACAGCCACTGCTTAGCAATATTCTGCCTGAAAAAGACCAATGTGAGGACGTGCTCATCGCTTGATCCCGAACTTGTCCATACGGCGGTACATGGCCTGACGACTCAACCCCAGGCTTTTTGCTGCATGGGTGACGTTACCCTGGTGTTTGTCCAGCGCCTGGGTTATATCTTCGATGCTAAATTCGTGATTGACCAAGGTTGAGGCCGAAGTGCTCAGGCCCAGATCTGCGGCTTCAATCTGTTTTCCACTGGCAAGCAGGTCTGCCCGACCTATGACATTTTGCAGCTCGCGAACGTTGCCCGGCCAGCTGTAGCGCTTGAGCAAACGCTGGGCGCCCTCACTGAGTACTTTATCTGCGGCCAAAAAGTGTTGGGCAAGTGGAATGATGTCGTCAGGGCGCTCTGCCAGTGGCGGTAAACGTAGTTCAATCATATTGAGCCGATAGTACAAATCTTGTCTGAATGTACCTCGTGCTATGGCCTCATTGAGGTTGGCATTGGTTGCGCTGATCACTCTGACTTTAACCCGCTGGGTTTTACTGCTGCCAACGGCTTCGAACTCGCCGGTTTGCAGCACCCTGAGCAGTTTTTGCTGGCCTGTCAGTGGCAAATTACCAATTTCATCAAGGAACAGAGTGCCCCCATCGGCGGCGGCAAACCGGCCTTCACGACTTTTAGTAGCTCCGGTATATGCGCCACTGACAACACCAAACAGCTCAGCTTCAATCAGTTCAGCAGGCAGTGCACCAGCATTGACGCGGATAAAGGGCTTGTCCCGGTAGGCACTGTTAGCAACCAGGAGTTCTGCAATTTTCTCTTTACCCGCACCGTTGGGACCTGTGATTAACACTTGCGCGTCGGAGTAGGCCACCTGTGTTGCCGTTTCAAGCAGTGACAGCATAGCCTGATCGGCAAAGATCAGGCCGCTGAGATCGTAGTGTGCGCTCAGCTTATCTCGTTTGAGCTTGAACTGCTTGTTGCTGCGTGTTTGGGACTGTTGCAGCTGATACATCTCTAGCAGGTTATTGACCGAACTGAGCAATTTATCATCCTGCCAGGGCTTGGCGATATAATCTGCGGCACCATGCTTAATTAACTCCACCGCCATTTCCAGCTGGGCCCAGGCGGTCAGCAGGATAATGGGCAGATCCGGGTTGAGTGTTCGGATCTGGTGGTACAGGGCCTTGCCCTCTTCGCCAGAGGTGGTGTCACTGGTAAAGTTCATATCCTGGATCACTAAGTCGTAATCCTGGGATTGCAGCATTGCCAGCCCTTGTTCAGGCGAACTGGCCCCTTCGCAGTCGATGTCATTTATTAAAAAAAGAATCTTGAGCGCTTTTATGACATCTGTATTGTCATCAATGACGAGAATTTTATGTTGCATCGTGTTTTTATCGTTATTGTTGTAAATATGAAAGGGCTTTGCAGCCCTTATTTTAATTGGTTTTGGTAACCCTGGCAGGGGCTATATTAGCGGCTTTACGGACAGGAATATAGACCGCAGCGGCGCTGAGTAGCCAGACTGACAGCGCAACCAGCAGGGCGAGCCAGGGCTCAACCAGGCCTTGTGCGCGTAAATGGGTGACAAAATAATTGTTTAACCACAGGGCCGCGAAACTACCCAATAGAATGCCTGCCAGTGCCAGCAGGGCGTTTTCCATCAGCAGCGCCTTGAGCACAGTATGCTGACTGGCACCCAGTGCACGCAGGATCCCAATGTCTTTTTTACGGATAGAGACCGAAAAGGAAACCAATCCAATAATACCAAATCCGGTCACAACAATGGCGATAACGCTGATCCCTATCATGATGAATGCAAAGGTACTGCGGCCATCCCATAAGCGCTTTTTCGCTCTGGCAGCAAACTCAACCCGCTCTACGATCCGTCCGTGTTGCAGATACAATTGATCTTCAACCTCCTGAAGAATGGCTTCGCTGGTGCCTTTTTTGACTCTGAGTAAGTAGTTTACATCTGTGCTGCCAAAGTGCGCCTGAGGCACTATGGTAGAGTGGTACCAGTGTTGTTCATAAACAGCACCTTCTCCTAGCATCTTATCGGCATACACTCCGACCACCTGGTAGGGGCGACGGGCTCGTTGTAAATAGATGGTCTGACCCAGCGCACTTTGCTCGCCAAACAGCGTTTTGGCCAGGGCTTCACTGATCAACACCACACTGGCGTAACGATTTTGTGAGGCAGCGGCATAAACAAACTCATTAGGGTAGAAGTCGCGTCCTTGTGTGATGTTTAATCCCAGCGTGGCTACCCCTTGAGAGGTTACGTCAAATTGCGCGTTTTCAAAGCCTGCTTCATCTTCCTGGATGGTTTTATAAACCAGGTTGCTGCCCGCGACGGTGGCCAGTACCAGTTCATTGCTGGCATAGGTCACCTGAGTCACGTCAGGCAAGGCGCTGAGGTTAGTTAAATCCCGTTGGATCATGGCCGATTTATCCACCTGGTTGTCGAATACTTTGGTGTAAACGTTGAGTATCTCCACTTCGTCCAGGTGGGAGGGGATCAGCCAGTTTTTGAGCGTTCCGTAGCTGATAAAACTGGCATTGCCGACTATAGTCACCGCAATGGCAATTTGGATCAGGATCATCAAAGAGATATTGCGGTGCTTGAAGATGATTTTGATTATATGTTTCAAAGACATAGTTTTATCCTCTTAACTGTGCTGCGGGCGCGGTGCGGCTGGCTTTCACTATGGGGTAAAGCCCGGTGGTAAATATCGCCACAAAAATACCCACGGCAGCTTGCAGCGCAAAGGGGATGTCCATGCTGTACATACGGCGTACCTGCTCTGCGTCGGCCAGGTAATCGGCCTGATACAAGGCCAAATGGAACATCGCAATCAAGCCAAACTGTGCCAGCAACAACCCCAGTATAATGGCAGCACTGCTAAGCATACTGAGTTCCAGCAGTTGGATTTTAAGGATATAAAGTTTGTTTGCACCCAGCGCCCGGTACAGAGACACCAGTTTTGCCCGGCTTTGGTTTTTTGCCAGCAGAATCCCAATGGTGTTGATCAAGCAGATAGCAAAGAGCAGGTAGGCGAACTTAAGATAAATTTGCTCCCAGTACAGGTTGTCACTCATTCTGTCATTGAGGCTGGCCAGCTGCGTCAGGTAGTAGGGCTCGACGTGGCTGAAGCGACCCAGCGAGGTCTGTTGCTGTGCATAATTACGTGCCCATAAGGTCAGCTCTGCATGACTATTGTCGAGTTGCATGGGGTCCAGCATTGCCCAGCCATGCAGATACCCACATTCAGCGTTTTTGAGCCCCTGCGCATCTTCGCGACGATAACGTGTTCGTGCGGCTTCTTCTTGAGTTCGGCATGGCATATAGCCAGTGCGAGGCAGGTTATTAGCATGCGCGTACCCTAATGGTACAACTGCCATATCATTAGCCCGGCCTTGAAAACGCATGTTCTGAAAACGACGCAGATAAGCTGAAATGTCCATGACGCCAACCACTTCTAGCTGACGGTTGTTGATAACCACCTGTTTGCCAACCGAGTTTTCTCCACCGAATAATAAGTCATTGGCTTTTTTATCCAGTACGATCACAGCGTCATTCTGCATCTCCGCGCGCCACGGGGCACCATAAATAAATGGCACCTGGAGCAATTCAAAATAATTTGCATCAGCGGCAGAGGCCTCCGCGGTAACCGGTCTGACGCTTTTATCCGGCAGGTCAAGTACAAACGAAGTGGTGTAATTAAGTGACAAACGGATCATTGGGTTTGAATTAAAGGCCTCGGAAACGGCTTCTGCGTCCCGGTAGGTCAGCGGCGGCGAGCGAAACGCCGTACGTCGTTCAAACTCCGGGTCCATAAAGTTAAGGCTGACGTGATATATCCGCTCGGCTCTTTCGTCGATAGGGGAGTGTCCGCTGCGTGTCACTATGGTACCCATAGTTAACAGCAGGGTGATCCCGATAGCCAGATTGAGTACCATTAGCAAGGTCAGTTTGCGTTTTTGTTTCAGCCCGCGCCAGGCCAGTTGCATTAAATCCTTCATCGCAATCACCTAAGAGATCAGTTCGACCAGTTCATTCTTATTGATATCTCGCAGTTGACCGTCGAGAATTTGAATATTGCGATGTGCTCGCTGTGCCAGCTCATGATCATGGGTAACCATCAGCAAAGTGGTGCCCTGACGGTTTATCTCCTCCAATAGATCCATCACCTGTCTGGCCATCATAGTGTCCAGATTACCGGTTGGCTCATCGGCGAGTAAAAATCGTGGTTTACCCGCAAGCGCCCGGGCAATTGCAACCCGCTGCTGCTGACCACCACTGAGCTGGGCAGGAAAGTGGCTGGCACGACCGCCCAGGCCCACTAACTCCAGACTTTCCTCGATGCGTTGTTTGCGGGCTTTGGCTGACAGACCCCGGAAAATCAGGGGGACCTCGATGTTGTCATAGAGGTTGAGGTCGCCTATCAGGTTAAACCCCTGGAAAATAAAGCCAATTTTTTCATTGCGAAGCTGAGACAGCTGTTTATCGCCCAGGGTGCTGACGTCTTCTCCATCCAGTTCATAAGTTCCTTGCTCAAAGCTTTCGAGTAATCCGGTGATATTCAGAAAGGTGGTTTTACCTGAGCCTGAAGGGCCCGTAACGGCAATAAACTCACCTTCTTCAACGGTAAAGTTAACGTCTGACAGGGCGTGTGTTTCGACCAGCTCGGTACGGTAGATTTTACTGATATTTTTCATACGTAACATGGGATGTTCCTTTTATTATTATTCGCTGAGGATCACGTGCTGAGATTGCCCGAAAGCTGCCAGACTTGAGATGATGATTGTATCACCAGGTTGCAGCCCCTGGGTAATTTCCACTTCTCGGACACTTTTGACACCCAATGAAATTGGGGTTCTGAGCGCGGAGTTTTGTTCAATTTTGTAGGCAGTGCGGGATGCACCGGTTTCCACAAAGGCACCGCGTTCGACTTTTAATACGTTTTGCTTTTGGGCAATGATGATCTGTGCATTCACTCTTTGGTTCTGACGTAAATTGCCAGGTTGCTCGCTAAAGCGAATACGGCCGCGTACCTGACCTTGTTCAACTTCAGGAGAAATGGCAACTAGCGTTGCGCTGTATTGCTCGTTGTTGATTTGTACGTTAGCGTGCAGACCGATCCCCAGCTCATCCGCCAGGTTTTCCGGAATGTAGGCCTCAACTTCCAGCTCATTGAGGTTAACCAGCGACATTAATGGGGTATCGCGTTGCACATGTTGTTTTTGCTGTACATTCAGCGTGCCGACAATACCGGATAAAGGTGAATGCAGTGTCAGTGCCTCAACCTGACGACGCAGTTCTTCGGTGAGGTGACGCTGACGGGTCAAGTTCAGCTCACTACTTTTTAATTCAAAACTCAGGCGTTCCTGCGCCAGTTGCAGACTCGCGATGGCGTGACGCTCGTTAAGTTCAGCGCGCTTGAGGGCCACCTGGGTCTGTTCCAGTTCTTCCTTTGAGATGATTTGTTTTTCAATACTGGTGCGGGCACGGGCCATTTCACTTTGCGCGGCTTCCAGCTCGACTTTGGCCAGTTCCATTTGCTGGGTGTTGTCCAGCTGCTGTTGTTTTATTGCTATTTTCTGGCGACTTACGTCCATCTCCAGACGTGCCAGTGTCGCTTCTTCCTGAAGGAGTTGGTTACGAAGCTCCGGGCTGTCAATGGTTAGCAGGGCCTGACCTGCTTCAATCTCGTCGCCTGCTTTGACAAACAAAGTGACTGTTCCGGCTGCAATGGCATACAGGGAGGGGCTGTCTGCGGCCATAGTACGGCCTTCAACACGCAGGTCCTGAACCATGTCGCCTCTTACAACGGTAGCGGTACGCAGTGTTTGTAAGGACACCACCTGGTCGGCGCTGAGTAGCTGATCAAAACTGCTGTATGAAGCAGTGGCGGCACTGATGAGTCCGACTGCGGCGGTTGCACCTATCCACCAGCGCGGTAATCTGCGCGTTTGTGGGATTGCTTTATCTTGTTGTTTGGTATCTCGGATCATGCCTGGTACGGCTCCTTGTTTACTCGATTACAAGTACTTATTACAAAATTGGTGCCAAAACTTAACCTATTGAAATTATGGGTTTATTTGTTTTTTGTGTTGCGCGCCGTAACAGCAACGGACGGACAGCGGACAGTACGCGGACAGTGGCTGAGTGTCCGGACAGTATGCCACTCACAGGGGTGCTGGTATCTCAGAATGCACTGGCTTTGCCGATTCGATCCTGTACCATGAAGATTATACTAAGTTGCTGTTAAGTAAGTGGTAATGGAGGTGCGATGATCCGGTTAGATGAGATAACGTTCAGACGTCGAGATGGCGCTGGATATCGGAATGTGCTGGACGGCCTGAGCTGGTCGGTATCGGGGGCTGAGCAGGTTGCGCTCACTGGCGACAGTGGCTCTGGCAAAACGACCTTGCTCAACATACTGGCCGGGTTGCTTAGCCCAGACTCCGGCACAGTACATATAAATGAGCAGGCAATACATACCTATAATGCCAAGCAGCTGGCTTTGTATCGTCGTACGATTGGCATGATCTTTCAGCATTACCAGTTACTTAGTCCGCTTAATGTGGCGGATAACATGGCTTTTCAGGCACGCCTCAACGGCCGCGCCATAAGTCACAAAGAAATTACCATAATGGCAGAGCGCCTGGGGCTGGGTGACAAGCTCGATGTTTATCCTGCGCAGTTAAGCGGGGGCGAGCAACAGCGTGTCGGGATTGCCCGAGCCTTGCTTAATCGGCCCAGCGTACTGCTTGCTGATGAGCCCACGGGGAATCTGGACAGCATGCGCAGTCAGGAAGTACTGGAACTGTTGATGACCTTATGTCAGGAGCAAAGGGTAAATTTGATCATGGTTACCCACAGCCGTGCCCTGGCTGCACAGTTGCCCCGTCAGGTGGCGTTACGCGATGGGCGTTTACATGAGTGAACTGAGACTCATCCTGCTGACTTATGCCCAGTATTATCGGCGCCATAGAGGGCTGCTGGTGTTGTTTTTGATCGGTCTGAGTCTGGGCAGCGCCTTGCTCAGTGCTACACTGGGTTTAAACCAGGAAGCCTCAAAGCGCTATCAAACCAGTACGGCGTTATTAGCGCAGCCAGTAAGTCACTTTATTCGTCCGCCATTGGGAAAAACAGGTTTACCTTTTTCACTCTGGCAACGGCTTTCAGCGGCTGGGTTTGAGCAGGCTCACCCTGTACTGGAGGGGCGCCTCAGAAGTGACGACGACAAGCTGGTCGCCATCCGGGGTATCAACTTATTGCAATGGCAAACGGCTGGTGCTGCAAAGCCGGTATCAGGCGACGCTGCTCAACCTCACAGCGACTCCCCCTTGTTCGACACATTGTTTATGTCACCTGAACTGACGACCAGATTGCAACTTGGAAAGCCTGTATTGCGTTTTGAGGGAGACAGCTATCCGGTCAGCCCATTGGAGGGCACTGGTCACTATGCACTGATGGATATCAGTCTGGCAGACCGATTATTGAAGGCGCAGGGGCAGATCAGCTATTTTGAAGTGACGGGTCTGAATGCGCTTCAGCGACAGCAGCTGGTGGACATGCTTGGCAGTGCCGCACGACTGGAGTCTGCTGAGGCACAAACCTTCGACGCCCTGTCAGGGGCCTTTTTCTTTAACCTACAGGCTCTGGCCTTACTGGGCTATGTGGTGGGCGCATTTTTAAGCCTCAATGCCATCAAACTTGCCTATCAAAGCCGTTTGTCCTTGCAGCAGCAAATGGCCACGCTAGGGTGCCGACAGAGCCAGTTACTTAAGGCGCTGTGTCTGGAAGTTGCGATATTGAGTGTGCTGGCAGCGACATTGGGTAATCTGCTTGGGGTGCTGATGGCCAATGCCATGATGGGTGACATCAGCACGGTATTGAGCAGTTTTTATCAGCTGGATCGGGCTCTGACAGTGCGCTTTGATGCTGTGCTCGTGCTTATCGGTAGTGCGCTGAACTTAATGATACTGGCTGGCTTTGTGGTGTTGCAAACGCGTCTCGCGCAGCAATTGGCGAAATGGCTGACCCTGGCGCTACTATCTCTGGCCTGTGTCGGAGGGGGGTTATTATTGCACCTGGCACAGACCAAGTGGCAAGCCTTGTTACTGTGTGTTTGTGTGTTGCTGGTGTTTTTCGCGTTGACACCGCCACTGGTGCGTCTGGTGTTTCAGGTGCGCTGGCCAACCCAGGCTCCGTTGCTCGGCTGGCTCAGGGCCGATAGTCTGACGCAATTACCAGCGCTGCTGAGTTCGGTGTTAGCCATTTTGATGGCAATGGGCGCAGCGATTGGCATGCAGGTGATGGTGGGCAGTTTCAGCAGCGCATTGGATACCCACTTACAAACCCGCCTGAATGCCGATCTATATGTCAGGCCGGATAATCCGACGGCGCAGATGCGTCAGGCTTTGGCAGATATGCAAGCAGTTAAGCAGGTGGGGATTTACTGGTCGGCACAAAGTGAGGTCAAGGTGACCAATGAGACGGTGCCTGTGACATTGATGAGCTTCGGCGAAGACTATCGTTATCATCAGCATCTGACCTTGCTGAACAGGCAGCCTTTGGAGGCTGTTCATCTCAATCGGAGCAATGATAGCATCCCTTGTCTTGTCAACGAGCCGGGTATGCGCCGCTATGGCCTGATCGTTGGCAGTCAGCTTGAAGTGCAGCAGGGACCGCACTCTTTTCACTGTCAGATCACCGGTGTATTTTATGATTACGGCGAGCCCGGCATGAGCCTGGTAGTCAGTAATTCAGTCATTGCACAGCAGGCATTTTTGTATGAAGCGGTCGGTTTTATGTTAACGCTTCACGAGGGAGTTGACTCAGAGCAACTGGCGGATGTCATTAGCCAGCGTTGGTCACTGACCGGACACCAGTTGATCCACAATCAAGTGTTTAAGCGTTTTGCAAAGCAATTATTTAGTCAAACTTTTCTGGTAACCCATGCACTGAATCTCTGCATTATGTTGATTGCGTTATTTGGCGTTTGGGTGAGCTTTTTAACGCTTGGACGACAGCAGTTGCAGCCGATGGCCGTATTACAAACGTTAGGGGTGACTCAGGGCCAATTATTGGTGCTGAAACTCTCTCAGGCCGGACTTATTCTCGGTCTGACCTTGTTACTGGCGGTGCCGCTGGGGATCTTGTTGGGCTGGGTATTATTAGCCTATGTGATGCCCATCGCTTTTGGCTGGAGCATGGCAATGGTACTTAGCTGGAGCGATATTTGGGGGTTCTGCGCTGTGGTGCTGTTGTTGGCGTTAGTGGTCAGTGCGATCCCTTTATTAACACTGATCAGGCGCAATGTGGCCGATAATGTCGCACAGTTATAAGGAGCCCACTATGCATTGCATCAAATTACATTGGCTTTTATTCCTGCTGATGGTAACGGGGTGTCAGCCTGCTGCGCCTGAAACAGACAATAACAATGCGGCGATGGTGGTGCTCGGTCAGACGCTGGGCACACCCGTGGATGCCGCTCAGACACTGACGTTTCCGCGCGACCACGGTGCCCATCCAGAACAAGGAGTGGAGTGGTGGTATGTTACTGGCAACTTGACGGCACAAGACGGCGTTCAGTTTGGGGTGCAATGGACGTTGTTTCGGATCCGCGATCCGGGGTTTTCGGCCTTTCAGTCTTCTCCCTGGTGGGATGGACAGCTTTACTTTGCCCATTTTGCTATACAAAACGGTCAGACACATCATGCGTTTGAGCGCTATGGCAGAGCCGGGCAGGTTGACGTACAGGCCAATCCTTTTATCGCCCGTTTGGGTGATTGGCAGCTGGCCAGTCAAGAGACGTCGTTTTTACCTTTACGATTGCAAAGTAAGGAGGCCGATTTTGGCCTGGATATTACGCTGGCAAGCAGCCCACTGGTCTTGCATGGCAAGCAGGGGTACAGTCAGAAAACTCAGCAAGGTCATGCTTCCTTTTACTACAGTTATCCCTTTTTACAAGTGACAGGCACGCTGACCTATGCAGGCAGATCACATGAAGTCTCTGGCCGGGCCTGGTTAGACAGGGAATGGTCATCAGGTCTGATTGATAGTCAGCACGGTGGCTGGGATTGGTTCAGTTTACAAGGCGAGAACCCCGGGCAAGGTGCTTTGATGGCATTTTGTACTCGAGATGCAACACAAGCCTATGCCTATTGCAGTGCCTCAGAGATATCTCCATCTGGCAAGGTTACGGTCTACCCGCACGAGCAGGTCAGTTTAACAGTACTTAACAGGGCGCAAACTCGCAATGTAACGCATCCGATAAGCTGGCAGTTGCAGGTACCAGGCAAAGAAGCAGTGATCATTGATGTATTGCAGCGCGATTCTTTTAATCGCCTGAGTGTACCTTACTGGGAGGGGCGGATACGCAGCCGCGGTGGATTTGTTGCAACGGGTTATGGTGAATTGTTTGGCTATTGAACAATACGTCCTCGCCTTGGCCTCGGCGCATAAAAGTTGAGTAGGTGGGCAATCTTGTGCTCAGGGCTGTGATGATAAAGAGATACAGGTTCAGTATTTCATTCACACAGCCCTTGCCACGCCAGTGCATCTAATCAGTACTTAATTATTTGGCCTGGCGGGGTTAGAGGTTATTCCCGGTCGTACAGGGGCAGGGCAACACCTGAGACGTCAGGAAATTCTAGCACCGCGATAGGGGTAAAGTCGCTTTCCGCGAGGAAAAACGTTGTAAGACTGGCACGGGAGTGGATGGTAAACTCTCCCACAAATGGCATCATCCAGCCACTGTCGCTCGATAATACGCCGCTTAATTGAGGCACTTTGCCAAAATCAGGTAGCAGATAGTCTGGGAGTACGTTGTCGCCGACAGAATGTAGTGGCAGGTTGACCCCGATCTGGCGCGTGTAGGAGACATCCAGCATAGCTTTTCCGGTATATTGGTTTGCCAGAGTCAATGTATGTTGGTGTGGCGTGATATCTATCGACACATCCGCTGCTTGCTTGGGGTAACCCCAGATTTCGCGACCTGCTTTGATTGCAATGGGGTTGTCCAGCATCAGGTGCTGGTTGTAAAGGGCATAGTTATGTGGTTTTCCGGCCGCTTGTTGCTCTGCGTTTGCTGCTGCCAATGCAGCCAGCACTTTACCGGTGAAATCCAGCTGTGCACTGGCAAGGGTCATATCTCCCGGACAGGGCAAAACCGGGTCTGCGCTGCCACGGCGTTTAACATAAAAGCTTGATATCGTCTCGTTATACGCACCGGCAGGGCTGCTGGTAATTTTTTGTGTATACAGTGCACCTATGCCTTTTGAGGCTGCTCCTTCACAATGCAGGCGGACAGGTTCCCATTGCCAGTTCCACAAAAAGAACTGTGCAACATTGGCATCTATTAAGCCAACGACGGCACTGGTGGCTTCACCCTTAACATGAAAAGGCATGCTAACAGCGGTGCCATCAGACAGATAAGTGGTGCTGGTTACCGGATAGGTTTCGCTAAGATCAGTGGCATAGCCGGTATTGCTCAATACCAGCATGGCACTGAGCAGGAGGGGTTTCATATTCATATTTGGTCCTTTTTTAGCTAGGGTTTTCCTTGCATGGAAACTGCTGATGCGCATTGCTTTAATTGTTAGGGCGCAAAAGCGGGACTAGGCTAACATGCTTTGGTGAAAAGTAAATGGAAGAGGTGAGTTAAAGGAGAGCACTGTACAAAATGTATAAGAGTGTAAACCAACTATTCTTTCTTTATTTGCAATATTGTACACTACGCGACCATTTACATGGACAGGCAGAGCATAGCCATTTGTTGTGTCACTATTTAGCGTAATCCGGCTCGCTCCTGAGTCGATAAAAAGTAGGTATTTATGATCCCTTTTGTGGTGTTGATCACCGTGTTGGTGTGTTTTGTCGGCTATGGCCTTTGGCCGCTAGCCACTTCTGTATTGGGGTACCTGATATCTGAGCAGGCGTCGGAAGCCATGATCCTGATGCTGTTCTGGCTAACTATGGTTTTTATCCAGTTTGTGGCGATATGGCATATAGCAAAGAAAAAGCCCAGCGGACGTAAGTTCTTTTTTTATACCGTATGGATTTGTGTCTTTGTGCAGGGGGCCGACTTGCTGCTTGCAGCCGATGAAGAGGTACCTCTGTGGGCGTTGGCGGATTTGTTTATCTATCCCGCGTTAGCGATGTGGGTGTTGTACGCCAGTGACGCAAAACAGTATTTTGAACAGTAAAACCTAATACACAGAGTAATAGTATGAGTAAATGTGGTAAATGTGACAGTGATATTTCTTTTATGTCGGTATTGAATACCCCGAATCCATTCAAGTTAAAATGCGGTAGCTGCAAAGCACCGATTGCACTGAGTCTGGTGAGTGCGGGACTTGTTGCGGGTATCTTGCTGGCAGTGATCAGTGCCATTTTGTGGTACTTTTACGGATCAGAAGGTTACTGGGTCAAGGTGGTGTTACCGACTGTCCTGGCTGCAGAAGGCCTTTACTTTGCGGCCATACGTTTAGGGTTGGTGAAAGTCAAACCAGAACAAGCAGAGTAAACAACGGGAGCCAGTGGCTCCCGTCCTATTTCGACCTTAGCTCAATTCAATCTTATAAGTCGGAACAGCATGAAGATGTTTGCTCAGGCGTCCGAGTATCAGCCACCAGGCAAACAAGGCCGCCAGCATCAGGACTATCCACATCATTGCCGACGCTCCAGCCGTACCAAGTTGTCCGATTTGATAAACCAGTGTCGCCAGTATGTAGGCAATGGAGGTTGTCCAGCCGATGACGACCCACATCCACACACTGCCCGATTCACGCTTAATGGCCCCCAATACCGCCACGCACGGGGTATACAGTAAGATCAGTACCAGATAGGCAAATGCACCGAGCTGGCCATTGAATTGAGCAGCCATGGCACTGAGCAACTTGTTTCCTGCGTCGCCGCCTTCTTCAACGGCACTCAGGCCCAGCGGATCGCCGAGGTTATTGAGTAAATCAACGGAATTATCCCACAAGGTCATGACCGCTTCACTTGTAGCATCTTTGAGAGACCACTCACCGGTTTGTTCCTGTGCGCCCACATACAAGGCATCCATTGTGCCCACAATGGCCTCTTTGGCGAACAGGCCCGTGACTATCCCAACCGTTGCTGGCCAGTTATCTTCTGCGATACCCAGCGGTGCGAACACAGGTGTTACAACCTGCGCGGCTTTAGACAGTAAAGATGCCTCGCTGTTTTCATGCCCAAAGCTGCCATCTGTGCCGATGGAATTGATCATGCTTAGCAGAGTAACCACAAACACGATGGTTTTCCCGGCACGGGTGATAAAGCTACGTAAACGCTGCCAGGTGGTCATAACCAGGTTACGCCAGACGGGCAGATGATAGGCTGGCATTTCGACAAAAGAGGGGACTTTTTCTTGTTTAAACACGCGTTTTCTGAACAGGTAACCGGTACCCACAGCCACTAAAATGCCAAACACATACAAGGCAAATACGATGTTGGCACCGTTCACCGGGAAAAAGGCCGCAGCAAATAAGGCGTACACGGTTAATCGTGCGCCACAGGACATAAAGGGCGCCATGATGACCGTGAGCAGGCGATCCGACTCCCGGCTCATGGTGCGGGCACTCATGACCGCTGGGACGTTACAGCCGAAACCTACAATCAGAGGGACAAATGCGTTGCCGGGCAATCCGATGGAGGACATCAGGCGGTCGATCACAAAGGCGGCACGTGATAGATAACCACTGTCTTCAAGGATCGACAAACAAAAATACAAGACGGCGATAACAGGAATAAAGGTCGCAACCAGCTGTAAGCCTGCCCCAAAGCCGTCCCCTAACAGGACGCCCAACCATTGGGGGGCACCGAGATTGGCCAGCAGCAGCTTAGTCCCGTCAATAAAAATAGCGCCGACCAGAATGTCAAAGAAATCAATAAAGACGGCCCCGAAGTTGATCGCTACCGTAAACATCAGGTACATCATAAACAGGAAAATCGGCACCCCTAGCCAGCGGTTTAGCACCAGTTTATCAAGCGAGGTGGTGAAGTCAGAGCGTGTTTTCGACATGATACTGACGCCATTGCTGAGCGTTTTGACGTTTTGAAAGCGCTTAACGGTGTCTTCATTGCTGAGATCAGGCCCCGGAGTTTGTTGAATGCGCTTTTGCGAGGGCTTGCCTTTGAAGTGCTCACTCAATGCTTCTGTTAGTTGAGCGAGCCCCTGACCAGTCGAGCCGACCATGGCGATGACAGGTACACCAAGACGCTGTGCTAACAGGCCCAGATCCAGCTCCTTGCCTTGCTGGTGTGCCACATCGGTCATGTTGGCAACCACGATAAGAGGGGTACCTGTTTCCTGCATTTGTGTCGTCAGAACCAGGTTGCGTTCGAGGTTAGCACAGTCGATCACGTTGATGATCAGATCGGCATCCTGAGCGCGAATATAGTCAATGGCAATTTGTTCATCCTGACCCGGTTCAATTTGGGCCATGCTGTACAGGCCCGGTAAATCAATTAACTCAACTTGCTGACCTGGTAAACTTAGCTCGCCACTTTTGCGCTCTACAGTGACGCCGGGCCAGTTGCCGACTTTTTGTCTGGCACCCGTAAGGCGGTTAAACAGTGTGGTTTTACCACAGTTGGGGTTGCCAACGAGGGCGATTCTCACGTTATCTTACTCCTTGAAATTAGCGGCTTAGCTGGATAAAACGCGCATCAGTTTTACGGATACTGATATAGGTATTGCCAACCTGAGTCTGAATGGGACAGCCCAGCGGCGCGACATTTAAGACCGTGATCACTTCTCCGGGGATCAGGCCCAGTGCCATTATGCGGCTGATCAGGGCTGCATCAGGGTGAACAATGCCTGCAATAATCGCTGTATCGTTTGGTTGTAAATCTGCAAGTGTCATAGAGGGTAATGCAAACCTAGATAGGAATTATTTATTATTAGGTTTGCATGGTACCGCAACTTAAATGTCATAAACAAGCGAGTGCGGCAAAAGACATGCGTTATTTCTTAGATTGATAAATCTATATATTTTATATGGTTACGTGTATTAAGTGAATGTCACCAGAGTGTTGGAGGGCACTTCATACTCTTTGCACATTGTTTGCCATCTGTTTGCACATTGTCTCGCTAGGCTGATGATCACAGGCCTAACAGCAATGGAGAGAGACAATGGGATCAACGAGCACAATAAAACAACCCGGCGCACTGAATATACTGACCGTGATTATCACTGCCACGCTGCTTGGTGCATGCGGATCAGGAGGTTCAGAGACGACTATGGGCACCAGTCAGAATACTCAATCAACCGCGGTCGATGAGACAAACTCCAGTCAGTCAAATGCGCATGCTGATACGGCTTCGGACAATTCGGACAATTCGGACTCAGATACAGACAACGCCGACGGCGACACGGGCTCGACAGCAGGTGAGGGGGATACAGCGCCTGATCCTGGGGATGAGGATGATTCGGATACAGAGCCTGACGATGATGAGGGCGGCAGTGAGGAAACACCGGATAGCCCGGACCAAAATGACACGCTGGCTGGCTGGATCCTTAACTCAGATGGTGCTACTGCCGCCATTATGCTGGATGAGGCTGGGCAGCTTGCTCAGGTCAATGTACAGGCGGTGAGTGCGCTGGAGCAATCCGGGCAACAGTATACGGTGGTGACTGCATCAGGCATGCCGGATTATCAGGTGGTGGTCGATGAAGAAATGCTGTCAAGCTTATCCTCCCGGCCCAGAGCTGCATCAGATTTTGCCACAGGTTCGCCGCAAGTCGCGATTGGTGATGTGGTCGAGTTCGGCCAGGATATTGGCTATAACAGCAACAGCAGCTGTGCACTGGATGCCGGCCAGGGTTACTGGCCGCCCGGACCGGTCTGTCCAGAAGTGATGGATAGAACCGGTACGTTTCCCAATCAGCCCACACAGAATACAGACGCTTGTGAAACGGGGTTAGGGACGGTCGGCTTCTGGGTTAACGGGACCTCAGTATATAACTGGGGTGATGGTCAGAGTTACAACAACGAAAGGATATGGCAAACGTTGGCACCGGTTGCTGAGCAATATGACGTGGATGTGTGTGGCGGCCATGCTGCACAAGGTGACTATCATCACCATTATTATTCTTCGTGTCTGGCTGAGATGGTTGGTGATACAGGTTCAGGACACTCTCCTGTTTATGGATATGCCGCAGATGGTTACGCCATATATGGTCCCTGGGAATCGCAAGGGGAGTTGGCTATCAGTAGCTGGGAAGTTCGCGATTATCGCGCCAGTGCGCCGACCGGGTGTAGCGATGGTGCACGAAGCTGTGTGCTGAATGACCAATATGATGTCAGTCAGGGAACACGCAATGTTTCCAGTGGGCCAGGCTTTGACACTGTGGTACGCACCTTATCACGTAATGAGCTGGTTGCCGAAAATGGCTACTTCAAAGAAGACTTTTACTGGAACAGCACACTGACTGAACAGGGCGGCAATTATCTTGATCAGTACAATGGTCATTATGATGAGCATCGGGGTTATCACTATCATGTGACTGCCCGGGATGATAACGGCAAGCTCATTCCTACATTTCCATACACCATAGGTGACAGGTTTGCTGGTGAATTACAAAGTAACGCACTGACCAGTTGTGGTGGCATAAGGCCTGGTGGTCCGGGTCGTGAATAGGAGTAATATAATGAAAATAATAGCGATATTAATTGCTGCGAATATGTTTTTCATCACTATGACGGCCCAGGCTGACAAAGCCATTCACCAGCACAAAAGCCTGGAGATCAAGCAACAAAGCCTGTTGCCTCGGGTTGCGCTGACCCTGGTACGGGATGAAACCGACGGTCTCAACCTGACAATTGACATTGCCAACTATGTGCTGAATTCGCCCGCCGTTGTGGAGAGTGCACAACAGCGCCTGACAGGTCATGCCCATTTGTTCATTAATGGTGAGAAAAAAATGCGTGTTTATGGCCAATATGTGCATCTGCCTGCCAGCTGGTTTAAGGCTGGTGTCAACCAGATTGCGGTATCGTTAAACAGCCATCAACATGAGAACTGGACCTGGAAAGGTAATACCGTGATGGGGTCGGTGTTTGTCGACCTGGCTGAGCCTCAACTGGTATTGCATCAGTTTTCTTCTCAGCCGTTGCTTAGTCACCATCACCATTGATACCGGACGCTGGCCACATTATTGTGGCCAGCGTTTAAAAGGTTTCTTTGAGTAAGTTAAGCATGTCCTCAACCGACAGCTTGTTGGCCTGTTCGTTGCCAGCCAGTAATTGGTCAGCCAAATCTCGCTTGTGTTGGTGTAGTGCGACGATTTTTTCTTCTATGGTGTTCTTGGCAATCAGTCGATAAATGGTCACCGGGCGCTGCTGGCCCATTCGGTGGGCCCTATCTGATGCCTGTGCTTCAACTGCCGGGTTCCACCACGGATCCATATGGATCACATAGTCTGCTGCGGTGAGGTTCAAACCTGATCCACCGGCTTTGAGACTGATCAAAAACACTTCGCCATTGCCATGCTGAAAGGCGTTAACACGTTCTTGACGTTGTGCAGCAGGGGTACTGCCATCCAGGTACTGATATGGCACGTTACTTTGCTCAAGGAGATTTTTAATAATCTGTAAGTGGCCCACAAATTGGCTGAAGATCAGTGCTTTATGATTGTTTTGCCGTAATTCATTAAGTAGCTCACTGAGTGCTTCCAGCTTGCTGCTTGGCAATGTGCTTTCAGCCATGACCAATTGCGGGTGGCAGCAGGCCTGACGTAACTTGGTGAGCTCCGCCAGCATTCTGATGCGTTGCTCTGCCGCTGAACTGGTACTGGAAGATTCCATGATTTGGTCAATGGCATGCTGTCGCAGTGCTTCATAAAAAGTCATCTCGTCCTCACTGAGCGAAACGGTGAGGTTGATTTCCGTTTTCTCTGGCAGTTCGGTGAGAACCTGGCTTTTCAGGCGACGCAGAATAAAGGGTTTCACCAGTTGTTTGAGGCTTTGACGTGCTTTATGAGCCGCCAGCTTGTCTTGCTCAGCATTTTCCATCGGCTGAGCAAAGCGGGCATTAAAGCGTTTCAGGTTGCCTAGTAAACCCGGGTTGACGAAACGGAACAGCGACCACAATTCGGTCAGATTGTTTTCTATTGGTGTGCCCGTGGTGATCATTTTAAACTCGCCTTTAAGTGCACAGGCGGCCACGGTGCGCTTAGCCAGCGGGTTTTTAAGCGCTTGCGCTTCATCGGCGATAATGGTGTGCCAGTGTTTTGTTTTTAGCAGCTCAGCCTGGCGTTGCAGCAGGCCATAACTGATCACCACACAATCAAACGGGCCAGCTTGAGTTAATAGCTGTTCGCGCTCTTGCGCACTGCTGTGATCGCTGAACAAGGTCATGGTTAATGCCGGTGCAAATTTGCTCGCTTCCTGCTGCCAGTTAAAGCACACAGAGGTCGGTGCGATGATAAGCGTAGGCCCTTCACTGGCACGTGCTAAGATCACAGCCAGCGCCTGTAGAGTTTTTCCCAGCCCCATGTCATCAGCCAGGCAAGCGCCGCCGCCCCAGTGGGCTAGTCGCATTGCCCAGTCAAACCCCGCGAGCTGATAATCGCGTAATTGCGCCTGTAAGGTCGCCGGCACAGTGAGTGTTAGCGCATTAGCCTGGTACATTTTTTTGCTTTGCTCTTCCCAGGCAGGCAAGGTTTTCATACGCATGCCCGTTGTTGCTTCTGCGACTTGACCACTGGCAAGCGGGTGAAACTGGCCCTGATCGGTTACCGTATCAAGCTGGGCGAGTTGATTACGTAAGTCTTGTGACAGTGCCAGAATTTGTTCACCGTCGAGGCTGACAAAGCGGCCATGGCTGGTGGCCATCAGGCTCAGCAACTTTTTCAACTCTACAACTTGTGTATCATCGACCTGAAGTTCACCCGTGACGTCAAACCACTGATTTTGCTTGCTCATCGCCAGAGCCAGATGCTGGGACTCAAGGGGTTTGCTGAGACGGAATTTCTTCCCACGTGGCCAGCGCAGCCTTAAGGTGAAGCCCGGTATATTGGATGCAACACACCTTTCAATTTGCTCAAGCGCCTCAAGCGCCATTTCCAGGTCGTCTAGTTGCAAACGGTTATCAGACATCGCCAAAAATGCCGGACAGTGTTCATCCAGTAACTCCAGCAAGCGCTGTTCTTGTGCTAGATCACGTTGAGTGGCCACCCGCTGATGCTCAATTTCTGTCGTCAGATTGGGGCTGCCAATGCCCGGGTGCAACATGGGGCCCTTATCGCCAAAGGGCATACTCACACAGTGAAACTCAAGGCCACTCTGATAGGGAGTGATGTTGATGACCAGTTCATTATCAGGTTTGACTGTGGTCAACCCGGTTTCAAGGCCGTCCAGGTCGGACTGTATATTCAGCAGTGGCGCGATGGCAGTAATACTCTCAAGCAGTTTGGGCTTGGCGGCTTTGGGCACGACAAGACCACTTTCCCCAATGATCTCTGCAACCTGCAAATGCTGACGCTTGAACAGGGTAAACCCATAGCAATAGTCCTGAAGCGGGAAAAAGGCGTACTCACTCTGCCCTGCACGCTCTTCGAGTTGCAAGCGGTAGTCTATGCCTTGTGGCAGGTTGGGTATCGACATCATTAGCTCATCGCCGTTGTCACGGATCTGAAGTTCGGCCGGATATTCTGTCAGTTCTATTTCGCGACTGAAATCATCGCCCAGGTAGAGGTTATGAGCACCAGATGCGGCACTCAGGGCGTTTGCTCCTTCCAGTTCAAAGGTGCGTCCACCATAATAGCCGTGGTTTTCATACACCCGAATAGCAGCAATAATTTCTTTATCTTTATCGCTTAGGTAATCAAAGCGCTCACGCTCATCGACCAAACGCTTCAGGGCCACATTGCGACCTTTACTCCAACCTTGTTTACCCAGTTTTTGTTCTCTGGGCTTGAGTGTGAGTTCAAATCGAGATTGCTCAAGTTGCCAGACAAGCCGGTGGGTTTGCGACGATTTATCTGCATTGGATGGTGGCGTGGATGCCAGGCTTTGCAGTTTTTCCAGTGCCAGCTCCCAGTCACTTTTTTGTTCTACCAGTTTGGCAAAGTTAACCACCAGGCGCTGTGGCAGTGGTGGCACAGGGGCTTGATGGAGCACCAGCAGATCGGCGCCCATACAGGCAAACAAAGGTTGCTGTATTGCACTGAAGGTATTGCAGGCCTCACTAAGACGAGTTAATTGTTGGGCCTGTAACTGGCCCCCGGTCCAGTGCGTAGCCAGAGCAGTCAGTATTTGCAGCAGTGCATAGTCGTAGGGCTTCGCTTTACCAAATGCTTCATACTCTTGATATTGATTAACGAATGTCTGGCCACCACTGAGGCACTCTGCAAGATATTCAACCAGGCTCAAAAGGACATAATTTAACCCAGGCGCTTTTTTGTCAGCGGACTCTGCCTGCACCAGTTGACGCACTGATTTAAACAGTTGAGGCTGTCCCTGACTGGCCTGCACCAGCGTCGTCAATTTATGAAACAAGCCGGGCAGGCCACCCAGATATTGCTGCTTACGCCGGGCAAGTTTGTTTTTAGCGACCATTGCCTGTTCAAATAATGCATAAGCGCTTTGCTGTTCGCCGGCGCACATGGCAACCATGGCACGTAACTGCAGTGCATAGCAGCTGCTATCATTGCCCAGTACGGCGACACTCTGATCCAGTTGCGTCCGATAAAGATATTGTTCGGCCAGTAAACAATGCAGCGTTTGGTTATTCGGCTGACGTTCGCAGAGCTGTTTAATAAGCTGAAATGCGGCAAAATTGTTCTGACAGTCAATTTTTAAACTGTGGATTAACGTCGAGCATGCCTGATACAGCAAATGCGGTGGCAGTTCAGCCAGATGATCAACGTCTGCCGGAAAGAATAGGGTATTGACCAGTACCTGATTGGTGTGGTGGTCAAGGTGTTGCGGATTTTTATGAAATGACAGTAAGGCGATGGCTTTATCGTATTGGCCCAGGATAAGCAAATCGCGGATAAAGCGTTGTTCATCAGAGAAATCGCGTTCCCACTCATATAAATTGACCACAGGCACGACTTGTTCGGCACAATTAAGTGTGCTGATAAAACGATCCTGACGAAGCGCATTGTGGCACAGTGAAATCTCAATCAGCGGCTGAACCCGGAGGCCTTTTTGGTTACTGATTAATAGTCCGGCTTCGACCAGCGCGGTTCTCTGTTCGGGCAGCATACCCTGACTGAGCGCGGGGATGTCGTGGATCTGAGTTTCAACCAGCAATTTCAGCAAGCGTTTTAATCTACTTATCGCAACCGGCTTGCCGATTAGTGCCAGTACTTCCAGCATGATCTGTTGTTCAGCGGGCAGCTGTGCGTAGCGTGTCAGGAGTTCGGTGATGTGTGTCTGGCTGAAAGGCGTAAAGTGCATGCTGATAGACCGTTTCGGGCCTTGCTCCGCGAATTATTATTGATTGCGGAGCAAAGTAGCAGAAGCGCGGTGTGTGCTCAAGTCAAACTATTCTGTTGGCAGGGTGTAATACAGCTGTGAGCTGGTATTATCCGGCTCAGACGGGCAGCGCACAAAGCCAGCTTTTTTCAGTACATTGATAGAAGCCGGGTTGTCTGCTGCAACGCCCGCATTGAGTGCTACACTGGGCTGAACTGTGCGCAGATGCGCGACTAAGCCCTGCAGCAGCTCACTGGCATAGCCTTGTCCCCAGTGTGTTTCGCCTATCAGGTAGCCAAGCTGAACCGTATTTTCGGCTGCATACAGCATAACCAGGCCCAGAATGTGTGTCTGCTTGTCCTGTACCAGTAGCAGCTCACAGCGTGTTAGTTTGTCCGATATCCAGTCGGTTAGTTGGTCAGCAGTGTGCGGACACTGTTGCCAGTCATCGGGCAAAAAATGCAGTGTGCCTGGTGTCAGTAAATCGAGTAGCTGTTGTACGTGTGCAGTGTTGAGAGCCGGTGTTGCAGGCATTATTTCTAATCTTGCCGTACTGAACTTATGCATTGTCATGGGTGTGTTCCTGTGATGATTTTGCCTGTGTTTCAGACAAGCCAGTTTTAAATGCCATGGTTAATTCGTGACCCTTGATGGCCGGTAATGCAAGCGCCTTTAGTGCCTGGCTGCCAACCATGATCAACAGGGCGGTAGCCAGGGCATCGAGACTCATGCTGAGCACTGTGCCAATTGCGCCGAATGTGGCTGTCAGAGACGACAGTTCAGGTAAAGTATAGATACCTGTAAGCTGTTGCAGTAGCAGGGCTATCCAGAACCCAAAACAGTATGGGCAGCGCCATGCCGTGTATAAATAGGCGAGGGGGGCCGGTAAACGTGCCACTAAAGTGTTAAACCAGGTGCCCCAGTCGGGTAATTTTTCCCATAACAGTACGTGGATCGATAACCCCATTAAAACGAGTGAAAAAGTCATAGGTCTCTCCTGTAAATCGGTGTATTGTTTTGTCGATGTCTATTATTCTCAATAAAGCCGTATCGCGTTATTGTCTGCTTTTTGATTTAATCGGCTTATTTTAAGATTGTGGGTGAAATAGAATGACCAATCATGTTGCCGCATGTGGCCAGATGAAAGTAGCGACACTGGAACAGGAGCCTCACGGCACGCACAGCGAAAGTGTGTTGAGCTTTATTCGTTCAGGCTCGCTGGATATGTTACATGGCGAGACGTTTACAGCCACACAGGGCATGTTTGTGTTGGTACCCGGCGGCATGCCTCATACCTTGTTGTCCGGGTCTGACTTGCATGTGCACTGGATGAGTTTTTGCCCGGATTGTCTTGGGCTCACGCCCGAATCCAGCTTGTTGCAACCCTTTCAGCAGGTACGCTTAGGTGCGTTACCCGCATTGGCGCTATCTGGGGAGCGCGTCGATTTTGTGCAGACTTTGTATCAGGAGTTTGAAGCCGCATTGCAACATGCTTTGCCGCTCGACGTGATGAAGAGCTTTGTTTTCTTGCTGTTGCATGAGGTGTCACTGGCACAACAGCCGGTGAGCTGGCGCGCAGGTATGCACCCTAAAGTTGTCGCGGCACTTTCCTACATTGAGAGTCAGGGCTTAAAGCCGGTTTCTTTGCAGGATGTGGCGAGTGCGGTATTTGTTAGTGCCCCTTATCTGGCGACTTTGTTTAAACGCGAAACTGGCTACTCCGTAGGGCAGTGGCTCACCAAAAAACGCCTGGGTGAGGCCTGTAATCGTTTGCTGCACACACATACACCGATTGCAGCGTTAGTTGAAGAGCTGGGTTGGTCAGATACAACGCACTTTATCCGTCAGTTTAAAGCGGCTTATGGCGTTACGCCTGCGCTGTGGCGCAGACAGCATAGTCAGGCGGCAGAAAGTCGTTAATAATCTGTGCTACCTGAGTCGTTAAATTCAGGGATGCTTGGCGCGTTAAATCACTGATCTGAAGTCCCTAATCCCTTTCTCAGGTTAAAGGGACATGGTAAGTTAGTCGTATAATGTTAACGGGTATTTATTTGCGTGCCTGCTATAATTGCAATCAAGACCGAAAAAATCCGGTCTATGTCGAGCCGAAGAATCACTGTAATAGGTAATATACTTTGTTTAAGGAAATTGAAGACCTGAGCGAGAGTCTGGTGCTGATTGTTGAAGACTCCATGCTGACACAAAAAGTCATCTCTTGCTTTTTAGAGGGGATTTGTTCGGTCCATATGGTGACATCCGGAGAAAAAGCCATCGAGTTTTGCCGTGCAACCCCACCGGATCTGATCCTGATGGATTGGGTACTGGAGGGGATGTCTGGGGTGGAGGCTTGTAAACAGTTGCAGGAAATGGAAGGTCTGTCTGATATCCCTATCATTTTTGTGACCTCCAACATCAGCGAGCAACAGCAGGATTTGTGCTGGGATGCGGGCGCGGTTGACTTTATTCCTAAACCTATCGTGGCGAAGACCCTGATGAACAGGGTTAAAACTCACCTCAAATACAAACAGCAAGCGGATACGCTCAAGCGCTACTCATACTACGACGGGCTGACAAAAGTGTTCAATCGGCGCTTTTTTGATATGGAAGGAGCGCGTCAGTTTAAGCAGAGTATTCGCCAGCAACATACCTGCTCTGTGGTGATGCTGGATATCGATCACTTCAAGAAGTTTAATGACCGTTATGGTCATCTTAATGGGGATGATGCTCTTAAAGCTGTTGCCAGTGCCATAGATGGCCAGATACGCAGACCTATGGATGGGGTATATCGCTATGGTGGCGAGGAATTTGCAATTTTATTGCCAGACACAGAGCCTGATGGGGCGAAGCAGCTGGCTAACCAGTTTGTTGATGCAGTAAAAGCATTGGCCATTGTGCATGAAGACTCGGAATTTGGTGTGGTTACCATCAGTGCGGGTGTTGTAAGCAATGATGGCGGTGAGCATTACCAGGATTTGGCTCAGCTAATTGCGGCGGCAGATGAAGCTTTATACAACGCAAAGCATCAGGGTCGTAATCAAGCATGTGTGGCAGAAAAAAAGGGCGCTTAGGCCCTTTTTAATCATTCCACCCGAAGGTTGCTTAACCTGCCATGTTATATAGCAATGCCGAGACGGCTAAAATACCAACCAGCAGAATAAAGTAGGTGCCAACATGATGGCGGTACTTTTGTAGTGCCGGTACTTTGAAAATGGCGATGGTTGGCATGATAAACAGGATCATGGCAATGATCGGCCCAGAAATGGCACCCATCATATCCAGAATACTCGGGTTCATCACAGCACACACCCAGATTGCGATAAACATCAGGCCCACACCCAGTTTATCAATCAAGCCTGCCGACAGAGATGACTGCTTGCTGAGCAGACCATTGAAGCTCTCGCGTGCGCCCAGAAAGTGCCCAAGGAAAGAAGATGTAATGGCAATGAAGGCGACCAGCGGACCCAGCATGGCAATAAATGGATTGTCGTACACATTAGCAAGGTAAGACAGTACAGAAACGTTGGCCTCTTTGGCTTCGAGCATTTGCTCCGGGCTGAGAGACAGCACACATGAAAATACAAATAACAGCACAAAAACGATCAGCATTAGCGAGGTATTGCGCAAAATTGCCTCAGCTTTATGTGTCGCACGGTCAGCATAATGGCGGCGTTGAGCATTGGCAAAGCTGGAGATAGCGGCAGCGTGGCTAAATGAAAAGACAATAATTGGCACGGATAGCCACAGTGTCTCACTCAGACCTGCCATATCCGGCGTTGCCACAACTGGTGCTTGCCAGTGTGGGATTAAATATAGTGACAGCATCAGCAAGATCCCAACTAGCGGGTAAACCAGCAGCGCGAACGCACGCAGTAGTAACTTTTCTCCACCCATCATAATTGCAATCATGCCTGCAACCAGCAGCCCGGAAAGGAGTACCCGAGGTGGGGCGGTCATGTCTAACTGGTTAACCATGAAGCTGTCCACGGTATTGGTGAGGCCTACACCATAAATCAACAGAATAGGGAAGATCGAAAAGAAGTACAGTAAGGAAATTAAGCGGCCTGCGGTGGCACCAAAATGCTCTTCAACGACATCGGTAAAGTCACTGTCACTGTGTTTAGAGGACAACACAAAACGTGCCAGCCCTCGATGAGCCAGGTAGGTCATTGGAAAGGCCAATACAGCCATAATCACCAGAGGCCAGAACCCGCCAATACCGATATTGATGGGCAGAAACAAAATACCGGCGCCCACAGCGGTACCAAACAGGCTAAGCACCCAATTGGTATCGTGTTGTGTCCAGCGTCCCCGACTGCTGTGGGTAGTCTCTGTGGCAAATGCCTCTGTAGAGAGCCCTTCAGGGGTATTACTCATACTTGTTGTCCTATGATTAGAATTATATGCGCGCGGATAATATAAAAAATGTGGCACATATGCATGCTTTCGTCGGTAATCAATGTAAAAGTGAATGAATATTCGACAGTGCTGGGTGTATTTTAATCATTTAACCAAGTGGATTGTAGAAATTTCATTGTGACGTTTGACTTTGTGACTTTAAAAGGTACGATTGAGCTCAGAAAATAAGCTAGTATCATATCAAAGAACATAGTATTTTAGTCTCTATATCATGCCCGGTCTTCGTAAATTGACATGCGTCGTGTCGTGAAGCTGACAGGGTAAGCAAGGTAATATCACGTTATGGAAATAATTAATCTTGACCCGCATCACCCGGAAGTGTCGCAGTTACTGAGAGACATCGATGAGCTGATGAATACACTCTACCCACCGAGCAGTAATCAGCTGATCCCGGCGGATGAGCTGGCTGCGTCTGACGTCTATTTTGTTGGTGCCCGCACTGAATCTGTGTTGATGGGGTGTGGTGCCCTGGTGCCAAAAACGGATGAGGCAGACAGCCTGACACCTTACGCCGAGCTAAAGCGGGTTTATGTACAACCACCGTATAGGGGCCTGGGTGTGTCGAGACACATTATGCAAACTTTAATTGATCATGCACGTCAGGTTGGCTTCAGTGTATTACGGCTGGAAACAGGGATCCGGCAAACTGAAGCAATTGGGTTGTATACGTCTTTGGGGTTTGTGCAGCGAGAAGCATTTGGCAACTACGAGCCCGACCCTTTGAGTGTCTATATGGAATTGGCGCTGTCATAAAGAGGTCATATCTTTGCGGGCGATACTTGGCATTTTTGTTATAATCCCGCTACCTAATTTTTGAGTTATACAAAAAACATGTCCTTTGAATCTCTTGCCTTAGCACCTGCCCTGTTAGAAGGGTTACAGGTGCTTGACTTTACTGAGCCAACAGCTATTCAAGCGCAAAGCATTCCCGAGATCCTGGCAGGTCACGATTTGCTGGCGTGTGCGCAGACAGGTACCGGTAAAACAGCCGCATTTATGCTTCCTATCATGACTCAGTTACTCAGCAAGCCGGGCTCAGGTGCTCGTGCCCTGATCCTGGCGCCGACCCGAGAATTGGCTCAGCAAGTAGCGCAGCACGCGAATGCCTATGCCGCTCATTGTGAGCTGAAAACAGTGTGTTTGCATGGTGGAGCAAATATTGGACCTCAGGAAAAAGCACTTCGTGAAGGAGCAGACATAGTGGTCGCCACGCCAGGCCGTTTGCTCGATCATTTAATCAAAGGCACATTGAATTTGTCAGCGGTAGAATACTTAGTGTTCGATGAAGCCGACCGTATGCTGGATATGGGCTTTATGGGTGAAATACGTCGTATTATGCGCAAAATGCCATCTGATCGGCAAACTTTGTTATTTTCTGCTACCGTAGATGAAGCGGTCTTTAATCAGGTAAAAGACTGGTTGAAAGAGCCAAAACGGATTGGCATTGAAGCACAGAATCAGGCTGCCGCAAAGGTCGAGCAGCTCTTTTATGCCGTGGATGAAGAGCGCAAACGGGAGCTGATCGCTCACCTGATCGGCAAACAAAACTGGCATCAGGTGTTGATTTTCACCCGCACAAAGAAACAAGCTGATGACTATGCCAAGGAGCTCAATAAAGACGGTCTTAAAACTGCGGCTATTCATGGTGACAAATCTCAGGGGGCTCGAAACAAGGCACTGGCGCAATTTAAGGACGGTGAAATTCGTGTCTTAGTTGCTACCGATGTCGCGGCACGTGGTATTGATATTCAACAATTGAATTATGTGATTAACGCTGAGTTGCCTTATGTCGCGGAAGATTATGTGCACCGTATTGGCCGTACAGGCCGGGCAGGTGAAGCCGGGACTGCTATTTCTTTGGTGAGTATTGATGAGCAATGGTTACTGGAAGAGATTGAAGTCTTGTTGGATGAACGTCTCACCCCGCAATGGTTGAGTGGCTATGAGCCAGATCTGACTCGCGAGCCTAAAAATGATCGTCAAAATTCGGCTAAATCTCGTCGTCAGCGTGATAAAAAGCGCGTGCTGGGCCAGCGTTCTAAGCGCAGGCGCTAACGCACATAGTGGCTTCTAACAACGAATTGATAGGTCAGGCGATGACGAAAGTACAATGGCACATTCATCAGGGGAGTATTGAAGAGGTACTCTCTGTAGAGCAGCAGATCCCGGAATTTTCTCAGCCCAAGACGCAAGCAGATATCCTTCAGAGATTATCAGGGCGCACTTACCTGGCGTTGATAGCCAGTTGTGAAGGTCAGCCTGTTGCATATAAGCTGGGATATGAGCAGGCCCCACAGCAGTTTTACAGCTGGATTGGGGCCGTCATGCCGGCCTATCGGGGTAGAGGGCTGGCACGAGCGTTATTGCTCGAGCAGGAGCGTTGGTGCCGTGAGCAGGGGTTCAGTCATATTGAAGTAAAAACAATGAACCGCTTTAAAACCATGATGCAGATGCTCGTCAGTCATGATTATCATATTGCGGAACTGACACAGCCAGCAGCGTCGTCGCAGACCTTATTGGATATGCAGATCCGATTTCGCAAGGCGCTTTAACGTGAACGTGCGTCAAAGTACTGATTGACGCCCAGGGCTAAAAAGATAATCGCGCTGCCAAGCCCCAGACTGACTAAATCGGCGGTGCGATTCAAGATCAGGATATTCACCAGGATCCCGGCAGGGATCAGAACATTGTTCATGACTGCCAGTGCTCCTACTGAAACCAGAGTGACGCCTTTATTCCAGATAAAATAACCAAGGGCAGAGGCAATGAGGCCTAAATAAATTAAGATCCCCCATTGTAGCTGCGTCGAAGGGAGTCGGTTCAAATCACCAAAAAGAGCAAAACTTAACGAGGACAGGGCCAGCGCGCCGATAAAGAAAAAGCCAAAGCACTGATGGTGGACTAAGGCATGCTGCTCAGCCAGTCGTTTATATAAAACCTGCCCCAGAGCAAAACACAGATTGGCACCCTGAACTACCATAAAGCCAAGCCAGAAGTCCGGATTCGGTGTTGTCAGACGAATGACGACAGCGCCCAGTGTTGCGATTAATGCGACCAGTAAATAGCGCGCATTAAAGCGCTTTGCGAACAGGTCATTAAGCAAAGTGATGTATACCGGTGTCATCACGGTAAACAGCAGGACTTCCGGTACAGTTAAAAACACAAAGGCATGGTAATAGAAACCATACATAGCACCTATCTGTATTGCACCTATTGTCATTAATCTGAACATCACGGGGCGGGTTGTTTGCTGCCAGCGAATGAATGGCAAGAAAACCAGGGTTGCCAGCATAATACGACTCAGGGCGGCGAACCAAAGGTCAACCGAGCCGGCGAGGTAAACGCCTATCAGGCTGAATGAAAATGCCCATAATAGGGTGACAAAAATCAGATGATGCATATCAGGTCAGTTAAAATGGTGTGCAAGGATAGTCGCGATGATACCTCAGAGTGGCTTGATTTAACTAACAAAATAACAGCTGTATTGAAGAATCAGGCATTGTCATTTGCCGAGCTTTGCTGAGCGGATGAGTAAACATAAACGAGGAAAAACTATTCATCGAAAATGCCGAATAACAAGCGCGTTATAATATGATTTTATTTTATAGCGACCGAGTTACAATTACCTTGTTTTCACATTTATCCCTTCATGATTACCCATGATGTGTGTTAAGGCCGCTTTATGCGGCCTTTTTTTTGTCTGAATTTTCTGCTGTACTGGACCCAAAGCATGAGATTTTGTTGCGGGTCGTCTCTTCTCTTCACTGCCTTTTTCAGCAGGGCAATATAACTCCATAAAAAACAACAAGGGCATCGATGACAAAGACATTGCCAGTAAGGCCACTATATTAAGGAGTAAGCAAATAGGAATGAGGAAAGTAACTCATCGAAAATACCGAGCTAAAGAAACGTTTTAATATGATTTTATTTTATAACGGTCGAGTTACAATGATCTTGTTTTCACATTTATCCCTTCATGATTACCCATGATGTGTGTTAAGGCCGCTTTAATGCGGCCTTTTTTTTGCCTGCGTTTTCTGTTCAGCTGCGCCTAACCTGCCTACCCTTAAGATGATGTTTTTCTGCGGGCAGTGATTCAACTGCCTGCTTCTAACTGTAAAAGGAAAAAGGTATGCGTACAATTCCCTTGCTGATGTCGGTTGTTTTGTCTGTGTTACTGAGCGCTTGTGCGTCTATGGGGCCGGGTGATGCCGTCCAAAAGCGTTCCGAAATTCAGAAGATGAAACGAGATACTTTAACCAAGCTCTATAGTAAAAAGCCGGATGTTCGCGCCCAACTAAGCAATGCGCCCGGATATGCGGTGTTTTCCAATGCGAATCTGAATATTATTTTTGTTGCCGCAGGCACTGGCTATGGTGTCGTAGAAAATAACACCACAGGTCAGTCAACTTACATGAATATGGCCGAAGGTGGTGTCGGACTGGGTCTGGGTGCAAAGGATTATCGTATTGTGATGGTGTTTCATACTCAGGCAGCGATGAAACAATTTGTGGAGTCCGGCTGGACGTTTGGCGGAAATGCCGATGCTGCGGCAAGGGCTGCTGATAAAGGGGCCTCTATTGAAGGCGAAGTCTACTATGGGGATGTAACAGTGTATACATTTACCGAAAGTGGCCTGGCATTGCAGGCGACAGTCAAAGGAACGAAATTCTGGCAAGATAAGGAATTAAACTAATTCCACTTGCCCCTGGCAACGACACTTAGCCGGCCTGTTGGGCCGGCTGAAAAATCTACTTACCATTTGTCACATTTTTGTGCCTGTTTTAATCCACTCCCTTCACGTTACACTCCCGATAAATGACAGCCAAAGGATGCGTTATGATTTTAGTGATTGGAGCAAGTGGGGCGACGGGGAGGCTGGTTGTTGAGCAGCTGATGTTGGCACAGGTGCAAGTCAGAGTCCTTGTCCGGCAAAGCAGTGCACAACTGGAAACGCTCAAAGCTAACCCGCAATTGGATGTCAGGGTAGGCAATATTGCCGAGTTGAGCACCCGGGAACTCGAAGCGTTAGTGGCGGACGTGAAAACGGTTATTTGTTGTCTGGGACATCGGGCAACGTTTCAGGGTATTTATGGCCATCCCCGTCGTCTGGTGCGTGATGCAGTGCAAAGTGTGTGTCAGGCAATTGCAAACAAAGATGGCGGGAGTCCTGTTAAGTTTATCTTAATGAACAGTACTGGGTGCACCTGCGAGTCTTTGCATGAGCGGCCACCTCTGGCACATCGTGTCGTGGTGGCGTTATTACGTTTATGTCTGCCTCCTCATCCTGATAATGAGGCTGCGGCGAAGCTCTTACGTGCCCGCTCCCCCGCAAGGGAGGGGGTTGAGTGGGTCGTGGTTAGGCCAGATTCGTTGACAAATGATGCTCAGGTCACAGCTTATGACGTTCATCCATCTCCAACACGTGACGCCATTTTTGATGCGGGAAAAACAAGCCGGATCAATGTCGCTCATTTTATGTGTCAGTTAGCGCTTGACCCGGCACTGTGGCAGCAATGGCAGGGCTGCTCTCCTGTACTGTATAATCAGGACCAGGGTTAATACTCAACCGTGGTTTTGTAGTCATACCTGAAGCCGATAGAAATGGAGTCGAAGTCATCGCCATTGACGAACGACTTGTTAAGGTACTCAAGGTGAATTCTGAGTACTTTAATAGGGCTCCACTCTAATGTCAGGTTGTAGCCATCAAAGCTACCTGCGGCCGGATCTGAATCCAGGTATCCGTCATCAAAATCAAAGTAGCCTGCTTTCAGTTTGTAGGCTTTGGCCAGTTGGTAAGCAAAGGATAAATCGAAGGTGTGCCCACTGCGGTCAGCACCTGCGGCATCTCTGTTGTAATCTTTATCCTGATAAGCGACGGCGGCATAGAAGCGAGGTGTAAATTGATAGGCCAGCGAGGTAGCCCAGAGGCTGTTATCGCCAAGCTGGACATCATCGGCATAAACGTCGTTTTGCTGGTAGGTGACAGCAGCATGCAAATCGTTAGCATCATAACTCAAACCAACATTGACCAAATCATCTGAGTTACTACCCGACTCGCCATTAAACTGTGCAACTGCAACAAAAGTAAAAGGCCCAGGTGTAAGCCGGTAACTGATCAGATTGTCGACGAAGAAGAGGCTCTCAGGGTCATATGCAAACGGGCTGTTGGCATGATTAAAGATATCAACATACTCGGCAATAAAAAGATATTGTGCCGGCCGTTGCTTACCTATGCCAAAGCGGCCGACAGGGGTGTTCAGTGCGGTGTAGGCCCGCCGGGAGCGACCAAAGTTCCCTTCATTAGCAACGTCAATACTCCACTCTCCATGCAGCTCTGCGCTCCAGTCTTTGTCAAATTCGTGGGTAACCTTGAGTCCGGCATGGGACAGGGCGTCACGCACGTCCCAATTATCCTCACCATTGGTCTCCAGGCGACCGTATGTGGGGCGCATGGTCGCATATACATCCAGTTTGCGCTTTTCTTCAGTCGGCGCAGGTTTAGCTGAATTGGCAGAGGAAGCGGCTTTTGCATCTGCAGCAGCTGCTGTGTTGGTTGTTGATTTAGCGTTTTGTGTTGTTTGAGCGGCGGGAGGGTTTTGCCTTTCAAAGCGGGCCTTGAGTGCTTTGAGCTGAGCTTCGAGCGCTTCGATATCAGCCATAGTGACGGCGCGTTCGGTGTTAGCTTGAGCACAGGTGAGCGGCACACAAAGTGCAATCAGGATGGCTTTAGCCACAGAAGAGATCGCGTTATTCATAGCAAATTACCAAATTTGTTGCGTTAGTTGCGATAACTGGAATTATAGACAACACTTTGGCAAAGGGTGATTTTATTTGGCCTAAATAATATGAAGATTCGCAGCAAGTTCTCTTTGGCATCGGCGTTACTCATCTTTATGATCATTTTGGTGATCAGTACGACAACCTATTGGCTGGTCAATGCCTCTATGAAAAAGAAAACCACTGCATATGTCAGTGATTCCGCACAATTGCTGGCACTGGGTATTGATAATTGGTTGGCAGAAAAAGCAGCTTTAATTCGATTACTGCGCAGTCAGATTGAAGCTGACTATAGCCCTGAGCAGTTTCAAAAGGGGCTCGAATCACCTTATTTTAAAGATGCCTTTTTATTGTCATTTGGTACCTTGAGCACAGAGAGAATATTGCGTTCGAACAATCCCAACAGGCAAAACCCGCCAGATGTGGATTTTAGGGAACGAGGCTGGTATCGCTTGGCCAGAGACAAAGGTAAAACGGTGTTTACCAGCCCTTATACCGACGCAGCAACCGGTGAATTGTTGCTCTCTGTGGTTGCGCCTATTAATTCCGGCGGGCAATTTCGCGGCGCGATTGGGGGCGATCTTAGCTTAGATACCATAGCCAAAAGTGTGAATGCGGTGAACTTTGATGGCACGGGCTATGCGTTTTTAGTCGACAGTAAAGGGATTATTGTCTCTCACCAAAACGCTAAACTGAATGGCAAACCGCTCAGTAGTTTGTCGCCACAACTGAATAAATCAGCTGAAAAGACGCTATTAGAAGTGACGGTTAAAGGGGAAGCCAAGCTGCTCTATTTTTACCCGTTATCGCAGCAGTATGGGACTGATTGGTATTTGGCCGTGTTGCTGGATGAAGCTCTGGTTTTCAGTGATTTAAGAGAGCTTTCAATGAGTACATTGATGTTGGCAGTGGTGGCCATATTGCTCGGAGCCTTTTTGAGTCGGGCTTTGGCAATTCAGTTATTGAGACCGCTGAAAGATCTCAATGATGCAATCACCAATATTGCGTCGGGGAGTGGTGATCTTACTCAGCGAGTGCGAATAAAGCATGAAGATGAATGCGGCAAGGTCGCGCAGGAATTCAATCAATTTCTGGGGTCATTACATAGCCTGGTGACAGATGTGAAGCAACGTGCTGATCTGGTGGTGGCCAGTTGTGACGAAGCGAGTACGCTGGCGAATCAGTCTAGCAGTCAGCTCAATGAACAGGTACAACTGATTGAAGGGCTAGCAACGGCGATGCATGAGATGAGCACGACTTCCAGTGAGATTGCTGGTAGTGCCCAAAATGCTGCGACATCGATCACCTCCGTCAATGAAAGGGCGGCAGAAGGGCAACAGGTATTTCAGAAAACCCGTGGTGAGATCAGCGCACTGGCCGATGAGATAAATATCTCACACGAGATGAGTACACAGCTGGCGGAATACAGTCAGAGCATTGAAAATATTTTGTCTGTTATTAATGGCATTGCCGAGCAAACCAATCTCTTGGCGCTGAATGCCGCCATTGAAGCTGCCCGCGCCGGCGAGCAGGGCCGGGGCTTTGCGGTGGTTGCCGACGAAGTACGATCTTTGGCAACCAAAACACAAGAATCAACCACTGAAATAAAATCAATGATTGAACAGATCCAGGCTTCATCTATTCAGGTCCAAAGTGCAATGGGCAGCAGTCGTGATAAAACGTTGCTGTGTGTGGAGCAGACTGAGCAGGCTACAGGCATGTTGAATGAGATTTCAGAAGCGGTGAAAGACATCATGGACCGCAACATCCAGATAGCAACAGCGATTGAAGAGCAAAGCGTGGTGATTGAGGAAATCAATAAAAATACCTCAAATATCAACGATATTAGTGTCGAAGTGGGGAGCTTTGCCGTTCGCCAGTTTGAGTCAAGTAAAGTGCTGACGCAACATGCCCATGAGCAAGAAGGGTTATTATCGAAATTCACGCTTTAGCTACGCTGCGGCAAGTTGTACACTTGCCGCATAACAAACCGAATTAATGAGCCAGTTTTGGACAATAAGAAAAATATATGGGTGGACGCAGATGCGTGTCCTGTGGTGATCCGTGAAATCTTGTTTCGTGCCGCAGTCAGAACCCAGATCCCAGTGACATTCGTCGCCAATCAATATATTAAAACGCCGCCTTCTCCGCATATCCATAAGCTACAGGTGAGTAGTGGCTTTGATGTGGCTGACAATGAGATTGTGCGCCGTATGTGTGCCGGCGATCTGGTGATCACCAGTGACATACCATTGGCAGCTGAAGCCATTGAAAAAGGCGGGTTGGCACTGAGCACACGTGGAGAAGAGTTCACCAGAGAAAACATTCGATCACGGCTAAATATTCGCGATTTTATGGATACCATGCGTAGTAGTGGCATGGTCAGTGGGGGTCCTCCGCCATTAGGACAAGCTGAAAAACAACAGTTCGCCAACAGCTTAGACCGCTGGCTACAGCAAAATAAAGGTTAATCTCAGGCACCGCGCTATGGTGCCTCTCTTTGTTTAAAAATGACATCCTCTGGATTATAAACAAGCGATACTCGGCAACCTTGATTGCGCGTTGAAAATACCATCGGATAAAAGCCGCTAAGTGACCGGCGTTTGATATCGTATTGCTAATGCCTGTGGGAATACGCAGATGACAGGAACGTTTCTTAACGACTGCGTTTTGTCTGTAATGCTGAATTGGAGAAACCATGATAAGAATAATGACACAAAACGACTTTCAACATTTCTGGCCAACTTTTAAAGAAGTCATTGAACAACAAGAGACTTATGCATTTGACCCGGATATGTCACAACAGCAAGCTTATGCGCTGTGGTGTCAAAAAGTAGACAATGCGTATGTCATGGTCGAAGGGGATGAGATCCTGGGAAGTTATTACCTTAAGGCCAATGCCATGGGCCCCAGCAACCATATTTGCAATTGTGGCTATATGGTTGCCCCTCAGGCAAGGGGTAAAGGCATTGCTCGTACATTGTGTGAACACTCTCAAAGTGAAGCAATTAAGCTGGGATATCGTGCGATGCAGTTTAATTCGGTGGTCGCCAGTAATCAGGTGGCGGTACAGTTATGGCAAAGGTTGGGGTATCAGATTATTGGCACGATTCCAAAGGCTTACCGTCATCCCAGTTTGGGTTTTGTTGACAGTCATATTATGTATAAATGGCTTCAGTAACATTAATAATGTTATTTCATATCAATATGATAGGGTGATTTGAGGCATTGACATCTAAGCCTTGCCAGCATATATTGCTGGCAACTTTATCGACAGTCAGAGGGTAAGTTGCGCTTACTACAGGGTCTGCTCACATTAATAATGGTATTACTGATTGGTTTACAATCGGTGACTGCTGTGATTGATCCCGGCAACTTTCATCAGCCCACCAGGGCACATTTGCAAACCAATCATGTCCATGATGAGTCATACCCGGCCTCACAAAGTGTGATCTTTGACGAGCAGGGTCATGTGATTTCTGACTGTCATCATTGTGGCCATTGCAGCGGTAGCCATACAATCTGGATGTCAGTTCGCTTGTCTCCGATTTCTGGATTGATGAAACCCGACATCCCTTTTTCATCTGCCGATACTCAGGTTCGCCGGCGTATCGAATCTCAGTTTAAACCTCCCATCGCTTAACTCTGTTTCCTCCGAAATTTTTTAGTTTTTGTTATTTTTCCGTTTGACGGATCGCTTCAATGTGCCTGTTTTTATGTCATTCAGGACAATGCGATTGGTCATGTCGATTTTTGCCTGAAACAGACAGGCAGTGGAGTGTGATACGTCACGCGCCACAAATGAAGAGGTTTACACCATCATGAACAAGCGTATTTTAAGTTACGCAGCGGGGCTTTTACTGATATCGCTGAAAGCCAGCGCCATCTCAAGCACAGAACCAGGTCATAATCATGATTCTGATGTTTCTTTCCAGACAGAATTACCCCATCGGCAAAGCGTGCTGCTCAGTCAAGCCCAGCAGTCACAGATCAACCTCAAGCTGATGACACTTCAGGCTCAATATGCGCAAACACCGGTTTATGCGCCGGGCGAGCTTAAAGCAAACCGTTACACCAGTTATATGGTGACGCCGCGGGTTGATTCTGTGGTAGAGCGTCGTCATGCGAGCTTAGGTCAGGTTGTCAGACCCGGGGATAAATTGGTCACATTATTTAGCCAAGATATGGCCCAGGCGCAGGCGAACTATATGATCGCAGCCAGTGAATGGAAGCGAGTTGAACGATTGAGCGATGCGAGCTTGAGCGAAAACCAGAAGCTGGTAGCCAGAGCAAAATATAAAGCGGCGCTGGGTACGTTATTGGCGATGGGTATGACCCACTCTGCCGTTAACCGTTTAGAGACGGGACAAACTCAGTCTTTGGGTACTTATACTCTGTCTGCCCAACGTGAAGGGATTGTGCTGGAGGATGGCTTTGTGCAGGGGCAGCGCTTTGGTTCAGGTGAAGCCATTATGAAACTCGGTGACGAATCGACATTGTGGGTTGAAGTCAGATTGGCCGCTACGCAGCAGCGTTTGATTAATACCGATACACCCGTTGAGATTGAGCACAATCAGCGCAGATACCCGGCAAAGGTGATCCAGCAGGGGCATACATTGGACCCATTAACGCGCACGCGGGTGGTTCGGCTTGAGGTTGATAATCGGGACGATACATTACATGCCGGTATGTTTGTCAGTGCGTACTTTTTGTTTTCGACGGCTCAGCCCGTTTTTGCCGTACCTGAATTAGCGCTGGTGCGCGATGTGGATGGCGGGTGGCAAGTGTTTGTGGAACATGATCAGGGTGAGTACGTTGCCACGCCCGTAAAACGGGTTTCACCGACAAAAGACGGAGTGATTATTGAGCCCATGCCGCTACTGGAGGGGGCAAAGGCGATTCGTTCTGGCACCAAAGTGGTGGCTCAGGGGGCGTTCTTTATTGCGTCTGAAATGGCAAAAAGTGGCTTTGATCCACATAACCACTGAGGGCGAACAGGATGTTAGAGAAAATCATAAATGGTGCAATCGCACACCGTGTTGTGGTGCTGTTTGCAACACTGCTAGTCTTGGTCACGGCAATTTGGCAAGTACCGCGTTTGAATCTTGACGCTTTTCCGGACGTGACCAATATCCAGGTGACAGTGAATACTGAAGCCCCCGGACTCGCGGCACAAGAAGTCGAGCAGCTCATCACGTATCCCATTGAAGCACTTATGTACGCGCTGCCGGATGTTGAGCAGGTGCGTTCTATCTCCAAAACCGGCTTGTCCGGGGTGACGGTTGTCTTTAAAGAAGGGACTGATATCTATTTTGCAAGACAATTGGTGTTTGAACGTCTGCAAACAGCCCGTTCACTGATCCCGGATTCAGTCGGGATGCCGGATATGGGTCCGAATACCTCTGGGCTGGGACAAGTCTACCAATATTTGCTGGTGGCTGATCCCGATTCGGGAGTTGACGAAATGACGCTACGCAGTATTAACGACTGGCTGGTTAAACTCCTGTTGATGCCGATAGAGGGGGTGACTGAAGTGCTGTCATTTGGCGGCCAGGTCAAACAATATCAGGTGGACTTGGACCCTACGCGTTTGCTGGCATACAAATTAACTCAGTCGCAGGTACAGCGTGCCTTATCGGACAATAACCGTAATGCAGGCGGCTGGTATCTTGACCGTGCTCAGGAGCAGCTCGTGATCCGAGGCGTGGGCTGGTTTAGCAGTGGCGCACCGGGCTTAGAGCAAATTCGTCAGGTACCCATTAAGACAATTGATGGCACCGTAGTGAGAGTGGCTGACGTCGCTCAGGTCAAACTTGGCGGTGAGATACGTCAGGGGGCGGTCACTCTGACCTTGCGAGATGCTTCTGGGCAGGCAACCTCTCGGGGAGAGGTTGTCAGTGGTATTGTACTAAAACGGATGGGTGCAAACACGAAAGCGACGATCGACGGGATAAAAAGCAAAGTGGCGCAGATCAATCGGGCGTTGCCACCGGGGGTCGAATTTGTGCCTATTTATGATCAGAGTATGCTGATTGATAAGGCCATCACCACGGTGGCAGAAGCCTTGCTGCTAGCGTTTGTATTTATTGCTGTGGTGCTTTTACTGTTCCTGCTCAACCTGAGGGCCGCTTTACTTGTGATACTCTCTGTGCCCGTTGCCATTATTCTGGCTTTGGGTCTGATGTCTTTGATGGGGATGCCTGCAAATCTAATGTCTCTGGGCGGGCTGGCCGTGGCCATTGGTATGTTGGTCGATGGCTCAGTGGTGATGGTTGAGCGGATCTTACAACAACAGGCAGCCCGGGGGGCTTCGAACACCAGCAATGAATCATTTTCTGAACTGGTTCGTCTGGCTGCGAAAGATGTCGCACGACCTATCTTTTTTGCATCTGCCATTATCTTATTGGTTTTTTTGCCGCTGTTTTCTTTTGAAGGGGTCGAGGCCAAATTGTTCACGCCAATGGCCAGCAGTATTATGCTGGCTGTGGTTTGTGCGGTTGTGATTGCGTTGTTGGTAATACCAGCTTTGGCTTGTTATCTGTTGAATAGCTATAAGCCGATACCGCGTCACGCTGTGTTAGAAAGAGCAGAAGGGGTTTACCGGCAATATTTAGAACTTGCGCAGCGAAACAGCAAAGCGCTACTAGTGGGAGTTTCGGCTCTGTTTGCCATAGCTGTGTATACATTGACACAAATTGGTAGTGAATTTGTCCCTGAACTTGAAGAAGGGACGCTCAACTTGCGCGTAACACTGGCACCATCTGCCAGTCTTGAAACCAGTTTATCCATTGCTCCTAAGCTGGAAGAAACAATACTGGGCTTTGAGGAAGTGACTTATGCACTGAGCCGCATAGGCCGGCCTGAGGTTGGCGGTGATCCTGAGCCGGTGAATAACATTGAGATCTATATCGGGCTTCGACCAGTAGAACAGTGGAAAAATGCCCGCACTCGGGTTGAGTTACAAGGCAAGATTGCGTCGGCATTATCTGTCCACCCTGGCTTATTGCTGAATTTCTCTCAGCCGATAGCAACTCGGGTGGATGAATTGTTGTCAGGCGTTAAAGCCCAGCTGGCAATTAAGTTACTGGGACCTGAGTTGCTGGTACTGATGCAGAAGGGGGAAGAGCTTGAAGGTTTGGTCAAAGCCTTACCCGGTACCACGGATGTCGCATTAGAGCAGCAAAGCGGTGAGGCTCAGCTGGTGATAACGCCTAACCGGGACGCATTATCCCGCGTCGGGCTTTCTGTAAACGATGTTATGGACCTTGTCAGTGGTGGTTTAGGAGGCGATGTAGCCGGGCAAATAGTCAGGGGTAACGAAAGGTATGATATCTACGTCAGGCTGGCGGAATCGTTCAGACGTGATCCGGCGGCAATTGAGGCGTTAATGCTCTTGTCTCCAAGTGGCGCCTGGGTTAGCTTAAATGAGGTGGCAAAGGTAGAGTTTGCTTCTGGTCCGGTACAGATCCGTCGTGATGATGTACAGCGCCGGATCGTTGTACAAGCTAATGTAACTGGCAAAGACATGGGCAGCGTAGTCGCCGATATAAAAGCCAAAATTGACAGCACACTGTCGCTACCACCCGGTTATAGCATTGAATTTGGGGGACAGTTTGAAAGTCAGCAACGTGCACAACAGCGATTGGCCATTGTGATCCCAGGCGCACTGATGCTGATGGCGGTATTGTTAATGCTGACCTTTAGATCGGTTTCGCAGGCGGCGCTTGTCCTGAGCTGTATTCCTTTGGGGGTTATTGGTGGCGTCTTTTCGCTCTATCTGTCCGGGCAGTATCTGTCTGTGCCTGCGTCGGTCGGCTTTATCACCCTGTTTGGTGTTGCTGTACTGAACGCTGTGGTGTTGGTAGAGAGCATTAATCAGCGGATTGCTGCGGGAGTGGAGATAACCAAGGCAATTGAAGAGGGAGCGACTTCGCGGTTGCGTCCGGTATTAATGACTGCGCTTACCTCCGCATTAGGTCTGATCCCGATCCTTTTGTCGACTGGTGTAGGATCTGAGATCCAAAAGCCGCTGGCCAGTGTTGTGATAGGTGGGTTATTTACCTCAACCTTGCTTACTTTGTTTGTGTTGCCCATTCTATTTGAGCGATTCTGTGCACGACGTCTCGCAAAGCGTCGGATTTAGTAAAAAATCGGGAAAGCCGGGCTGTGACCCGGCTTTTGCACATTACCCAGATTTAGCCGTTTTTTTATTGAGCAGGTAAACTGCGCACAGTGCACAGGCACCACCGACAGCCACGCCCAAACTCAGTCGCTCTGCGAAATACCAGGCTGAAAGCCCCATTGCCGTCACCGGGACCACAAAGACAAAAGAGCTGGAACGATTGGGCCCCAGTTTTTGGGTTGCCAGGAAGAACACGCTGGTAGCAATACTGACAACGACAATCGATAAAAAGAGTAAATGGTGCCAGTAATATGCAGGGTATTGTGATGCACTACTAAATGGATCATGCTGGTAGGCAAATAAATAGCTTAATAAAGAGGCCCAGACATACATCAGTGTACTGAAAGTAATGAAATCAGCGTAACGTGTTCCGCGTTGACTGATTAAAGTAAGGAACGCCCAGGTAAGTGAAGCGAGTATAAAGTAGGCATTGCCTGAAGCCAGTATCTGATCCAGATTAAAATGCCATACTTCTATCATTAACAGCCCGCCACCTAAACCGAGTGCGAGTCCAATCCCCTGACGTTTGTTGATCGCCTGACCCAATAAAACGGCACTCAGAATAAAGGTAAATACGGGATTAGAAGTAGTGACCAGCATCCCGCCTTTACCGGGCAGGCCATCCGCCAGGCCCATAAAAAACAGCTGGTTGTAAGCTGCGAGTAAAATACCTGCGGGCAAGGACCAGAGCAAGGCGCGTACGCTGTAATTCAGGTTGAGTAGCTTCAATTTGTGCAATACCCACATGATTGGCAGCATGCTGATGGCTGCAAGGAACAGTCGATAGAACACGGTAACCTGAGCTGGGGCGATATCAGCGATGATTTTTCCTGAGATCCAACTCATTCCCCAAAAAAGCATGGCTGACACGAGCGCCAGGACGATTGGTGCATCATTGGGCTGATCGTTGCAAGTGGTCGTCGACATGGTCTTCCTTTTGTTTAAAGTCATACGGCAGGAGGCGATAGCGTATCAAATTTAACTAATGGTCAGTATATGTATTGCGAACATTCCTCTATATTTCTGAACTGCAAGGTTTTATTTATACACTTTGTAGATTCAGAAAACCTTCAGTTGAGCATTTAACCCCAAAAGATAGGTATGCGATACGGCCGTTATATCGAACGGTAGCATTATTATCATTGAAAGGAGCCAACTATGGTGACATTTATCCGGTTGATTTTAATCTGGAGTGTTTTATTGTCAGCGCACAGCTATGCAAACTTGAATTTGGATCGGCATGCAATAGAGCAAGTAGCTAAAAGTTATTTGATTGCGCAAATCGAAGTGAGGCCAAAATTGATGGCCAAAATAGCCGATGATGAGCTGGTAAAAAGAACCTACTGGAAGGGCAAAACGGATGGGGAATTTGTCATGTCCATGGATAAAGCTGGGTTGGTTAAACTTGCTGCTGAATATAATGTGTCAGGTGACCGTTTCGCAAAGCAGCCAAAGATGGAGGTGAATGTGCTGGACCTTGATGAACGAATAGCCTCAGTAAAGCTAACCACAGATGAATGGGTTGATTATATGCATTTATATAAAAATGCGTCGGGGGAGTGGCAGATCCTGAATGTATTGTGGCAGTTCCATCAAGTTGCAAGGCACCGTAGTGGTGGGTAACGTGCAAGAAGTCAAACTGTAATGGCCCGTAATTGCTTTTATCTGACAGAAATCTATAGTTTGCACATAGATTATTCAGTCAGGGAATGCCGCCGTGATTACCAATGTTGCAGTTACATACGAAAACAAAACATCAAAGCCAATTTTTGCCTTTTTATGTCAAAAAGGAGAGATCAAAGCGCTCACTCTAACGCAGATCTTTCCTGGCTCTACCTACAAGTTGTCTGTCGAATTTGAGGATCTAAATGATCTGGAAGTTGGCTTCGGTGACTCTTGGTCTAACCCTAAACTGGTCATGCCATTGACCGCTGTTACCGGGTGCAGTGAATTTCAGGTTTGTCTCGATGACAATAATATGATGGAAATTGAGCAATCGGGTGTTTCAGTAAAAAAGCACAAGCGCTACTTTTATGATGCGGTTTGCGTATAACTTTAAACAGAGAGTTTGTTTGTCGTTATGGATCACTTTTTAGTGTAATTCCGTCGGCGTTTCTCTGGGGATTAATCGCTTTACAGATTCAACCGGGTTAATAAAGGGGATTATTAATACAGGAGTTTGCTTATTTTGATTCTAATTTGTATTAATTTTAACCGGGTTGGTTTTATTTTGTTCGGTTGGGTGCTTTTTTCACTTTTCCTCAAAAAAAGGGTTGTGCTGGGTTTCGTTTTCCCTATAATGCGCATCCACCGACACGGGGCACAACGCTGAAAAGCAATGAGCCAACGAGTTGGGAGTCAAATAAAACTGGGTTGTTTTGAAAAATAAATCAAACACAGCAAAGTATTGACATAAAATGGGAAGTGATTAGAATGCACAACCCTCAGCGCTAACAGCGCAGCGACATTAAGTCGCACCGTTCTTTAAAAATATGAAGCAATCATCTGTGTGGGCACTCGTACAGATTGAGTTCTAACAGCGGATTTCAGTTTACTGAATGACGCACAAAAATTTAGAGTCTCAATGTTTTTTCCTTAAATGGAAAGTGAGTGACCAACGGAAACAAGTTTACTTGTTTCAGCACAGTCAATTCGATTTCTCTTTATTTATAGAGAGTAATCAAAATCAGAATTCATTGAGCATGGTTTGAAGTTTACTTCAAACAAAAAACTTTTAATTGAAGAGTTTGATCATGGCTCAGATTGAACGCTGGCGGCAGGCCTAACACATGCAAGTCGAGCGGTAACATTTCTAGCTTGCTAGAAGATGACGAGCGGCGGACGGGTGAGT